>JAJYWG010000546.1 GCA_021791615.1 Actinomycetes bacterium
CCCATCGAGCCGTAGAACTTTGCCGCCCCGAAGCTGAACACCCCGCCGTCGGCGGCCACCTCCCAGTAGCCGCCCCCTGTCGGGGTGGCGGCGATGCCCACGACCGGCGCGTGCAAGGGCTGGCCGCCCATCGAGCCGTAGAACTTTGCCGCCCCGAAGGCGAACACCCCGCCGTCGGAGGCGGCCTCGGTGTAGCCGGTCGGCGGGTACGCGAACTTTGCGGCCGCGGTGGGGACTGACATCCCCACTGGGGACGTGACCGTGATGGTGGTCGATCCGCTGCCCGGCGGGGAGACGGCAGTGATCTCAGTCGGGGAGATGACTCGGACTGTACGGGCAGGTACTGAACCGAATGTGACGTCGACGTCGCTTCCGAAATTGGAACCGTCGATGGTCACTGTGGTGCCACCAGAACCAGGCCCGCTCGCCGGAGCCACGCCGGCGACCTCGGGTACTTGCGTCGAGACGCTTGCAGTCACGACCTGGAGTGCGGGGAGTGTCGGGTGGATGACCGTGAAGGTCTGGCTCAACCCGATGAGTTTCACGACCGGTGCCTTGACTGTGGCGTCGGGACCACTCGGGTAGGCGAGAAGGCGGAGGCCGGTGATGCGTTGGGACTGCCATCCGACGGGAAGCTTGACTGCGGTGCGGCCGCGGCCACCGTCGTGGAGGGGAAACCCGCTCGCGTAGTCGCTCGTGTACCACTGTGTCGATCCGGAGAGCTGGATAGCGACCGCCGTGGCGCTCACTGTGGAGGTTGTGGATTCGAGGGTGACGATCGCGTATTGGCGAATATCGCCAAGTTGGGCCGAGAAGGGATCGGTAGAGCCGTTCGTGTACCACCGTGCGCATTCCTGGGCCGACACTTGGTAGGTCCAAGGATGTGTGTCCATGACCGATGCCCGCGTGGCTCCTGGAGCGGGACCGGGCACCGGAACCTGTTGGATCCGGAACGGCGTCGTGCCTGTGGCCGACTGGTAGTCGTTCCCCGTGGCATTTCGCACCACGGCGTGCGATGTCTGGAAATAGGAACCGCTGAAGGGAACTTCTCCCTCGTGCGGCGACGATTCGTTTTGCGGGTAAGTGGAGCCGCACTCGCATCCGTCGTACATCGCGTCCGAGATGGTGCCCTGAGCTGAGACCGAGAGTTGGGTCGTCTCGGTGATATCGGTCATGCGCCCCCACTCCCCGAGCTCGAGGAAGGGGACGAAGGCCGTGCCCTGAGCCTCGCGGGTCCAGATGCCCGTGTAGGAGAGATTCTGTTCTCCTGTGCCGCTGGATTGGCTGACGTAAGTGAGAAGCGGCGTGTCGTCATGGGCGCTGTCTGTCCGTCCATAGACCACGGGCGCGTATTTGACTGCGTCGAACCACGGGTTCGACGCAGTCACCACAGCGAGCTGCTCGTTCACGACGACGACCGACGGCGTGGTCGAACCAGTGTTCGACAGCGAGGAATTGACGGCCACAGTGACCGAGTGGGGGCCGGTGGCGAGCGTCCCGACGAACCCTGCGTAGGTGAACGCAGCACCTCCGGCGAAGCAGACGATCTGCTGGGTAGTGCCGCCGGCGACCGTGACTGTCACGACGGCAGCACGGTCCGTGACATGAGCCCACGAGGTCCCTGGTGCGGCCAGGGTGAGCTCCACGATCCCCTGTCCGGTCACCGGTGTCTGCGGTGCGGGCCCGTCGGCCAGGGGAAGGTTCGGCCCGGTGAGCGCATTGGCTGAGTCGAGTGTCGGGGCGACGCCGGCAGTCTCTGTGGTGGTCAGAGGCGTGCTCGGCGTGATCGTCGGCGCATTTGAAGGGATCGTCACGCTCGAGGAGAGCGGGCCGGGTGTCGGCGGGCCTGTGGAGGGGCCGGGAGGGGATGTGGGCGTCACCCCTGCCGCGAAGCTCAGGGACTTGATGCCGATAATTGTGATCCCGCCGGAGTTCGGGATCCTGACGACCGAGAACAGGCACGCACTGGTGCAGTCGACGGGACCGGCTGCCGTCTGGATCTCCGGGGTGGGCGTGAAGGTTCCCCGCGCCGTACCAGCCGAATTGGCGAAGACAGTGGTATCGCGCCGGTCGTCGCAGGCATTCTCCTCGATGGTGAGCGCCTGGGGTGTGCACTCGACGGCCACAAGCGTTGCACCAGGTGGCTCCCCGGTGACGGTGAACACGATGGGGGTTCCGGGAGTGAGCCCGGTGGTCACCGTGGTGGTGAGCACTGGCGCCGGAGATGTCGTGCCCGAGGCCGGAGAACCGGCTGCCGCGACCAGCACTCCGGCAGGGAGGAGGATGGTCACCACAACGGCCAGCGCCCGGGTGAGGTGACGGGAACTGTGCGTGCGCTCGACTTGAGCGTCGGTGTGCCTCTGCTGCGACGTGCTCCCTTTGGATTGGCTCATGGCACGCTCCTTCCCTCCCTGAACCTACCCGGCGTCGGGTCCCGGCCGCAGTTCCGGGTCGACGTCGGCTTGCCGTCTCCGACCCTCTCCGGTGCCCGGAGACAGCGCCGAGCCAGCACCGGGGGAGCGCCTGTGGGCGGTATGCTCGTTCACGAGACCGAAACAATGCGTTCTCGGGTGGCGCGCCCGTCGGACGAGGGCGCCGGGGCACGAAACGAGACGAGGCCGAACGTGGCAACCAAGAGCGATCATCCATCCACGCAGCTCGACCGGGTCGTCATCCGCTTTGCCGGCGACTCAGGCGACGGGATGCAGCTCACCGGGGACCGGTTCACCACGTCGAGTGCGCTGCTCGGGAACGACCTGGCCACCTTCCCAGATTTCCCGGCGGAGATCAGGGCGCCGGCTGGGACGCTCGCGGGCGTCTCGGCGTTCCAAGTCCACATCTCGGACCACGACATCCTTACCCCCGGGGACGCTCCCAACGTTCTCGTCGCCATGAACCCGGCGGCACTGCGGGCCAATATCGGAGCGCTTCCCAAGGGTGCCATCGTCCTGGTCAACGTGGACGCGTTCGACGAGCGAAGCTTGGCCAAGGCCGGGTATGAGCAGAACCCTCTCGGTGACGGGTCGTTGGCCGCATTCACTGTGTACGAGGTCCCGATGACCTCGATCACCCAGGAGGTGTGCAAGGAAGCCGGTGTCAAACCTCGGGATGCCGAACGTTCCAAGAATTTCTTCGCGCTAGGGCTGGTGAGCTGGCTCTACACCCGCCCGACCGAGCCAACTGCCGAATGGATCGCCAAACGGTTCGCGGACCGCCCGCAGGTCGCCGAAGCCAACCTGCGGGCCTTTCGTGCGGGGTTCGACTTCGGTGAGACCACCGAGCTGTTCGAGTCCCACTACGAGGTGCGGGCCGCACCCTTCGAAAAGGGAGAGTATGTCCAGGTGACGGGCAACCAAGCTTTGGCCTGGGGGCTCATCGCGGCGTCGCGGCTCTCGGGGCTGCCGCTCTTCTTGGGCAGCTATCCGATCACCCCGGCTTCCGACATCCTCCACGAGCTTTCCCGCCGCAAGGAGTTCGGGGTGAGGACGTTCCAGGCCGAAGACGAGATCGCTGGCGTGGGAGCGGCGCTCGGAGCGGCGTTCGGTGGTGCGCTGGGCGTCACGACGACCAGTGGACCCGGATTGGACCTCAAGTCCGAGACGATTGGGCTGGCGATCAACCTGGAGCTCCCCCTCGTCATCGTCGATGTCCAGCGGGGCGGACCGTCGACCGGCCTTCCGACCAAGACCGAGCAGGCTGACCTCTTGCATGCCATGTACGGACGCCACGGCGAGGCGCCTCTGCCCATTGTGGCGGCGATGACCCCGTCCCACTGCTTCACTGCAGCCATCGAAGCGGTCCGTCTCGCCGTCAAGTACCGCACGCCCGTGATCTTGTTGACCGATGGGTATCTGGCCAACGGGGCTGAGCCGTGGAGGCTCCCTGACCTCGACCTCCTCGATCCGATCGATCCTGGCTTCGCCACCGGTCCGACTCACGTCTCCGATGACGGCCGGGAGGAGTTCTGGCCGTACGTCCGCGACGAAGAGACGCTGGCCCGGCCCTGGGCGCCTCCAGGGGTTGCCGGCCTGGAGCATCGCATCGGAGGGTTGGAGAAGGCCGACGGCAGCGGCAACGTCTCGTACGATCCCGTGAACCACGACCGAATGGTTCGCCTCAGAGCAGCCAAGATCGCGGGCGTGGTCCGCGACATCCCGGCCCTGGCGGTCGACGACGAGACCGCAGATGCCACCGTGCTGGTCCTCGGTTGGGGATCGACGTTCGGAGCGATCGCCGCAGGCGTGCGCCGCGTACGCGCCAGAGGCAAGAAGGTGGCGCACGCCCACCTTGCGAACCTCAACCCCTTCCCCCCGAACTTGGGTGACATCTTGGCACGGTACGAGCGCGTGCTCGTGCCTGAGGTCAACTTGGGACAGCTCAGCCGGATGGTGCGAGCCGAGTACCTGGTGGACGCAAGATCCTTGAACCAGGTTCGTGGGACGCCCTTTCGTGCAGCGGAGATCGAAGCTGCCATTCTCAGTCTGCTGGAGGATCGATGACCACTGCTGCAGTGCCCGAGACGACGCGCAAGGACTGGACCAGCGACCAAGAGGTGCGCTGGTGCCCGGGATGCGGTGACTATTCGATCCTGGCTGCGGTGCAGATGCTCATGCCCGACCTTGGGGTGAGACGGGAGACCACTGTGTTCGTCTCGGGTATCGGCTGTGCCGCTCGGTTCCCGTACTACATGGCCACCTACGGGATGCACTCCATACATGGCCGTGCTCCAGCGATCGCCACCGGGCTTGCCACGACCCGGCCTGACCTCGACATCTGGGTGGTGACTGGTGACGGCGATGCGCTCTCCATTGGCGGGAACCATCTCATCCATGCGCTGCGCCGCAACGTCCGCATGACCATCTTGATGTTCAACAACCAGATCTATGGATTGACGAAAGGTCAGTACTCTCCGACGTCCGAGGTGGCGAAAGTCACCAAGTCGACGCCGTTCGGTTCGCTGGATACCCCTTTCAATCCGGTGAGCTTGGCGTTGGGCGCCGAAGCGTCCTTCGTCGCGCGGACCCACGACATGGATCGGGCTCACATGCAAGAGGTGTTCCGGCGGGCACATGATCACAACGGTGCAGCGTTCGTCGAGGTGTACCAGAACTGCAACGTGTTCAACGACGGCGCGTTCGAGCGGATCACCTCTCGTGACGCCCGTCCGTCCATGCTCATCCCACTGGAGCATGGTCGTCCGATCCGCTTTGGGGCCGAAGGGGAGCGGGGAGTCCTCCAGCGGCCTGACGGCCGTCTCGAGATCGTCGACGTGGCCGAAGCCGGCGAGGATGCGCTGCTCGTCCACGACGAGCGGCGCGACGATCCAGGGCTGGCGTTCGCTCTCTCCCGGCTCGCTCGCGGTCCTTTCGAGCCGACTCCAATCGGGGTGTTTCGAGCGGTGGAACGTCCCGAGTACGGTGCCGAGCTCGCCCAGCAGATTGCACAGGCCCAAGAGCGGCGCGGTATGGGTGATCTGGCCGCACTGCTGCGTTCCGGGTCGAGCTGGACCGTCGAGTAGTCGAGTTGCCGAGTAGTCGAGCAGCGGAACCCTTGGCTCCGACCTCCTCGGTACTGGCGCATCGGCATCGGCATCGGCATCGGCAGCACAGGTCCAGCTCGATACTGAGGTTCGGAGCAGTCCTGCTCCTCGGAGCAACGGCGATCGTGGCCATGGCGATAGGGGCTGTCCATGGTGCCCGCCAAGCCCAGGCAGCTGCACAGAAAGGGCAGGTAGCGGCCTGGCAGCTCAACGCCGCGTACTGGGACTGCCTCGAGACCCAGGCGCACAGCCTGGTGCAGCCCGATGAGCCCGTCTGGGTCAAGGAACAGCAGCTCGCGACACTGGTCACGATCGAGAAAGTGATCGGTCCGTGGGCCGATCAGGTCCATTCCCCGTCAGAAGCCCAGGCCGAGCTCGAGATCGTGACCCGGCCGGGTGACGGTACCTGCTTGGGCGAAGTGGTGGTCGGCTGGTTCGGCCCGCCCGGCGGGCCTTGGACCGTGAAACGGACGGGCTCGGGGGCTTCACTGCCGGGCAATGTGTTCGAGCTGCCGAGCACCCCGCTGTGACCACGCTGCCGGCGGCCGCGGCCACGATGGCAGTACTGGCTGTCGCTGGGGCACCCCCCGTGCTGGCGCTGGTCGGGTTGCGCTGGCAGTCCGTACCGCTCACCCCTCTCGCCGGTGCCGCGATCGCAGCACTGGCCGGCATCGTGGTCACCTTGGTGGACGGGTCGATCCTCGGGTGGTTCGCGGTCGTCGCCGTTGTGGTCGCGAGCGGTTCATTGGTGTACTGGTCACGCTGGCGACGTCCAGTGCTCCGATCCGGAGGCCACGGGAGCGCCGGTGCAGTGTCCCAGAGGCTGTCGAGGACGATCGGAGCGGCGGCGGCCGTTGTCGTGGGGCTGGCTGTCGTCTGGGCACTCGTCCCGCTGAGGACTCCGTCGGTCGGCTGGGATGCTCAGGCAATCTGGATCCTGCGAGCGGGATGGTTCGCCGGGGGTCATGGCCTCCTCTTGGCGGCTGCACGCAACCGCTCCCTGCTGCTCGCCCATGCGTCCTACCCGCCGTTGGTCAGCTCTACCGTGGCCGTTGCCTGGCAGCTCACTGGTGACCACGGCGACCGCCTCGGTGTCGTCGTCGTCTCCTTGCTCAACGTTGCCGCGATGGCGGTCGCAGCTTGGGTGGTCATCGTGGCGGGACTCGGCGCCGCCGGACGTGTCGGGAGCCGGACGATGTCGATACTGGTGGCGCTCGTCGGTCTCGTTGCCGGCGGGCTGTTCGTCCTCGCGATCGCCGGGGTCTTCGGGCCCTTCTTGACGAATGGCTACGCGGACCCCCTCTGGTCGGCAACCGCCGTGGGCGCCGTGGGTTACGGCTTGTGCCTGATGCCGGATCGAGCCTCGTACGCGACCGCCGGCATCCTCGTGGTCGTGTGCGGACTGACCAAAGTGGAGGGAACCGTGATTGGCATCGGGGTCCTGGGCCTCGTCGTCGGGCGGGCAGTTGTCGGGCGCTGGTGGCCGCGATCTGAGCGGACGTTTCGTGCGCTCGTGGCTGATGCGCGCCGTCCGGCTGTGTACGGCGTGGCGGTCGTCGTCCTGCTCGGGGTCTGGCCGCTCCTCACGCGCATCGAGAAGTTCACGCCCGACTCGAACACTTCTGGACCCAGGGTGGGGTCGGCGCTCACGCGAGCTCGCCTCACGGCGGATGCGATGGCACCTCACCTCGACCTGTTGGCGTTGGCCGTCCCCTTTGCGATTGTGGCTGCGTTGCTCCTGAACCGGTGGCGCAGGAGGATTGGGCTGGGAAACGACCTGTGGGCATGGGCCGCTGCCGGTGTTGGTCTCGCGGCGATCGCCGGGGCGTACGTGACCGGCCCCGGCAACGTGTCGCTGTGGTTGCGCACTTCCGTGCACCGTACGACCATGTTTCCGGCGGTCACGGCGTGGCTTATCCTTGGGATCTGGGCGGTCGTGGCCGCGGCACACCTCGCCGACCGGGATGCAGACCTCCAAGCGGAGCGCGAGCTCTCCGACAGAGGCGTGCAGCCGTGACCCGAAAGGATGCACGGGGTCCACGTGCTCAGTGCTGCAGTCGGCGGAACACCAAGCCGGTCCGCGGCTTCGGGTAGAAGTACGTTGATTTTGGCGGCATGCGTCTCCGCGCCGTTGCCCATTCGGCGATCTGGGCCACCCTGACCGATCGGAGCAGGATCGCAGCCTGTGCCGTCCCGTCGGTGACGCTCCGATAGGCATCTCTCCAGTCGTGAGGGTAGGTGATGGTGTGGTCGGGCAGCTTGTCGATCACGGTCTGCACCAGGCTTGAGTCGAGGTCGCTTCGGGCGGCGGAGAGCGTCTGAGGGAGGGCAGAGAGCAACCACGCGTTCTCGCGGGTGAGGAGAGCCAGGGACGGAGTATCGACCAGTGCGCCAGCCGTGTTCGAGGAGGTAGCACCGGCGTACACCAGATCGAAGTGCACCCGGAAGTGCTCGACGATATCGAAGCCAGGCGGGAGCCCGGCGAGTACTCGATGGATGGGGCCGACCAGAACCTGGTTGTCAGCCAGTTCCACGACCAGCGCCATCACGGAGTCGTGGTCCCCTGCGTGATCGCCGTTGCGCGCACGGACCTCGGAGCGATAGGCATGGGCGGTCTCGTAGCGGTGATGGCCGTCAGCGAGGATCAACGGTGCGCCGGTGATGAGGTCCCGCACCTCTTCGATGGCATCGGGCGCGGTCAGGGTCCACATCTGATGCCTTACACCTTCGTCGTCGACGATGTCGGCAAAAGGATCTTTGGGAGAGCCGAGGAGTGCTGCCAGGCCAACAGCCGGCGACAGTCCCCAGATCGGAGAGAGGTTCGTCTTGGTCGCGCGCAACAGATTGAGCCGGTCGCTCCGAGGTTTTGGCATGGTGTCCTCGTGAGGGAGGACCTCTGTGGGTTGGACGGCACCGGAGTGGCCCGACGGCTCTCGGGCGTCCAGAGCGAGCGATCCGACGACTCCGGTCGTCGATCGGCCATCGGGCATCGTCATGCGATAGGGGTAGAACGATGGGACGGGATCGCTCGTGAGGAGCCCGCTCGCCATCCAGTCGTCCAAGAGTTTCGACGCTGCAACGTACCGGTCGACCCCGGCGGACAGATCAGGCTCGGGCAGCTCGATGTGCACCGAGTTCGCCGGATGGCGGCGAGCGAGCACCTCGCGCTCGGCGGCGCTCACGACGTCATAGGGAGGAGAAACGACCTCGGCAAGAGTGCCGTTGTCGAGGTGGTACCGGACGCCACGGAAAGGATCGAAGCTGGGCATCCCTTCAGCCTGGCATACGGCCCGTATCTCTGATGACCGAGATCCCCGCTGTGCAATGGAGAGTAGATCCAGGCCAAGCCGGTGACCGTAGACTCAAGTCGTGCCCGATCTCCGAGGTGGGACATCGGTCCCAAGCGAGGAAGTTGCTCCAGCGTCGGACCCGCTCTCGGGGTCGTCTGGCCCCATCGAGGGAGCTCGCACTCCCGACCTGACATCCACATCCGACTTGGACCGTGTTCTCACGCTCCCCAATGCCGTGACGTTCGTCCGCCTCCTGTGCATCCCGCTCTTCGTCTGGCTCCTTTTCGGTGCCCATGAGCAGACCGCGGCAGCGATCCTTCTCGCCGTCCTCGGGGCAACCGATTGGGTGGATGGCTTCGTGGCCCGGCGTTTCTCTCAGGTGTCTACTCTCGGTAAAGTGCTCGATCCCACGGCAGATCGCCTCCTGGTGGGAACCGGCGTCATCGCAATCGTGGTCCACGGCGCCGTGCCGGTGTGGTTCGCCATCACCACGCTTGCTCGGGAAGCATTGGTGGGCGGCGCTGTCTTGCTCCTGGCGGCACTCGGCGCGCGGCGGATTGACGTGCTGTGGGTGGGAAAGGCAGGAACGTTCGGCCTTATGTTCGCGTATCCGGCGTTCCTTCTCAGCCACGGGTCTGCCGGATGGCAAGTGCCGATTCACGACATCGCCTGGGTTACCGGGGGCGTTGGGTTGGTCCTCGCCTGGGTGGCTGCAGCTGGCTACTTGGCTCCAGCTCGCGCCGCATTGCGAGAGGGACGTGCCGGCAGACGGGCGGCACGAGAGAAAGGGGAGTGAGACAGTGAAAGCCGTGATCATGGCCGGCGGTGAAGGCACCCGGCTCCGCCCACTCACGTCGAACCAGCCGAAGCCTATGCTCCCGATGGCCAACCGCCCGATGATGGAGCACGTTGTCCATCTCCTGCGGAGGCACGGGATGACCGACGTCGTGGTCACGGTAGCGTTTATGGCGAATGTGATCCGTACCTACTTCGGTGACGGGTCCGAGCTCGGTGTACGCATGGTCTACGCGACCGAAGAGACGCCGCTTGGCACCGCCGGTTCGGTTCTGAACGCTCGAGAAGAGCTGAACGATCGTTTCGTGGTGATCTCAGGCGACGTGCTCACTGACATCGACATTTCCGCGGTTGTCGAGCATCACGTTCGAAAGGGCGCGCTGGCGACCCTGGCCCTCTGCTCGGTGGAGAACCCTCTCGAGTTCGGGATCGTCATCGCCGACGAGAACGGGTCCATCGAGCGATTTCTGGAGAAACCGACGTGGGGACAGGTGTTCAGTGACACCATCAATACCGGGATCTATGTGCTCGAGCCTGAGATCTTCGACTTCATCCCGCCTGGACGCGCAGTGGATTTTTCCGGTGAGGTGTTCCCCGCAGTCCTCGCAGCAGGGCTGCCGCTGTCGGGATGCCTGGTGAACGGGTACTGGGAAGACGTCGGGACCATCGATGCGTACCTGAAGGCGCATCAGGACATCCTCGATAAAAAGGTCGACGTGGAGATCGAAGGCTTCTCCCTGCGACCGGGCGTCTGGTTGGGCAAGGGATCGGTCGTCGATCCAAGCGCCGTCGTCGATGGCCCGGCAGTGATCGGTGACAACTGCACGATCGGACCAGGCGTGGTATTGGGTGAGTACACGATCCTGGGCTCCAACGTCCGGATCGACGAGAGTGCCGAGGTGCGCCGTTCGGTGGTGAGCGACAACGGTTATCTAGGTGCCGGGGCACGAGTAGAAGGAGCGGTGGTCGGGAGATCCTGCGACCTGCGGGCTGGCGCCCGGTGCGACCCCGGGTCGGTGCTCGGCGAAGGCTGCCTGGTGGGGGCTCAAGCTGAAGTGAAGGCGGGGGTCAAGATATACCCCTTCAAGACGGTGGAGGCTGGCGCCGTCGTGAACTCCTCCATCGTCTGGGAGTCGCGCGGCGCTCGATCTCTCTTTGGACGTGAAGGCGTGCGTGGTATCGCCAATGTCGACATCACCCCCGAGCTGGCAGTTCGCCTTTGCATGGCCTGGGCGTCGACTTTGGAGAAAGGGGCGACCGTTTCAGTGTCACGTGACACCAGCCGAGCGGCACGGGTGTTGAAGCGGGCAGTGATGGTCGGTTGCAATGCCGTCGGGGTCAATGTCGAGGACCTCGAGGTGACGACGGTTCCGGTCACGCGCCACCACGTCCGCACCTCCTCGGGACGAGGTGGAGTGACTGTCCGCCTGGCGTCGGACGATCCACAGGCAGTCGTCATCCGCTTCTTCGATGCCGAAGGGTTGGACTTGGACGAAGCAGCGCAACGCAAGATCGAGCGTCTGTACCATCGAGAGGAATTCCGACGGGTGCTGGCAAGTGAGATCGGTGATATCGATTTCCCGCCGAGGGCGGTTGAGCAGTACACGAACGACCTGGTGGGGACCGTGGACCTCTCGGGCACCCGGATTGTCGGTCTGAAGATCGTGCTCGACCTCTCCTATGGCTCGGCCAGCTTCGTCATGCCGAACCTTCTCTCGAAGCTGCATGCCGACGTCCTGGTCGTGAATCCGTACGCCCACACGCCGGGCATGATGTCCGTCAACCGAGAATCGAGCGCTTATCGAGTTGCCGAGCTCGTTCGGGCGTCAGGAGCACAGCTTGGAGCCGTCGTAGACGCGGACTGCGAGCACATCACTATCGTCGACGACGAAGGGAGCGTTCTCAGCGACGACCAGGCACTCCTCCTCCTTCTCCGGCTCGTGGGTGAGGCCAGGCCCGGGGTGGGAGTTGCCTTTCCGATTGCAGTCGGGCGCGCAGCCGAGCGGATCTGCCGGGAGAACGGGTTGGACGTGACGTTCACGAAGCTCTCGCCGGCTCACCTCATGGAGGTGGCTTCTGGCCCGGGCATCTCGTTCGCTGCCAGCCAGAGCGGTGGGTTTCTCTGGCCGGAGTTCCTCCCCGCCTATGACGCCGCGGCTACCCTGGTGGAGCTGGTGGCGATGCTCAGCTCGGGCGGTGGGACGCTCTCTGAGATCGTTCATGCTCTCCCGTCGGTCCACATCGTCCACGAGGAAGTGATGACCCCTGCTGAGCAGAAGGGCTTGGCGATGAGGCTCTTGCTCGAGCACCTTGACGGACGCGCGCTCACGCTTGTCGACGGGGTGAAGATCGACGAGGACGATGGGTGGGCCCTTGTCCTTCCAGATCCGGAGGCGCCGACCACCCACGTCTGGGCCGAGGCGCCGAGTGACGCCCAGGCCAGGGCGCGCGCACAGCAGTATGCCGTGACGATGCGCCAACTTTTGCGCTAACCTCCGGGGGTTCATCTGGGGGCGAGGAGGAATGGCATGGGCAGCGATGTCGAGGAAGGTCGTCGCCGAGGGCTGCTGGGCGTCGCAGTGTTCGGAACGGTGCTGTTGGCGGCGTTGGTCCTCGCTGCGTGCGGTAGCTCGACGACCACCACCGGGCGAATAGCTACAGCGACGCCGGCCACGGCCCCGTCGCCCCTGACCGCTGCCAACTGCGCGTCGTTGACAACGTCGTCCACTGTTTCCCTCGGCACGACGACCACCTCTTCGACTACCGCGTCGGGGTCTGCCACCGGCTCAGCCGGAAGTGCTGCGAGCACGACGACCACGACCACTCCCCCAAAGAAGCCCTTCTTCTGCCGAAAGGGGACCGGCAAGGCCGATATCACCGGGATCGTGACTCCACAGATCCCGAAGTGGACCTTGACGTGGCACTTCGACTGTCACAACGTGTCGGGCGGCAAGGGGTCGTTCTCCCTGGTCCTACACCCCTTGGCGAAAAAGGGATCGGCAAAGGACGTCGCCAGTCAGCACGGGCTCGGAGGCGGTGGGTCGAACTTCTATTCTCCCGGCCGCTACTCGATCGCCGTGACAACCTCGTGCGCCTGGAGCGTGACAGGTTTGACGTAGGGCTTCTGTCTCAGGGACTGGCGGTTCCCAGGTCATCTCCCAGCGCGGCGGCGATGAGGGCTCGCCAATCCTGATCCTGGCCGGGCTCGTATCCCGTTACGAGGTGCCGACGGACGAAGATCGAAGCAATTGCCCGCTTGTCGCCATCGGAGGGTGCGCCGAGCCGATAGGCACCCGTATGCAAGGAAGCCGCGTCCGTCGCCTCGGCCAGCAGGCACGCTGCCTGGACCGCTCGGACGAGCCGGATCAGATGGCGCCGGAAGGCGGCTGCGCCCTCGGCGCCACGTGCGAGCGCGTCGGTCAATTCAGTTGCGAGGCTGTCGAGGGATGTGTCCACGATGAGTGCCTCACGCCCGGCTCCTTCGCCTGCGCGAGCGAGCTCGCGCCTCGCCCACGCGAAAAGGTCATCGAGGATGCCTCGCCGCGAAGCATCTCGGGCAATCTGGGCACAGAGAACATTGTGCGTGCCTTCCCAGCTCTCAAACACGATCGCATCTCGGTAGAGACGGGGGAGTGGGGAGAAGTCCTCGATCGTGCCGTTGCCTCCCAGGATCTCGATCGCCTGATGGACGACTGCGGTTGCGGTGATCGAAGTGACGAACTTGTTGGCGTTGACGAGGATGCGATGAGCGCCTTGCTCGATCTCGTCGGCGGTTCCGCGATCCAGACGGTCCACCAGTTCGGTGAGGGCGAAGGTCGAGGCGAGGGCGGCGCACTCTTCGACCTTCATGACCGCGAGCTGCTCGGCGACGATCGGGAATGCGCCGAGCCGAGCGCCGAATGCCCGGCGGTGCCGGGCGTAGCCGGCCGCTTCGAGGTACGCCCTTCGCATGATCCCGGTGGCGCCGACGGCATTGAGCCACCGAGAGGTGTTCAACAGCTCTTCGACAGCGACATGGAATCCCTCTTCGACCGGGCCAATCGGCCAAGCGAGCGCCTGGTCGAATTCGATCTCGGCGGACGCCAGCGCTCGGGTGCCGAGCTTGTCCTTGAGCCGCCGTAGTCGAAATCCGTTGACGCGGCCGCTTTCGATGGTTCGAGGAACGAGAAAGCATCCCAACCCGCGAGTTCCCGGTGGCGCGCCCGCTGGGCGCGCCGTCACCGCGAACAGGTCGGCATCAGCGACCGAGCAGAACCATTTCTCTCCGGTGAGGCGCCAGGCACCCGCTGGATCGGCCACAGGTACGGCCTGGGTGACGTTCGCTCCCACGTCCGAGCCGCCCTGCACCTCGGTGAGAAACTGTGATCCGCGCAGCGCGGTGTCGAAATCGCTGCTCAAAAGGCCGGGCAGGTAGCGTGCACGAAGTTCTTGTGAACCGCGATGTGCCAGAGCTCGTGCCAGGCCGGCCGTGCACACGACAGGGCAAGCGTGGCCGCCTTCACCCACATGGGACAAGAGGTAGAAGAGGGCTGCTTGTTCGAACGCTCCTTCCCCATTGGCTTGAACGGCCAGTAGCCCCGACGCCCAGACCGCGACACCGGCACGTCGATGAGCGGGATGGAAGTCGATGGCCGAGATGTCCTGGCCGATCCCGTCGTAGGGGCGGATCGCGGGGAGATCTCGGTACCGCTCCACCTCGGCGACTGCAGACTCGATCTCCCCTGCGACTTGGGAACCGAAGGAGATCAGGCGAGGCTCGAGCGCCAGAACGCGTTCCCGGCCAGCTCGCCGTTCGAGGACGTGACGAAAATTCGAAGACCCGTTGTAGAAGTTGGATCGCATCTCGTCGCGCCACGCGGCGAGGTCATCCCGACCGGGTTGCGCTGTACCCACGCCGCCTCCTCTCGCACCTGCCAATCACGGTACTGCGCGCGCCAATGGCATATGGAGGCAATCGATCCTGTGCTTCTCATGCTCGGGCACCTGCTCCGCGTGGTTCCAGGCCGTCGGTGGAGCGAGAAAGGGTGGCCGAGGCGCGAGAAGAGCCGGCCCGTTCAACGCGTCACCCGCCTTTACGGCTAGCTTCGCGTACTCTGGACCGGCCCTTCAAGAGCTAGCGACTGCGACCCGCTCTCCTCCGATATGGCGAAGTGGAACAACAACCGCGAATGCCGGCCGAGCCGGCACAGACCCGCTCAGATCACTCTGACGTTCTGGGCCTCCTCACCCTTGCGACCCGGGGCCACATCGAACTCCACCTGCTGGCCTTCAGTGAGCGACCGGTAGCCGCTCCCTTGAATGTTCGAGTAGTGGACGAAGACGTCGTCCCCCTGCTCGCGCGAGATGAAGCCGAAGCCCTTCTCGGAGTTGAAGAATTTCACAGTTCCAGTAGCCAACGATTTCTCACTCTCTGACAGGCACCCACGGACGGTTCCGGAGCGCTTCGAACAGGCTACAGGGTGACCAACGGGTCTGTAGCAAACGGTCGATTCCGGTAGTGAGAAGCCCGAACGCCACGAGCACGCTTCGTCGTCTTTGGCTTGAGGTCCCGCAGAGCCAGGCGAGTGCTTCCATGGTGAGGTGCCGTCGGAAGCGGGGCTGCTCGTCCGAGAGATCCCCAGTCCAGAGGCGCAACCCGGCATGGACAAGCCTCCTCCTGCCCAGGCGAGCACAGTTGGACATTTGCGCGAGAAGACTAATGAGCCGCTACAATGATTAGGTAATGCAACGAAATGGCGACCTTGGAGCCGCGATCTCCACGTCAGAGACCTACCAGCCGGATCCATTGGTAGATGCCGTCGTGAGCGCCAGCCGGGTCCTGGTGGCGGTTGCCGCTCGGTCCCTCGGGGACGTGGCTGAGGAGGTGACGCTCAGCCAGTACCGGGCGCTGGTGGTGCTGGCCTCGCGTGGCCCCCAGAAGCTGGCCTCCCTGGCCGAGGCTCTCGGCGTGACCCCGCCAACGGCGACCCGCCTGTGCGATCGCCTGGTGCGCAAGGGTTTGATCACCCGGCGCCACGAGCGGGACGACCGGCGCCAGGTCCGGCTCGCGCTCGCTGCCGATGGACGTCGGCTGGTGGACGAGGTGACGGCTCGGCGGAGGGAGGAGATCGCGCTCCTGCTGGATGCAATTCCGCTCGAACAGCGATCCAGCCTCGTCGACGCCCTGACGCGCCTGGCATCAGCAGCAGGGGAGGTCCCTGAGCAAAGTTGGTCAACGGGATGGGACCTATGAGATTGCTTGGCGATCGGATGCTCGGACAGGCGTCACGGTGGCTCCAGCAGGCGTCGTACCTGCAGAAATGGCTTGTACTCGGTGCGGTGATCGGGATCATCGCGGGTGTCGGAGCAATCGTGTTCTACGAGGCCCTCGTGTTTGCCACCCATGTATTTCTCGGAGTCCTGGTGGGGTACCGGGTTCCGACGCCAATCGGTGAAGGTGACGTATCGGCTTCTGCAACCTTCTCGCGCCCGTGGGCACTTCCATTGGTCGTCGCGCTGGGCGGTCTCGTGAGTGGGATATTGGTCTTCTCAGTGGCTCCCGAAGCCGAAGGACACGGGACCGACGCGGCGATCGACGCAGTGCATCACAATCCACGGGGCATTCGCTTCCGAGCCGTCCTGGTCAAGATCATTGCGTCGGCTGTCACGATCGGCTCGGGAGGCTCGGGAGGCCGAGAGGGGCCGACGGGACAGATCAGTGCCGGGTTCGGATCGCTTCTGTCACGCGCTCTCGACCTCAGCCCGGCCGACGCGAGGACCGCGGTCTCAGCCGGCATCGGGTCGGGCATCGGCGCCATATTCGGCGCGCCACTGGGCGGCGCGATCCTCTCGGCTGAAGTCATCTACCGCGATGATTTCGAGATGTCGGCCCTCCTGCCGTCTTTCATCGCCTCCATCGTGGCGTACTCGATCTTTGCCTCTGTGGAAGGCTTCACTCCTCTCTTCGGGTTCCACAGCTCGTTGCGTTTTACGCATCCCGTACAGCTGCTCTGGTATGCGCTGATCGGGGTTGTCGGCGGTCTCATCGGCCTTCTCTACGCGAAGGGCTTCTACGGGATTGCCGATCTGTCGAAGCGGGTTGGCGGTCCCCGCTGGATCAAGCCGGCTGTCGGAGGGCTACTCGTGGGGTCGATAGCGTTGGCCATCCCTCAGGTGCTCGGAACGGGGTATGGGTGGGTCCAGGAGAGTCTCGGACACGAACTTCTCTCCATTCCGCTCTGGATCGTGCTGGTGCTCCCCTTGGCTCGCATCGTCGCTACGGGGCTCTCGATAGGCACCGGTGGATCGGGGGGCATCTTCGGTCCTGGAATGGTGATCGGCGCTTTTGTCGGGGCCGCAGTCTGGCGGCTTTTCGAACCGATCTCGTCGTCCCTCGGCCACGACCCTGCCCCGTACGTCATCGTCGGGATGATGTGCTGCTTCGGCAGCATCGCCCGCGCGCCGCTCGCCGTGATGCTCATGGTTGCCGAGATGACGGGCAGTCTCTCCCTCCTTGCGCCGGCGATGATAGCGGTGGGGATCGCATGGTTCATCGTCCGTCGGGGAGATGACACCATCTATCGCAGCCAGCTGAAGAGCCGTGCAGAGTCCCCCGTCCAAAGGCTGCTCGTGGGCATGCCCCTCCTGGCCAATGTCGTGGTGCGTGACGCGATGGCGTCCCCGCGTCTCGTCCTTTCGACAAGGATTTCTCCCGAGGAGGCGTGGCGCCGCATGACCGAGGCTGGTGTGAGGGGAGCTCCGGTCGTGGACGAGACAGGCCGGTATCTGGGTGTAGTCCACAGAGATGACGGCGCCCATCTCGGACGCGAGCCCGTGCCCGAGCTGACCGCACTGGTGGAGGTCCATGTGCCGACCGTGGGACCGACCGATCGCCTCGATACGGCTCTCGACGCCCTCTCGACAGCGCCAGACGCATGGGTTCCCGTCATCGACGAGCACCATCAAGTCGTGGGGACCATCTCGGACTCGGACGTGGTCCACGGGTACCGCCTCGGCCTCCAATCTGCGTTAGGGGATGCAGAGGCGGCTGGGGCCGACAGTGGCACGCGGCGGGTTGTCGTGACGGCGGGATCGATCGCCGCCGGTCGGACCTTGCGGGAGATCAGGTTGCCCCCGGGCGTCTTGGTGACGCTCGTGCGAAGAGGAGGGACTGGCATCGACCCGGTTGGTGACACGCTCATCGTGGCCGGAGACGAGTTGGTGATGGTCTGCAGGAACGAGGAGTGGGAGGAGGTCGAAGCGCTCGTGACGGCAACGGCCGGAGCGGCACCCCCGTCCTCCGCAGATCAGGATGCTGGGGTCCGAGAGGGCTGATGGCCGTGTCGTGAGCAGCGTGCGCGGTGTCCTTCAGCCGAAGAATCGCTCGAGTCGGGGCACGAAGCTCGCTTCGTCTTGGAACAAGAAGGCGTGGCTGGCGTCGGGGTAAAGGAGGAGTTGGGCGTGCGGGATGACATGGGCGAGCTCGCGATCATTGCTCGAGGGAATGAGGGCATCTTGAGCTCCGTCGGCCACCAGGACCGGCATGTGGAGCCGACCGATCCCGGATCCTGCAGGGTCTTGACCGGCGGCCCATGACGTGATGGCTTGAAGCTGTGCGGCGTCAACGGATGGAGGGGCCAAGTAGAAGTCCGGGTATAGCTCCATGGCCTTGAGGTAGGCAGGCCCATCGGCTGCGTGGTTGGCCGGGAAGAGGAGACCGAGCAGCGCGCTCACGTTCGACGCGCTGGGATTGGCCAGAATGGCCGCGGCGGAGGCTGTTGGCAGCGTGGCGTGCCCGTTGCCCGGAAGCGTCGCGGCCAGGACCAGATGTCCCACATCGTGAGGGTGGAGCACGGCAAGGGCCTGGGCGATCATGCCCCCCATGGACCATCCGAGAACGGCCGGGCGATCGAGGTGCAGTGCGCTGATGAGGGCTGCAGTCTGGTCGGCCATCGAGCTCATCGTCATCGTGCCGGGAGGAAGGCTCGTCTGGCCGATACCGGAATTGTCGAAGATCACCACGTGGTACGTCCGGGCCAGCTGGTCGACGAACGCCGGCTGCCATTGGTCCATGCTTCCCGAGTAGCCCATGATGAGTACCACTGCCGGACCTCGACCGAGCGAGCGGTACGAAACATCGCCGTCGTCGGTGTGGGCCACGCGAACGGGTGCCTTCACGATCGACGGCGCGGACGAGGCTGGTATCCCAGGATGTCGTGTCCCTGCGCTCTGGGTCCGCAAGGTGCTCGACGTCGAGCACCCTGCGGCGACGAGGGTCAGGAGCACAAGACCGACGATGCCGGCCACCCGGCCCCGTCCGCTGGCGACCAAGCGCGTCGGGGTCGTGCGGCGGCGATCATGTGGAGAGCCGCTGTCAGTTGGCATCAGGGGCCTCGCTTTCGCTCGAGAATTCACTACGGTAGGGCGACCGTCGGGTCATTGGGACCGAGCAGGATTCCGGCCAGGTACTGGGCGACCTCGGCATTGGCGTGGATCTTTGGGTTCGACGAGGCGAGCGCGTGTGCCAAGGCCTGCTCGGCGATCTGGCGGGCCACCGGCTCGCTGATCGGTTGCAGCGGAGACGCTGCCGACACTTGGACGCTCGAAAGAAGAGACGCCGGGACTGACCCGACCCGCACCTCGTAGAGACCTGTGTCGCCACGTGAAGCGAGACCCGAGCTCCCGCCCGAGCTCCCGCCCGAGCTCCCGCCCGAGCTCCCGCCCGAGCTCCCGCCGTTGCGCCCGCCGTTGCCCGAGGCCCGGCCCGAGCTCCCGCCATCTGACCCCAGCGGCGCGACGTAGGCCAGGCGCGTGCCATCGGGACGCCGCACCACGGTGTCGAGCACGGCACCCCCGGTGACAGTTACCTGTCCACGCACCGTCGAGGGGATCGAGACGACGGTCTCGGCCGAGCGATCACCGCGACGGACCGCACCCGCGTCCTGGGCCTCCATCGCGAAGTCCTTGCCTGTCGGGTCGTACTGGTAGGCGAGGAGCCTCCCGGCAGTGGCCCTTGGCCAGACCCGTTCCATGTAGGTCGCCCTGCTCGGGATGAGCAAGTCCTTCGGAGAAACAGGTGCAGAGGGATTGCCCACGCCCGGCGTGCCGTTCGACGTCGTCTGGTAGCTCGAGTGCTGCCATCGCACGCACCAGCAGGTTGCTTCGGTGGGCGACAAGCCTTTCCAGGCCCACAGGGTCCCTCCCGTGAGGGTCGCTTCCTGGGCGGCGGTCTCACCCTTCAGGACGAAGCCGTCGGTGCTGGAGGAGTCGCCGAACTCGGTGGTGAACACGGCCGCGTGCATCGCCTGGGCTTCCCACTCCGCCGTCTGATACCCGAAGGTGTAAGAGGGCGGGTACGGGCTATCTGTCGGTGGGTAGCCGATGAACTGGTCGACGGTGAATGCGTGGGTGTAGATGTGCGGGGCGTACACGAGGTTCGGGTACGAGGAGAACGGTGCGCTCACCTGCGGGGAAAAGTCGACCAAGTTCCGGTAGGCAAGCGGCTCGAAGAAGATCTGCTGCTGATCGACATGGGCGAGTGCCGGGTAGGCGCACTTGCCCGCGAGCGAGGTGGGTGTCGACGCCGGGCACGTCGGGAGCCCGTCTCGGACTCCCGTGAGCGCTTCGATGGCACGCCGGTAAAACGGATACAGGTCCTGGCTCGATGCCTGGTACAGGTTGGTCAGTGGGATCGGTGTGAGCGAACCAGGTTGGGGCTCGTTCATCAGCTCGTAGCCGACGACGGCCGAGTTGCCCTCGAAACGCCGGGCCAGCGCGGCGAGCGCCCCGATGTAGTGGTCTTGGAGCCCTGGTCCCGGTGCCTGCCCGCGGGGGCCAGTCACCTCGTGGTTTTGCCAGAAGTTGTAGAACGCGGCCGACGAGGCAGGGTTCAAAGCGTCCTGGCCGTCAAAAGCGCAGGCCGGCTTCCCATCGGTAAAGACTGCCCAGCGCGGGGCACCGTCAGAGCCGCCGGATGGGGAGCAGTCGGGCGGGGTCGTCCCCTTCTTGGCCGGCAGGATGTAGCGCGAGTACTGATCCTGGTGCATGTCCAAGATGACGTAGATACCCTGCTGTTTGGCCCAGCCTACGACCTGGGCGATGCGGTCGAGGTAGCGGGCGGAGTACCTGCCCGGGGTGGGCTCGAGCTGGCTCCAGTCGAGAACGAGGCGCACGACGTCGAACCCCAGCGCCCGCATCTGGGCGAAGTCGTCCCCACTCCCGGGCGCGGTTGACTGCTCGAATGCAGGCAGGTTCGCCTCTACTTCGCAAAGTGGAGGCTGGGGGATGCGGGCCGTGGCCTTGGGACAGGCGCCGTCGTACGCCGACGGGCTGACCGGGAAGAGGGCAGGGCCTCCCTTCGCTGTCGGGTAGGCGACATCCTGGAGGCCCACCGAGGCCACGCCCCGGAGCAAGACCTCCCGTCCCTGCGGATCGGCCAGGTACGGGGTGTGGTCGGCCCCGGAGGTCGGGATGACGACGTGCAGGAATGGCAGGGCTGTGCCGGTGCTCGGACCGAGCGCCGAACTGTTCCCAGCCGATCCTGACGTGCCACACCCGGCCAGCGTCGCGGCCGCGAGGACGGCCGCCCCAAAAGCGAAGCCCGCCACGCTCCGTCGAGGCGCGCCGTGCGGTGGCCGCCCACGTCGTCCGTGTCGCAATACCCCCCGCACCCCCCGCACCCCCCGCACCCCCTTCACTCAGCCGAACCTTCGCTAGCGTCCTGCACCCCGGGCACCCCTGGTACTCCGGGCACCCCTGGTACTCCGGGCACTCCTGGCACCCCTGGCACCCCTGGCACCCCTGGCACCCCTGGCACCCCTGGTACTCCGGGCACTCCTGGCACCCCTGGCACCCCTGGCACCCCTGGCACGCCGGGCACCCCGGGCACCCCTGGCACCCCTGGCCACAGTGCCTCTGGCACTTCCATCCCGGCAGGTGCACCCCACTGATTGCGGTAGGTCACCTCGTGGAGCGGTCGGCGGCGCGCGACACCCCAGCGTCCGGTGGGATAGCCAAAGCTGACGCAGCCCGCCATCTGCCATCCCTCGTCGCTCGGTACCCCCAGCACCGAGAGCGTCTCAGGAAGAGAGAACACGCCGAGGACGACCGTGAGGCAGCTCCCGATACCTTCGGCCCGCGCGGCCAACATCGCGCTCCAGACTGCCGGGTAGATCGAACCGCCGGTCGGATCGTGCTGGCAGAAGGCGAACAGGTAGAGCGGCACCTCTTCGAAGTGGTCGGCCAGCCACTGGGCCGATCGGCGGACTTTGAGGAACTGGGCAGTCTCGTCGGTGTCTGGGTGAGCGGCAGCGGCCGCCACCTGGGGCGCGTAGATGGTCGACCAAAGCTTCGCGATCGCGTCGCGGTAGAGCGGTCCCAGCCTGGCTTTCACGGCAGGGTCGTCGACGAGGAGGAAGCGCCAGTTCTGCTGGTTGCCGCCGCTCGGCGCCCTGATGGCTGCATCGAGGATCCGGGCCTGGGCATCGTGGGGAACTGGATCGGGACGGACGCGACGCATGGCGCGCGTGGTGTAGAGCGCTTCGAGCAGGTCCACGGCCGTTCCCCCCCCCAGAACGCGCTGGTCAGTCCAAGACCGGCTGGACTGCCTGGATCGCGTCGAGGTACTCCTCGACCATCTCCCTCACGACGTCCTTGGCTTTGCGGACAGTCTTCGCCCGGCCGATGACCTGGCCGGCCGGATTGAAGTTCACGTCGACGGCCTGCACCGGGTAGGCGTGGCCCCGTGACACCGCTTCGATGGCAACCATCATCTGCAGGGGCATCGGCAAGGGCTTCGGGTTGTCCGGCTGCTCCCAGGCGTCGGTCCAGTCGTTGCGGAGCATGCGGCAAGGCTTGCCGGTGAACGAGCGTGAGCGCACCGTGTCACGACTGGTCGCCCGCAGGTAGGTCTCCATTTGGGCCGGCGGGATGTCCGCCTCTTCGACGGTCAGCCACAACGAACCGGTCCACACGCCGGCTGCCCCCATCACCATCGCTGCGGCCATTTGCCGCCCGGAGCCGATCCCACCGGCTGCGAGCACCGGGATGGGCGACACGGCGTCGATCACTTCGGGCCACAGCACGATGCTGCCGACGTCACCGGTGTGCCCGCCGCCTTCGCTGCCCTGGCAGATGACGATGTCCACCCCGGCGTTCTTGTGGCGCAACGCGTGGGTGACCGAGCCGGCCAAAGCCGCCATGAGCAGGCCACGCTCGTGGACCCGGGCGATGACATCTTCGGGAGGCGTACCGAGGGCGTTGGCCAGGAGCTTGACCCGGTCATGGGACAGGATCACGTCCACCTGCGGCGCCGCGGTGGCAGCGGTCCATCCGAGCAGCTCGCGCTTGGGGCCGTCGGGCAGCTCGGGCACCCCGTGGGAGGCAAGGATCTGCTTGGCGAACTGCCGATGGCCCTCGGGGACCATGGCCTTCAGCTCTGACTCGAGCTTGGCCGGGTCGAGCTCGCCCATGCCCTCGTACTTGCCCGGGATCACGATGTCGACCCCGTAGGGGAGGTCCCCGGCGACGTGCTCGTCGAGCCACTGCAGCTCGGTCTCCAGCTCGGCAGCGTCGAACCCGACGGCCCCGAGCACGCCAAACCCGCCGGCGTTCGAAACGGCGGCGACGACGTCCCGGCAGTGCGTGAAGGCGAAGATCGGGAATTCGATGCCGAGTCGGCGGCAAAGCTCGTTGTGCACGATGGTCCTCCGGTCCGGGCCCGACCAGGTACGCCGGCCCAGTGTTGTAGACGAGAACAGATTCTAATTCCTATCGGTGGTCATTGCGGTCCGCGCCGGACGCGCACCCCGGGCGCGCCGGACACGATCCGCGATGCCTCGTGGGTGGTCCGCTCGCAGTGCGGTCAGCGCTCCCGGTCACGTCCGGCAGCCGCTCGCACCGTGGCGAGCACCTCGGTGTCCGAGGCACCCGGGCCGAGCACGGCAGCAACCCCCGCCGCCCGCAGCCGTTCGACGTCGACCGGCGGCACGATCCCGCCGACGACCACAGGGGTGCTCAGCCCGGCGTCGCGCAGCGATGCGAGCACCGAGGGTGCGAGCGTCAGGTGAGCACCGTTGTGCATGGACAGCCCGACCACGTCCACGTCCTCTTCGACGACGGCAGCAGCGATCGACGCCGGGGTCTGGCGAAGGCCCGCGTAGACGACCTCGCACCCCCCGTCGCGCAGGATCCTGCTCACCACCTTGAGCCCGCGATCGTGTCCGTCGAGACCGACTTTGGCGACCAGGACCCGCAGTGGTCTCGGTACGTCGGCAGTCACGCCGTAGGGGGCTCGGACCACGTGCCGAAGACCGATTCGAGCGCGCCCATCGTCTCGCCGACCGTGACGTAGGCGTGCGCAGCTTCGATCAGCACCGGCATCAGGTTCACCGTCGGATCGGCTGCGTCAGAGCGGATGCGTGTGATCGCCCGGCGGACCGCACCGTCGTCCCGGCGCTGCTTGACCTCTTCCAGACGAGCCAGCTGGCGGACTTCCACATCGGGATCGACATAGAGGGTCGGCGTCGTCGAATCATCTCCGTCGGTGTACCCGTTCACGCCGACATGTATCCAGCGCCTCGCGGCGAGGTCGGATTGGAAGCGGTACGACGCGTCCGCGATCTCGGAACAGAACCAGCCGTCGTCGATACCGGCCAGCACGCCCTCGAGCATCGAGCCGCCCCCCGCTCTTGTGACGCGGGCGAAGATAGCCTCTGCTCGAGCTGCCAGGTCGTCCGTCAAGTTCTCGACGTACCACGAGCCGCCGAGAGGATCCGCCACGTGAGCCACACCGGTCTCCTCGGCGATGACCTGCTGGGTACGCAGGGCCAGGCGGGCAGCACGCTCGGTCGGCAGGGCCAAAGCCTCGTCGTAGGAGTCGGCGTGGAGGCTCTGGGTGCCACCGAGCACGCCGGCCAGGGCTTCGATGGCCACGCGGGCCAAGTTCACCTCCGGCTGCTGGGCGGTGAGGGAGACGCCGGCGGTCTGCGTGTGGAAGCGCAGCCTCCACGATCGTTCGTCCGCCGCTCCGTAGCGGTCCCGCATCCACTGTGCCCAGAGGCGACGCGCTGCACGGTACTTGGCGATCTCCTCGAAGAAGTCGATGTGGGCGTTGAAGAAGAAGCTGAGGCGCGGGGCGAAGTCGTCGACCGCCATTCCCGCGCCCACTGCCGCCTCGACGTAGGCGAAGCCGTTGGCCAACGTGAACGCCAGCTCCTGGAGCGCGGTCGACCCGGCCTCGCGAATGTGGTACCCCGACACCGATACGGGGTGCCACCGGGGCAGCTCGGCGGCGGCGAAGCGGACGAGGTCGGTGACAAGGCGGACGCTCGGCCGGGGAGGGAAGACGTACTCCTTCTGTGCTTGGTACTCCTTCAGGATGTCATTCTGGATGGTCCCGGCCAAGCGTCGCCGATCTACACCGGTGGTGTCGCCCACGGCGATGTACATCGCCATGACGGGCGCTGCTGCCGAGTTGATGGTCATCGAGGTGCTGACAGCTCCGAGGTCGATCCCCGAGAAGAGCGTCTCCATGTCGCCCAAGGTGTCGATGGCGACACCGGCTCTCCCGACCTCGCCTTTTGCGAGGGGGTCGTCCGAGTCACGGCCGAGCAGGGTCGGCATGTCGAACGCGGTGGACAGGCCGTTCCCGCCGGCGGCTAGCAGCTCTTTGAATCGTGCGTTGGTCTCGGTCGCCGTGCCGAAGCCGGCGAACTGGCGCATCGTCCACAGCTTCGACCTGTACATGGACGCGTAGGGACCTCGGGTGAACGGCCACTGCCCCGGGAGCTCGGCGCCCGGGGGACCGTAGACCGGGTCGAGCGGTATCCCCGAGATGGTCTCGTAGCGGTCGCGACGCATGGGGGAACGGTCGAATTCCTCCTGCCAGCGGTCGTGGTCTGTCATGGCGCCAGCGTACCGGGCATCGCCGGGGTGGGCCCCGGGATTTCCTCGGCGGTGACGCTGTCGTCAGGAGTGCTCGCGCCCGGCCCCCACGCGACGAACAGCGGATCCCGTCCGACGAGGCGCCAGTCGTTCGTCTTTGATTCGCGGGCTCGCGCGACCGTCACCTCGACCATGTTGCCGAGCCGCCTGGCTGCTGCCGACGCCTCGCCCAGCTCCGCCAGCACGGCAACGACGCGGCCACCGGGACGGAGACGGCGTAGCACCGTGTCGAGCAGATCGGCTCCAGGGGCACTGAGGAAGACTCGGTCGGGCGGAGGCAGGTCGTCGAAGTCAACGGCGCGAGGTGCCGCGACCACGTGCACGCTCGCACCGAGGGAGGCGGCATTCGCCGAGATCCGTTCGCCTCCTTCGGGCGAGCCCTGGACTGCAAGCACCGACAGACCAGGACGGACCAGCGCACACTCGACGGCCACGGCTCCGCTGTCGCTGCCGACGTCCCAGAGGACTCCCGACGAGGGGAGCGCGAGCTTGCCGAGCACCACCGAACGGATCTCGGACTTGGCCGAGGGTCCTGGACGGTGCACGAACGCCGAGTCCGGCAGGCCCCAGGCGAGCACGGGCGCCGAGCGCGGCGCACCTGCTGCGGGCGGAGGCCAACTGCCGCCCTGGGCGGGAGCCCATCCGACGAGAGGGAGGGAGCCCGGTCCCAGGATGACGACAACGGACCCCGGATCGTAATGGCCTTCCGCCAGCGAGGCCGCGGTGGTCTCGAGGACCATCTCTTCAGAGGATCCCAGCCGAGAGCACACGGCAACCAGGTCCATCGCGGCCCCCGCGTCCAGCAACGCCTGCCCGATCGCCTCGGGGGGCACGTCGGGAGCTGCCAGGAAGGCCACTTTCGGGGCAGTACGGAGAAGCCCGGCAAGCTCTTCGGGACGCCGGCCGTGGGCAGGAACGACCAGTGCGTCTTCCCACGGCAGCCCCAGGCGGGCGAAGGCCACCGCGACGGCGGATGGGGCCGGGAGCACTCGGAGGCAGCGGCGGCCCACCGTCGCTGCCAGCGGCCCCAGCACCCCGAAGAAGCCGGGATCCCCTTCCGTGAGGACGCAGATCCGCCCGAGCGATCCGTCCACCGCCCGGCGCACGGCCTGTGCCGCGTCTACGGGGTCGTCGCCCACTTCCACCCACTCGGGCGGGCGGCGGCCGATCCTGACCGGCGGCCGATCGGCCCAGGTCTGCCAGAGCCATAGGCAGCGGCGCGAGCCGATCACCACCGCTGCGTCGGTCAGCGCGGACACGGCGGCGGGAGCGAGGTGGTCGTCGGCCATCCCGATGACCGTGACCTCGGGACCGGCGGGCTCGGAGGGCATGCCGGCGGGCGTCACTGCGCGACGGGGTTGGGGCGCGGGGTCCGGCCCGCTTCCTGGTCGGCGAACTGGGTGGTGTAGAGCTCGGCGTACAGCCCTCCGCGGGCGAGCAACTCGTCGTGGGTGCCCTGCTCGATGATGCGCCCACCGTCGATGACAAGAAGCTGGTCGGCCTCGCGGACGGTGGACAGGCGGTGGGCGATGACGAGGGAGGTACGTCGGGCAAGTGCGCGGCGAAGGGCGGCCTGAACGGCGACCTCGGCTTCGGAGTCCAGATGGGCAGTGGCCTCGTCGAGGACGACCACATCCGGCGCTTTGAGGATGAGGCGCGCCAGGGCAACGCGCTGCTTCTCCCCACCTGAGAGGCGGTAGCCCCGGTCGCCGACCAGCGTGTCGAGCCCGTCGGGCAGCGAGTCGACCAGCGGCAGGATCTGGGCCTGCTCCAGCGCCGATCGCAGCTCGACCTCGGTGGCATCGGGGCGCGCGTAGAGGAGGTTGGCTCGCAGGGTGTCGTGGAACAGGTGGGGGTCTTGGGTGACGACCCCGATCACGTCCCGCAGTGACGACTGGGTGGCGTCCCTCACGTCGATACCCGAGATGAGGACCCGTCCCGAGGTGGGGTCGTACAAGCGCGGCACGAGGTTCGAGATGGTGGTCTTGCCGGCGCCCGAAGGCCCGACGAGTGCCACCATCTGACCTGGCTCCACGCGGAACGTCACGTCGGAGAGCACTTGGGACCGAGGAGCGGCTTCGAGCACGGCAACCGCTTCGAGCGAGGCCAGCGATATCTCTTCGGCACTCGGGTACGTGAACGACACGTGATCCAGCTCGATGGTAGCGGGTCCTCTGGGGATGTCCACCGCGTCAGGACGCTCTTGGATCATCGGCACGAGGTCGAGCACTTCGAAGACCCGCTCGAACGACACGAGGGTGGTCATGACGTCGAGGTTCACGTTGGAGAGCTGGGTGAGAGGGGCGTAGAGCCGTGCCAGGTACGCCGTCAGGGCGACCACGGTGCCGACGGCCAGAGTGCCGTGAACGGCCTCGACGCCGCCGAACCCGTAGGCGAACGCCGTCGCCAGTGCGGCCGTGAGCGTGAGGGCCACCAGGAAGAGGCGGGCGTAGAGCGCCTGGGCAACGCCGATGTCCCGGACCCGAGCTGCTTTCTGGTCGAAGTTCCGCGCCTCGTGGTCAGGGCGACCGAAGAGTTTCACGAGCATTGCACCCGAGACGTTGAAGCGCTCGTTCATCACCATGTTCATCTCGCTGTTGAGGTTGTAGCCCTCCAAGGTGAGCGTCCCGAGGCGCCGGCCCACGATGCGGGCGGGGACGAGGAAGACCGGGAGGAGCACGAGGGCGACCAAGGTGATCTGCCAGCTCAGGACGAACATGGCCACCAGCACGATGAGGACGGTGACGAAGTTGCCGACGACGTTGGAGAGCAGGTCGGTGAACGCCTGCTGTGCCCCGATGACGTCGTTGTTGAGGCGGCTCACCAGCGCGCCGGTCTGGGTCCGGGTGAAGAACGCGAGAGGCATCTGCTGGATGTGGCGGAAGACTTTCGACCGCATGTCGAAGATGAGGCCTTCGCCAACGACGGCCGATACCCGCCGCTCGAAGAGTGACAGGCCGGCTGTGACCACGGCCAGCCCGCCGGCGAGCAAGGCCAGAGAGACGATGAGGCCGGTCCGGTGCCCGAGGATGCCCTTGTCGATGATGGCTCGCAGGATGAGAGGGTTCACCGCTCCCACGGCAGAGCCGAGGACGACCACCGGGAGGAAGATGGAAAGGATCCGCCGGTAGGGGACGGCGAAGCGGAGCATGCGCTTGGTGGTGCCCGGCTTCACCCGGTGCTCGAGCACCGACCGGTCCTGGCGGAACGACCGCATGCCGGACCAGCCGCCGCCGCCCATGCCTCTACCATGGGGCGGCATAGCTCACCTCCGCTGCCGGCCGGCGGGCACAGCGCGCCGGGAACGCGGGCTCACGCGGCGCTGAACGTGACGTCGGCGTCGTCCCAGTAGGCAGTAACGGCACTGATGCGCTCGTCGTCGGTGACGGTGAAAACCTCGATGCCCGAGATCACCATCTGGCCTCCGTCGAGAGTGACCGTGACCTGGAAGTGCACGGCTGCCTGGTGCCCACAAGTGTGGACAGCGAGCGCCCGGAATGTCGTTGCGCTGCTCGCGTCGACGGCCCGCTGGAAGAACGCGCCAATCGCTTCGTGTCCCACGTTGGGCGGGGTATTGGCCGGGTCTGCCTGCACGGCGTTCTCGGTGAACAGAGCGACAATCGCCGCGACGTCGCGCGAGGTGACGGCATCGCAGTAACGCTCGACGAGCCGGCGGAGCGATTCGGGGGTGGGCATGGTCACGATCCTACGGCGTGGACCCCGCCGTCGACGTGGAGCATCTCGCCGGTGGTCATGGGGAGCCAATCCGACATGAGGGCGACGCACGCTCGGGCGACGACGTCGGCGTCGTGCACGTCCCAGCCAAGCGGAGCTCTCACCGACCACGTGTCCTCGAAGGCCGAGAACCCCGGTATGGATTTCGCGGCCATCGTGCGGACCGGACCTGCCGCCACAAGGTTCACCCGCACGCCTCGGGGCCCGAGATCGCGGGCCAGGTACCGGGAGAGGGACTCGAGGGCCGCTTTGGCCACGCCCATCCAGTCGTAGACGGGCCATGCGACCGTGGCGTCGAAGTCCAGACCCACCACCGACGCCCCGCCGTCGGCACCGGCGGTCTCGAGTAGGGGGAGGAAGGCACTCACAAGGGCCTTGAGGGAGTAGGCGGAGATTTGAAGAGCCACGGCGACGTCGTCCCAGGCGGCGGGCAGCATTCCCTGCCCCAGGCACGACGGAGGTGCGAACCCGATCGCGTGCAAGAGGCCGTCGAGACGTCCCCATCGCTGGGAAACCACGGCCGCAGCGGCGTCAAGCTGCTCTCGGCTCGTGACGTCGATCTCCAAGACCTCCGGCTCGCTCTCGAGCTTTCTCGCGGTCCGCCGGGTGAGGGACATCCCCCGGCCGGCACCCGACAGGATGATCTCGGCTCCCTCCTGCTCGGCCCGCCGGGCGAAGGCGAAGGCCAACGAGGCGTCGGTGAGCACGCCGGTGACGAGGATCCGCTTTCCCTCGAGCATTCTCATGAGAGCCGAGGCTAGTGCCGTGCCCGCAAGGGCTGTCGCGTCCGTACGAGCGGCTGGTGCGCGTCCCCGAGGAGAGCCGAGCCGACAGATCCGCGGCAAAGCACGACACGGGAAACGAAGAAGCGCCGGCGATACGCCCTCTACTGATGACGTGCGGCGCACTTCGGGGGCCAGAGCATGGGTCATTCTGCAGGTCACGACCACTTCGTGGCCGGAGATGGGGTGGCTCGCCTTTGCGGCGCTGGCAGTTCGCGGACGCGGTGCTGGCGATGCTCCTCGTGCTGTTGGCAGCACTGGCGGCCATCGACCTGGCCGCCAGAGTGTGCCGATCGGGAGCTCCTTCGGGGAACCAGTGGGAGACAGGGCTGCCGATGTGCTGCGCATCTTCGGGAGCTTTGGAAACGGGAACGGCACCCTGGTGATGTTCGCCTCATTCGCGCTCTCGTGGTGGCGCGTCCATGAGTGCTCCGAAGAGGCAGCCGCCTGATGCGCGGCACCGCGCGGGCGAGGTCCTGGCCGGACCTGGTGGTCGGCGCGGCCTCTGTGAGAAGGTGGGACCATGCGAGTCGGCATCATCGGAGGTACCGGGCCGGCCGGCCGCGGTCTGGCAGCCCGCCTGGCCGTTGCCGGTGTGGAGGTGTTATTGGGATCGCGCGACGCGCAGCGAGCCCAGTCGGTTGCCGGTGACCTCAACCGGTCGTGGGCGGGCCGGCTCGCCGTGGGGATCGCCGGCACTTCGAACGACGCGGCGGCCGGCGCCGACCAGGTGATCGTGGCCACGCCATGGGACGCCACGATCGGCACCATCGGCCCCCTCGCCGAGCCGCTGGCCGGCAAGGTAGTGGTGTCGATGGTGAACGCTCTCGTGCGTGAGGGGCGCGAGATGCTGGCAGTCGTGCCTGCCCGCGGCTCGATGGCCGGCGCAGTGCAGGGGATCCTGCGCCGTTCCCTGGTGGCCGCAGCGTTCCACCACCTGCCTGCGTCGGAGATGGAGGATCCCGAGGCGCGCCTGGCGGCCGACGTGCTGGTGTGCTCGGACCACGACGAGGCGGGAGCGGCGACGATGGCGCTGGTCGATCGGGTCGAAGGTCTGCGAGCCGTCGACGCAGGGTCGCTCTCCCAGGCGACGGCTATCGAGGCCTTCACGGCCGTGCTGGTGAACGTGAACATCCGCAATCGGGCCCACAGCTCGATCAGGCTGTCGGGCATCTGAGGTCCGAGGTGGCGGTCCGGTTGTACGACACGCGGCGCCTCGAGGTCGCACCTTTGGACGTCGGTCCGCTGGTCACCATCTACACCTGCGGCATCACGCCGTACGATTCGGCTCACCTCGGCCATGCGGCCGTCTACCTGACCTTCGACGTGCTCCGGCGGCTCTTGTACGAGACGGGGCACGACACGAGGTGTGTGCGCAACGTCACCGACGTGGACGACGACATCCTGCGTAAAGCCCGAGAGCTCGGCGTGCACTACCTCGACCTCGCGGTCGAGGAGATGACTCGCTTCGACGAGGACATGCGTTCGCTGGGTCTTCTGCCGGCGTCGGTAGAGCCACGGGCCACGTCGGCGATCGCCGAGATCCTCTCGCTGGTGGGAGCGTCTCTCGCGAGCGGGCACGCCTACGAGTCCGGCGGGTCCGTCTACTTCGACGTGTCGAGCTTTCCTCGGTTCGGCGAATTGAGCCATCTCGACCGCGCCGCCATGCTCGCGCTGGCAGCGGAGCACGGAGGGCGGCCCGACGATCCGAACAAACGCGACCCATTGGACTTCGTGCTCTGGCAGCCGTCGCTGCCCGACGAGCCGAGCTGGGACTCGAGATGGGGTCCCGGGCGGCCGGGCTGGCACGTGGAGTGCTCGGCCCTGGCGTTGCGGGAGCTGGGGGAGACCATCGACATCCACGGGGGAGGTCGGGACCTCGTCTTCCCCCACCACGAGTGTGAGATCGCACAGTCCGAGTCGGTCACCAAAAGACCGTTCGTACGCCACTGGGTCCACGTGGGCTTGGTCGGGCTCGATGGCGCCAAGATGTCGAAATCGCTCGGCAATTTGGTGTTCGTCCGAGACCTGCTGAAGGAATGGGACCCGATGGTGGTAAGGCTGTCCCTACTGGCGCACCACTACCGCACCGATTGGGAGTGGTCGCCAGGCGAGCCGTCGGTGGCGGCCCGGCGCTTGGAGCACTGGCGATCGGCAGCGCTCGAGAGTGGGGAGGGGTCCGGCGCCCCTGGGTCGGCCGATGCCCTCAGAGCAGAGGTGCGAGCCGCGTTGGAAGACGACCTGGACACCCCGGGTGCGCTCGACCTCGTCGACCGGGCTGTGTCGTCGGGACATCCGGTTGGCCGAGCCGCCGAGCTGCTCGGTATCGTGCTTTGACCCCGCTGCCGCCCGTCCTGGGTCCGGGCGGGCGGAGGTAGCCGCGCCTCGACCTTGCGGCGAGGTTCCGAGGAGCACGCACACGATGACATCGACAGTAGAGGTCCGCCTGCCAGACGGTTCGGTCCGCCGGCTTCCGGCCGGCTCGGATGGACACGACCTGGCCGAGGCCATCGGCCGGCGCCTGGCAAAGTCGGCTGTCGCCTTGACGGCAGATGGCCGGCTTGTCGACCTCTCGGCGCCCCTGGTGCCGGGGTCGACGGTGACGGTCGAGACCGCCGCGACGCCTCGAGGGCGCGACGTGCTCCGCCACTCCACCGCCCACGTACTGGCCCAAGCAGTCTTGAGACTGTGGCCAGGTGCGCACTACGCGATCGGTCCGGTGATCGACGACGGCTTCTACTACGACTTCGAGCTCCCCGGCGGGGAACGGTTCAGTGACGACGATCTCCCCCGGGTCGCAGAGGAGATGCGCAAGATCATCGCCGAGAACCAGCCGTTCGTGCGCGAAGAGCACCCAGCGGTCGAAGCACTTGACATCTTCGCCGACCAGCCGTTCAAACGCGAGATCATCGAGTCGGTGGCCGGTGGTGCAGTGGAGGTGGACGCTGCTCCAGTCGAAGGAGGACAGACGGCCGATTCTGGAGCCGCGGTCCTCTCCACCTACCGGAACTCGCCGGAATTCGTCGACCTCTGCCTGGGTCCCCATGTGCCATCGACCGGTCGTCTCGGGCACTTCAAGCTGATGCGCGTGGCGGGCGCGTACTGGCGGGGCGACGAGAAGCGTCCCCAGCTCCAGCGGATCTACGGGACGGCATGGGAGTCCGAAGAAGCGTTGGCCGACTACCTCCACCGCCTGGCAGAGGCGGAACGCCGGGACCATCGCCGGCTCGGGGCCGAGCTCGACCTGTTCTCGTTCCCCGAGGAGATCGGTTCGGGCCTGGCGGTGTTCCATCCCAAGGGCGGGACGGTAAAGCGCCTCATGGAGGACTACTCGCGGGAGCGCCACGTCGCGGCTGGCTACGAGTTTGTGGGGAGCCCACATATCACCCGAGCCGAGCTCTTCGAGACGTCCGGGCACCTCGAATGGTTTGCCGAGGGCATGTACCCGCCGATGCGTCTCGACGGCACACAGGCGTACTACTTGAAGCCGATGAATTGCCCGTTCCACATGCTCATCTACCGGAGCCGGCCGCGTTCGTACCGGGAACTGCCCCTCCGGCTCTTCGAATTCGGCACCGTGTACCGCTACGAGAAGTCCGGGGTGGTGCACGGCCTCACCCGAGCCCGCGGGTTCACCCAAGACGACGCGCACATCTTCTGCGCTCCCGAGCAGATGGAGGGCGAGCTGACCTCGCTCCTCACATTCGTGCTGTCGGTGCTGGGAGATTTCGGCTTGAACGAGTTCTATCTCGAACTGTCGACCCGCCCCGAGCACAAGGCGGTCGGGACCGAAGAAGAGTGGGAGTCGGCGACGTCCATCCTGCGCCGGGTCGGCGAACAGCGAGGATTGGAGATGGTGGTCGACGAAGGCGGCGGTGCGTTCTACGGTCCCAAGATCTCGGTCCAGGCACGAGACGCGATCGGGCGGACGTGGCAACTTTCGACGCTGCAGCTCGATTTCCAAGAGCCGGCGCTCTTCGATCTCGAGTACACCGACCAGGCCAACACCAAGCGCCGCCCCGTCATGATCCACCGTGCGCTCTTCGGATCGCTCGAACGCTTCCTGGCAATCCTGCTCGAGCACTACGCCGGTGCCTTCCCGACCTGGCTCGCTCCTGAACAGGTTCGCGTCCTGCCGGTACGTGACGACAACATGCCCTACGCCACCTCGGTGGCCGAGCGCCTGGCCGATGCCGGTCGCAGGGTGAGCGTCGAGCCGGCTTCCGAGCCTCTCGGTACGAGGATCCGCAAGGCCAAGCTGGCCATGGTGCCCTATGTGGTCGTCGTGGGAGCCGACGACGAGGCGGCCGGCACCATCGGCGTGAACCGGCGCGGCTCCGAGCGGCCCGAACGCGACATCCTGGTCTCGGACTTCGAGCAGCACCTGGCCGAGGAGGTCTCGGCCCGGCGACCGTGACCTCGGGAGGGCAATGTCACATTTGGAGCAGCTCTGGGCAGGATGGCGCCAGGAGTACATTGCGACGGCCACCGCCGCCGATCGCCATCCCGAGCGCGACGCGAACGACGGCTGCGTCTTCTGCCGGATCGCCGGGTCGGTGGGGGCATCGACGGACAACGGCGTGGTCTGGCGAGGTGAGACCTGTCTGGCCGTCTTGAATGCCTATCCCTATGCCAGCGGGCATCTCCTGGTGCTCCCGGCCCGGCACGTCGGGGACCTCGGAGGGCTCACCGCACCCGAATCGACCGAGCTGTGGCGCGCGACGACCGAGGCGGTTGCCGCCGTGGAGCGTGCCTACCAGCCTGACGGTAGCAACGTCGGGATCAACCTCGGTCGTGCCGCGGGAGCAGGATTTCCCGGGCATCTCCACGTCCATGTCGTGCCCCGCTGGTCGGGGGACACCAATTTCATGACCGCCGTCAGCGGTGTGCGCGTGATCCCCGAACCGCTCCCGGTGGCCTGGGAGAAGCTCTTCGCGTCGTGGCCTCTCACGGGCGGGGCGCATCGGGCGGACGATCCACCTCCTGGCCGCTGAAGGGACCTCACGACGGGCTACCGGTCGGATGAGGCGGCACTTGGTCCGGAGCGATCTCGTAGCGGTCGTGCTCTGAGCGGACTCGGCCCCGACCGCCGGTCAGTGCACGGAGGTCCACGGAGTAACGAGCAAGCTCGGCCGTTGGGACGAGCGCGACGATGGTCTGCAGCCCGTCGGCTGCCTCGGTGCCCTGCACTCTGCCCCGACGGGCGCTCAGATCTCCGAGCACGTCGCCTTGGAGCTCCGCGGGCACGATGACGGTGAGGCGCGAGACCGGTTCCAAGAGCACCGGGCCGGCATCAGCGATGGCATGGCGGAAGGCCAGCGCCCCGGCCATCTTGAAGCTCAGCTCGGAGGAGTCGACGGGATGGTGCTTGCCGTCGTCGACGGTCACCGACACGTCGACGACGGGGTACCCGTGGACTCCCCCCTGGGCCATGGCCTCCTGGACTCCCTTTTCGACGGCGGGAATGTACTGGCGGGGGATGGCGCCACCGACCACTTCGTCATGGAAGGCGAACCCCTCGCCTCGGGGCAGCGGCTCGATCCGCAGATGGCAGACGCCGAACTGACCATGTCCCCCTGACTGCTTCTTGTAGCGGCCTTCTGCTTCTGCCGTCCGGGTGATCGTCTCGCGGTAGGCGATCTGCACGTCCTCGCGTTCGACGGTGACGTTGAAACGCCTGAGCAGCCGATCGATCACGACGGCAAGGTGCACCTCGCCCTGTACGCCGAGCACGGTCTGATGGGTCTCGTCCACGCGCGAGACGCTGAGCCCGCGGTCCTCCTCGCACAGGCGCTGGAGCGCCGACATCAGCTTGTCGTCGTCGGCCCGTGAGGCTGGGCGGACGGCCGCCAAGAGCGACGGCGGTTCCGGGTCGGGCAGGACGGCCACCACCGGCTGGTCTCTCGCCGACAGCGTGTCTGCGCTCATGGTAGTGGCAAGGCGGGGCAGGGCCACGAAGTCGCCTGCGGCCACCATGTCGACCGGCGACGTGTCGCGCCCTCGGAGCTCTTGCAGCGCGTGGAGGCGCTCTTCGGTACGGGTCCGCGGGTTGACCAGGGTGGTGTCAGGCAGGATGGTCCCCGACATGACCCGGGCCAGCCCGAGCCTGCCCGCGTGCTGGTCGGACTGGACCTTGGCAACCACGAGGAGCGGGGGGCCGCTCGGGTCGAGCGGGACAGGAACTTCGGTGTCGCCCGCCCGGACCGTGAGGGGTCGGCGCCGGGCGGGAGCCGGACCGAGCTCGACCAGGAGGCGGGCGAGGCGGTCCACTCCGACCCCGGTGGCACCCGAGCAGCACAGCACCGGGAACACCGAGGCCGCGTCCATCCCGACCGCGAGCGCCCGTTGCAATTCCTGGCGCTCGATCGGCTTCCCGTCGAGGTAGCGGCTCATGAGGGAGTCGTCGGCGACCACGATGCCTTCGACGAGCTGCTCGTGCACTTCGTGCTCGATCACGGCCAGGTCGTCGGGGATCGGCCCTTCGGTACCGGCGATCGGCGGCGGTGCCGTGGTGTCGTAGAGGGTCGCACGGTCGTCGAGCAGGTCGATCACCCCTCGAAAGGACGACTCGGAGCCGATCGGGAGCTCGAACGCGGCGACGCCGGCGCCGAACGCGTCTCGCACCTCGGCGACCACTCGTTCAAAGTCGGCGTGCTCTCGGTCGAGCTTCGAGATCACGATGACCCTGGGGAGGCCGAGGTCCTCGGCGGCTCGCCAGTACTCCTCGGTCTGCGCCTGGACGCCGTCAGTAGCACTGACGACGACCGCCGCCAAGTCGCTCACCGCGAGGGCCAGACGGGTGTCGGAAGCGAAGTCGGCGTAGCCCGGGGTGTCGAGGAGGTTCACTCTGACTGTGCCGATCCGGAACGTCGCGAGTGCTGCGCTCACCGAGAGCTGACGGCTGATCTCTTCGGGCTCGAAGTCGCACACGGTCGTGCCCTTGTCGACCGATCCCTGGCGGGGGATGGCACCGCACGAGGCGAGGAGCGCCTCGGCCAAGGTCGTCTTGCCTGCGCCGTGATGCCCGACGAGAGCAACGCTGCGAGTGCTCGTCCCTTGTGGCTGTGGCACGATCTCGCCTCCTCCACGGCGTGCTCGCTGGGCTTGGACATGTCTTGGTGCTTCGCCTGCTGAGCTTACGGCCGGGCTGGTGATCCCGCCTGCCACTTTTGGCGCACACGCATTCTGGGCTTGGTGACCGCCATCGCGGCCCGAGCCCCCGCAGAGGCGGTGGTACCATGGGTATCACAGATATCCCCGGGCGGCGCAGAGGAGCGCCACCGGTGACGGGCCCCACCCCCTGGGCACGAGGCTCGCAAGTCGAGGGAGACTGCATGTTCGACGGGCGGTGGCGCGAGAGAGTGGACCGTCGCACGAGCCCGATCGGTGGGTTCCTGGTCCGTGTCGGTGTCACCGCTGATGTGCTGACCGCCTCGGGGCTCGTCTTCGCCGTGGCGACTGCGGTTGCCGTCGGGACCGGGCATCTCCTCGCCGGCATCCCGTTGCTGATCCTCACCGGCGTGCCGGACCTCTTCGACGGTCCCGTGGCCAAGGCGGCAGGCACGGCCTCGATGCGCGGGGCGTTCTTCGACTCGGTGACCGATCGGGTGTCAGACGCCGTCCTGATGGGCGGGGTCATGTGGTACCTGGTCTCCACGGGCCGCGGCCATCTCGCGCTCCTCCCCTTGGCCGTCCTCGGGGTGTCGTCGCTGATCTCGTACGAGCGGGCCAAGTCGGAGGCGCTGGGGATCAGCGTGGCCCGGGGCGGGCTCATGGAGCGAGCCGAGCGAATGATCCTCCTTGGCGTGGGCTTCCTCGCCTCCTGGCTGCTGGTCCCCGTGCTCTGGGCACTCCTCGGGCTCACCGCCCTCACCGCTGTCGGCCGGTTCGTCCGGGTCTGGCAGGCAGCGGAGGGTCCGGTTCGCCGGGCCGCCGCCGACCAGGGCACCTCGGCGCCTCGCTGGCGGCAAGGGCGCGTGGACTCCCGCTGGCGAGCGTGGCGTGAAGGGTCGGTTCCGAGGAGCCGGGAGGTGCATAGCGGTGAGCCCTCCGGCCGCTGGCGAGCCCGCCGGCAGGAGGCGCTGGCCAGCCGGACCGGCCGAGCCCTGCGGGCGCGGCGGACCACTCAGCGCTCGGGCGGTCGGATGGAACGAGTTGGCGGGCGGCGGTCCTCACCGGGCGCATCGTCGCGCCCAAGCTGACGAGCGCGCCGGTCGGCAAGACGTTGCGAGCAGAGCGTCGCCAGCAGGCGGTGTACGCCGCCTACCGTGCGCTCGGGTTGGCGATGAGCGTCGCCCCCGAGCCGGTGGCTGCCCTGGCGGCAGCGGCGGTCGGGGAGGCGATGGCCGTACGCCGAGGCCCGGCGTGGGAGCAACGGAGCCGTCACCTCCGACGAGTGCTGGCGTGGAGCTGGCCCGGCGCGTCGCCCGACGACGACGTGGTCCGGCGCTGGACTCGCCGGGCGTACCGGTCCTATGCCCGCTACTGGCTGGAGGGGGCGAGGCTGCCGGCGGTCGGGGCAGCGGAGGTCAACCAGCGCATGATGGTGGAGCGAGGCTACGAGCATCTCCAGAAGGCGATGGCGGCCGGCCAGGGCGTCGTGATGGCCCTGCCCCACGTGGGGAGCTGGGAGTGGGGCGGGTCGTTCCTCGCATCGCAGGGGTACCCGATGACCAGCGTTGCCGAACGTATCGAGCCCCCGGCGCTGTTCGAGTGGTTCGTCGAGGAGCGCAAGGCGATTGGCCTCACGATCGTCCCCCTCGGACCCGGCTCGGGTCCGGCGGTCCTGCGGACCCTGCGCGCCGGGGGGCTGGTCGGCCTCTTGTGCGATCGGGACCTCGTCGGCGACGGGGTGGAGGTGGAGTTCTTCGGGGAGCGCACGACGCTGCCGGCCGGGCCGGCCACCTTGGCCTTGCGCACCGGTGCCGTATTGGTGGGCGCGGTGGTGTACTCGGGCCCCGGGCGCGAGCACACGGCCGAGATCACCGCGCCACTGGACGCCTCTCGGAGCGGGGACCTTCGAGCAGACGTCCAGCGCATCACCCAGTCGATCGCCCGGGTCTTCGAGCAGTTCGTCGCGCGCTGTCCCGAGCAGTGGCACCTGTACCAGCCCAACTGGCCCAGCGATCACCCCGCGGACTCGGCGAGCTGACACGAGAGCATGCGGATCCTGGCCGTGTGCCCCTACAGCCTGGACCGCCCTGGAGGCGTCCAGGGACAGGTAACGGGACTGGCGCGGGCCCTGCGGGCCAGGGGGAACGACGTAATGGTCCTCGCACCCGGCGAGGGTGCAGTTGCCAAGGTGACGGCGCCGGGAGCGGCATCCCGGTGCTGGACGGCCGGCACGACCGAGGTCGTCGGCCGGGCCGTCGGGGTGCGGGCCAACGGGTCGGTCGCACCGGTGGCGCTCTCGCCGGCGGCGGCGGTCCGTGCCGTGCAGTGGGCGCGGGTGCTCCGACCCGACGTCGTCCACCTCCACGAGCCGCTGGCACCGAGCACCGGGTACGGCTTGCTGCTGTCCCGTCCGGCGCCCCTCGTCGGGACCTACCACCGCGCCGGGGGGAGCGTCGCCTACTGCCTGCTCGGACCACTGGCCAGATGGGCCCATGGTCGCCTGGCCATCGCCTGTGCAGTCTCCGAATCTGCCCGCACGACCACGCCCGGCGGCGGGGCCGGGATCGACAGGGTCCTGTTCAACGGCGTCGACACGGAGGCCTTCGAGACCGCCGACCCTTGGCCGACCCAACGCCCCACGATCGTGTTCGTCGGGCGTCACGAAGAGCGCAAGGGTCTCGGGGTGCTGCTCGAAGCGTTCACCGGCATGCAGGCGGTGGCCGACCTGTGGGTCGTCGGCGACGGCCCAGCCCGCGCTGCGCTGGAGCGGGCCTACCCCGAGTCGCACCGGTTGCACTGGCTGGGGCGAGTCTCAGGTGCAGAGCTCGCGCGCCGTCTTGCCGGCGCGGACATCTTGTGCGCGCCGTCGTTGCGAGGCGAGTCGTACGGCGTTGTCCTGGTCGAAGCGATGGCGGCTCGTTGTGCGGTGGTGGCGTCGGACCTCCCTGGCTATCGCGAGGCATCGGACGGCCACGCTGTCCTGGTGCCCCCCGGGTCGGCGGAAGCGCTGGGCCGGGCGCTGTCCCAGGCGGTAGCCGACGCCGCTGCGGGTACCGGTGCCTGCGCACCGGAGGCACTCGATCGATCGTCTGCGTCTGCCCGGTCGCGTTCGATGTCTCGTTTGGCCGCGCTCTACGAGGCGCTCTACCGAGAGGCGGCGGAGAGCGGGAGCGGCGCGGCGCACCCGGTAGCCTGAGCGGATCATGGGCGACCCGGGTTCCGCATCTCGACGACGCAGGCCGGCTTCCCAGTCGGCTCGGACGCGAAAGGCGTCCTCGTCCCCGGCGGCGCCGGGCGGGGACCGGCGGCGTGCCGGACAGGGGAGAAACCACGGTCCCGGGGGCAGCAGAACGGGTGCGGCGAGCAGCCGCCCGCGGATCGAGGAACCTCGAGAGCGCGGCGGAAGGGGTGGTCCTTCCCCACGGGCGTCGGCCGCCGCGACCGAGTCCACTGTCGCCGAGGCGGCCATCCCGGCACGTGCTGCTGGCGCGCGCGTGAGATCCAACGTTCGGCGGCGCCGCGCGCTCGTCCTACTTGCCGGCGGCGTGCCCGGCGCCTTCGCTGGCGTGGTGGCGGGGATCGTGGGGGGCGCGGTGATCGGGCTGGTGGTGGCCCTGGTCGTCTGCGGAGGCGTCGCGCTCGCGGTAGCCCGCTCGGCAACTCGTCGCGCGCTGGCGGTGATCGGTGGGCGGCCCGTCGATGCACGCGAGGTGCCGCGCCTGGCGAACTTGGTCGAGGGGCTCTGCGCGACCTGCGGGGTCCGGCCCCCTGCATTGCGGCTGGTGGAGGACGCCGTACCCAACGCCTGTGCCCTGGGCGCGCCGGGTCGCGGCGTCCTGGTGGTGACCACCGGGTTGGTGCAGTCGGTCGGACTGTTGGAGCTCGAGGGTGTGGTCGCTCACGAGCTGGCGCACGTGAAGAACCACGACGCCGCGGTGTCCGAGGTTGCAGTGACGGTGCTCGCACCGATCGTGCGGCTCACGGCGCGCGACGCCTTGGTGCATAGATCGCTCGGCCGAGGCCGTGAGTACGCTGCGGACCGGGAGGCCGCGTCGATGGTGCGGAGCCCGCGCGGCCTCGAGCGGGCGCTGGAGACCATGGAACACAGCCCCTCTCCATCAGCAGGTTCACGGTTCACCGGTTGGCGGTGGTCGCTGACGCGCTGGCTGTGGATCGACCCGATGGTCGGGGCCAGGGATGCGCCGACGCTCGGCACAATCGACGCCACCAGCGTGAGGTGCGCCGCGCTGGCCGAGTGGTGATCGCCGGGACGAACTGCACCGACGCCTGGCGAGACGCCCGGAGCGGGCCACCGGTCCCGGTAGGATGGCTCCATGGGTGACGCGACGGCATCGGGTGACCGGCAGACCGGAGTTTTCGTGGTCAAGCGCGGTCTCGCGGACATGCTGCGCGGCGGCGTCATCATGGACGTCGTGACGCCCGACCAGGCGAAGGTGGCCGAGGATGCCGGGGCGGTGGCGGTCATGGCACTCGAGCGGGTCCCGGCAGACATCCGCCGTGACGGCGGGGTGGCCCGCATGAGCGACCCCGCGCTCATCGCCGGGATCCAGGAGGCGGTGACCATCCCGGTCATGGCGAAAGCCCGGATCGGGCACTTTGCCGAGGCACAGGTCCTCCAGGCGCTCGGGGTGGACTACATCGACGAGAGCGAGGTCCTCACGCCTGCCGACGAGGAGCACCACATCGACAAATGGCCCTTTACCGTCCCGTTCGTCTGCGGCGCGACGAACCTCGGCGAGGCGCTGCGGCGCATCTCGGAGGGAGCCGCGATGATCCGCTCGAAGGGCGAGGCCGGAACCGGCAACGTCGTCGAGGCCGTGAAGCACCTCCGCTCCATCCTGGGGGATGTACGCCGTCTGACCCAGGCAGACTCCGCCGAGCTGTTCGGCTGGGCCAAGACCCTGGGCGCCCCGATCGGTCTCGTCCAGGAGGTGGCCGAGGCCGGGCGCCTCCCGGTGCCCCTGTTCTGCGCCGGCGGGATCGCAACCCCGTCGGACGCGTCGCTCGTGATGCAGCTCGGTGCCGAGGCGGTCTTCGTCGGGTCGGGGATCTTCAAGAGCTCCGACCCGTCGCGCATGGCCCGTGCGGTCGTCGAGGCCACGGCGCACTTCGACGATCCAGAGCACGTTGCCAAGGTGAGCACCGGTCTGGGCCAGGCAATGCGGGGGGAGGAGATCTCCGAGCTGACCGAGCACCTGGCCGACCGCGGCTGGTAGATGCTCGGGCGCTGGGATCACCGGCGGCCCCGGTGATCGGCATCCTCGCCCTCCAGGGCGACGTGCGGGAGCACGAGCACGCCTTTGCCGATCTGGGGGCCGCGACGCGTCGGGTGCGGGGACCCGGTGACCTGCGGGGGGTCGACGGGATCGTGCTCCCCGGAGGCGAGTCGACGACCCTTTCGCTGCTCATGGAATCCTCCACACTTCTCACACCCCTCGGCGCGGACCTGCGAGCGGGCCTGCCGGTCTTCGGGACGTGCGCGGGGCTGGTCCTGCTGGCTGCCAGGGTCGAAGACGGTCGGGCAGACCAGCGGACCTTTGGGATCATGGACTGCACCGTCCGGCGCAACGGGTACGGCCGGCAGCGTTTCTCCTTCACGGCGGCGCTGGATCCTTCGGGGCCGGAGGGCAGCGTGGCGGGCCTCGAGGGCGGACCCCTGCCTGCCGTGTTCATCCGTGCGCCGCGGGTCCTCGCCGTCGGGCCCGGTGTCGAAGTCCTGGCCCGCTTGGTGCCGGCATCAGGCGGTGCCGGTCTGGGCGACCCCGGTCTGGGGGAGGGCGCTGCCGGCCTGGGCGAGGGCGACCCGGTCCTCTGTCGTGAGGGCAGTGCTCTCGCCTCGTCGTTCCACCCTGAGCTGACGGGTGACCGCCGGGTCCACCGCCTCTTTCTCGAGATGGCCGGATCGGCACGTCTGATCGAGGAGCGGCCGGGACGGTTGGAACCGTTGCAACACCGCTCGCCCGGGGCAGGCCACTAGCATCGGGTCTGAGGGCGGCCCCGATGCGAGGCGGGCTTCCTGGAGAAAGGGAAGGTGATGTCCGGTCACTCCAAGTGGGCCACGATCAAGTACCGAAAAGGTGCAGCTGACCAGGCGCGCTCGAAGCTCTTCGCCAAGCTCATCCGCCAGCTCGAGGTGGCAGCACGAGAGGGTGGTGGTGATGTCAACACGAACGCTTCCCTCCGCACCATGTACCAGAAGGCGCGAGACGCGTCGGTGCCCATGGACACGATCGAACGAGCGATCAAGCGGGGCACCGGGGAGCTCGAGGGCGTCCGCTACGAGGCCGTCGCCTACGAGGGGTACGCACCTGGTGGTGTGGCGGTGATCATCGAGACGCTCACCGACAACCGCAACCGCACGGGGGCCGAGATCCGGAACCTCCTGAGCCGCAACGGGGGGTCGATGGCAGAGCCGGGCGCGGTGAGCTGGCAGTTCGAGCGAAAAGGGGTACTGACTCTGGACCGTTCGATCGACGAGGACAAGATCATGGAGGCAGCGGTGGACGCCGGGGTCGAGGATCTCACCGACGAAGGGGATCGCTGGGAGCTTCGCTGCGCGCCTCAGGACCTCGCCTCGGTCCGCACAGCGCTCTCCGACAGCGGCATGGCTCCTCTCTCCGCCGACCTCGCACTGGTCCCGACCACGATGGTGCCGGTGACCGACGATGCCGAGGCAAAGAAGATCCTGCGCCTCCTCTCGCTGCTCGACGACCACGACGACGTCCAGGCGGTCCACGCCAACTACGACATCTCGGACCAGGTCCTCGCCGATTTCGAGGGCTGATCCCGATCGCGGGAGCGCTACGCCTCTGCTCGGAACGGGCGACCCCGGTGCCCCCGGCGACCCCGGTGCCCCCGGCGACCATGGTGCCCCCGGCGACCACGGTGCCGGTCCACCACCGGCATGACCTCTCCCGCTAGTATCGAACGGGTGTTCGTCCTCGGGATCGACCCAGGCCTGTCGCGCTGCGGGTATGGCATGGTGGGCGCAGGCACGGGTGGCGTGCTCCGCGCGTCGGTCGCAGGCGTGATCGAGACTGACCCCGCTGATCCACTTCACCAACGCCTGTGGGGAGCCCAGCAGCAGATCGTGGCCCTCATATCGGATCTCCGCCCTGATGTGGTTGCCGTCGAGCGGGTGTTCTTTCAAGTGAACGCCCGCACTGCGATGTCGGTGGGACAGGCGAGTGGGCTGGCGCTGGCCGCGGCCGCCCAGTTCGGCTGCGATGTGGTGCAGTACACCTCCAACGAGGTGAAGCAGGCCCTCGTCGGGTACGGGGCGGCTTCGAAATCCCAGGTGCAGATGATGGTTGGTGCCATGCTCGGACTCGAGTCGGTGCCGGGTCCGCCCGACGTGGCTGACGCTCTGGCGCTCGCCGTCTGCCATCTCACGACCTGTCCACTTCGCGAGGCGGTCCAGGCGGCACTGGGCTCCGGTGCTGCGCTTGGCCACGAGCGTGTGCAGGGATGAAGCCATGAGCAACGTCACAAGGAGGCTCACGAGCAGCCCCACGACAAGCAAGGAGAACGGGCAATGATCGGTTCGCTCAACGGCACCTTGGCCGCCGTCACCGGGGAGACCGAGATCGTGGTCGAGGTGCATGGGGTTGGCTACCGGCTGGCGGTGACGCCGTCAACCGTGACGAGCCTCGGTCCCAGCGGTTCGCCCGTCCGCCTTCACGTCCACACCCATGTGCGCGAGGACGCGATCGTCCTCTACGGCTTTCGCCACGACGACGAGCGCCGGTGCTTCGAAGCCCTGCTGGGAGCCCACGGTGTGGGGCCGTCGCTGGCGCTGTCGGTCTTGTCGGTCCTCTCCCCGGCTGCCTTGTCGACGGCGGTGCTCGAAGACGATGTGGACACGCTGTGCGCTGTCCCGGGCGTGGGCCGCAAGACCGCTGCCCGTCTTCTCATCGACTTGAAGAGCAGGCTCGAACTGCCTGATCTCGGGGAGACCAGCTACTCCGGCGGCACCGGGGTGATCTCGGCCCGAGCCGAGGCGCGGGCCGCACTGGCCGAGCTTGGGTATGGCCCCGATGAGATCCGTCGGGCGCTGGACGGGATCGACGGGGAGATTGGAGTCGAAGAGATGCTGCGGTTGGCCCTGCGCGAGCTGGCGGTGCGATGACCTCGGGTTCGGGCGCTCGGCGCGACCTCCTGCGCGGGGACGAAACCGGCTCACCAGGGGCTGCCGGAGCCGGCGAACGGGTCGTACGTCCGGCCGCCGACCCACGAGAAGAGGGAGAAGAAGCGGGCCTGCGGCCCCGTTCCCTGGACGAGTTCGTCGGTCAGGCTGAATTGGTCGAGCACCTGGGGATCGTCCTCCAAGCCGCCCGGCGGCGGCGCCAAGCAGTCGACCATTTGCTCTTCGCCGGTCCGCCCGGGCTCGGCAAGACCTCCTTGGCCGGGATCGTGGCGGTGGAGATGGGTGTCGGCCTGCGCGTGACCTCGGGTCCGGTGCTGGCGCGTGCCGGTGACCTGGCAGCGTTGCTGACGGCCCTCGAAGAAGGCGACGTGCTGTTCATCGACGAGATCCATCGCCTGCCCACTGCAGTGGAGGAGATCCTCTACCCAGCGATGGAGGATGCAAAGCTCGACATCTTGATCGGCAAAGGGCCAATGGCCCGATCGATCAGGCTGGACCTCCCTCGGTTCACCCTCGTGGGTGCGACCACCCGTACCGGCCTCGTCGCTGCTCCCCTGCGTGACCGGTTCGGCTTCGTGGGGCGTCTCGACCTCTACGGTCCTGGCGAACTGGAAGCCATCGTCGTCCGGTCGGCTGGGATCATCGGTGTGCCGATCACTCCAGAGGGCGCCGGGCTCATCGCCGCTCGTTCCCGAGGTACGCCGCGGATCGCGAACCGCCTTTTGCGGCGGGTGCGGGACTTCGCCGAGGTTCGGGGCGACGGGGCCATCACCGCAGAAGCGGCAGCCGAAGGACTGGAGCTCTTCGGGGTGGACGCGCTCGGGCTCGACAAAGTCGACCGCGCAATCCTCGACGCACTCTGCAATCGTTTCGACGGGCATCCCGTCGGGCTGACGACGCTCGCTCAGTGCGTGGGGGAGGAGCCGGACACGATCGAGGACGCGTACGAGCCGTTCCTCTTGCAGCTCGGTCTCATTCGGCGCACGCCGCGCGGCAGGGTGCCGACCTCGCGAGCGTGGACCCACGTGAACGCTGCCGGTGCAGCGGACGTGTCTTCGACGTCCGAGCGGCCCGGCGGGCGCCTGCTGTGACGTGATGGCTGCCGATTCCGATCGGTTTCAAGGTTCCGTGGGATCGGAGGTCGCTCCGAGTGCCGGCAGATGGACCCGGAACGTGGTGGACCACCCGGGGACGTCCACGACCTCAATGGTGCCTCCGTGAGCGTCCACCACTGACTTGACGATGGCCAAGCCGAGACCGCTGCCGGGGACGCCTCGATTGTTGCCGGAGGGACCCCGGTAGAAAGGTTCAAAGAGTTGAGGCCGGTCTTGTTCGGGGATGCCGGGGCCATCGTCACTCACCTCGAGCCGGACGAAGTCACCTAATGAGGTGACGCGAAGCTCGACGTGGCCACCGGGGCCATTGAACTTGACGGCGTTCGTGAGGAGATTGGACAGCAGCTGACGCAACCTGGCCGGGTCGCAGCTCACCGTAACCCCACCGGCGCCGGCGGTCAGACCGGAGGGCTCCCTGCGAAGCGTGATCTCGACCCGGCTCCTGGCGGTGGCAGTGCGGACAGCGTCGATCGCGTCCTCCAGGAGTGGCTCGAGCTCGACCTGTACGAAGCGAGATCCGCGTCCGCTCCCGAGGGCGGGGTCTTCGAGCAGGTCGTTGGCCACGTGTAGGAGCTGCTGCGAATTGCGCTCGATGGCGCGGAGCATCCGGCGTTGTTCATCGGTGAACGACGACGCCTCCGAAGAGGACTCGTCGACCAGGAGCTCCGTGAACCCGATGATCGAGGTCAAAGGAGTTCGCAGCTCGTGGGAGACGGTTGCCACGAGATCGTCTTTCATGGAGGTCAGCCTCTCCAGCTCGGCGTTGCGCAGCGCCAGGACTTCGGAAACCTCGCGTTGAATGGCCAAGAGGCGCTCGCGCTCGTGCACGAGCTCCTCGCGCTCGGTCACGTCGCTGGCGACAATGACAAAGCCAGACAAGGGTGTGCCGGAGGCAGGTTGGGCAGTGACGGTTGCTGCCATCCTCCTGCGGTCTCCGTGCGGGCCGACGTAGGAGAGGAGGAGCTGGCTGGAGGTGCCTGGGGGCTCAGTGCCGTCGAGGCTCGACCTTGTGAATGAGAGGGGGGATCCCGACTCGAGTGCCAAGAGCTCGCCGAGGGTCTTCTTCCCAACGGCATCGTGGGAGGAGATGCCGAATATCTCCTCTGCGCCCGCCGAGAAAAAGGTCACCGTGCCGGCGTTGTCGGCTCCGACGACAGCCGTGCCGGTCGCTGCTTGCAGCAGGGAATCCAGTCGGTCATGGGCAGCCTCGGCCTCGGACGCCGCACTCCGCGCGAGCTCCGCCTGACGGGCCACGTCGGCTCGGAGGTCCCGTTCACGGCGCAACGCTCCGAGGAACGTGAAGGAGACGAGTGCGGATCCCACGACGACGATGGTGACCAAACGCCACTGTGAGGGCGGGTAGCTGGGAGATCCGACCACAATGATTGGGACTGCAAGGGCGAGCAGAACAGCGGCGAGCGCGGTGAGCAGGTGGGTGATCCGGTCGTAGTACGCGACCCATACCACGGGCAGCAGGTAGACGACCGCGAGTCCGGTGTCGGCGTCGCTTTGCGTGTCGCGCAGCAAGGCGACGACGGCGATGTAGCCGATCGGGATCGAGAGCCAGAGCCAGACAGGAAGCCGAGCCCAGGGCACGTACACCGCTGCCCCGGTGAGCACGACGAAGAGGATGCCGGCCGCAGCCACATCGCTTGTCCTCGCATGGGGGTAGGGGATAAGGGCCACGAGCATCGATAGCGCGAAGCCGGCGGCAATGAGCGGGAGCTGGCGGCGCAGGTTCCCGTAGAGGACACGCCGGTCCCTTATCACTGACGAGCTGGGGTCCTTTGGAGGAATGGTCGTCCGCTCTAGGTCATCGCCGCGCTCATGAGGCGACGCGGCATCGACGAAGATCCTGCTCGGACCTCTGTCCATCACGCTCCAGGCGCGCGTACGCTGCCCCACTCTGGATTGCTCGATGGCTGAGATGGCTGAGATGGATGTGAGGTGTCGGTCTGGAGCACGACAGCGCTGCTCAGTCTCTCCGGCGACTGTTGTAGCGGTAACCAAATCCGCGCACCGTTTCGATCGGTGAATCCTCGGTGTAGTCCCACGAGAGCTTCTTTCGGAGCCTCAGGACCGCGTACTTGACGCGAGCGGGCGCGAGACCCGATGGGTCCTGCCATGCGAATTCGACCAATTGGTCTGCCGAGAGGATCTGGTCGGCGTGGCGGACGAGGGAGGAGAGGAGCCGGTACTCGATCGGAGTGAGGAGGACAGGCTCGCCTTGCAGGTGGACTTCTTGACGATTGAAGTCGATCCGGACACGACCGTCGTCGTAGAGCGTGCGAGCGGGTCCGGAAGTCGATCGCCTCCTCTGGACAGCCTGGAGCCGGGCCAAAAGTTCGACGCGGCTGAACGGCTTGGTCAGATAGTCGTCAGCGCCGGCGTTGAGCCCTCGGACCTTGTCTCGTTCGTCCGAGCGGGCGGTGAGCACGAGCACCGGCACGTCGCTCATGTCCCGCACCCGTTCGAGCACCTGCCAGCCGTCGAGGTCGGGAAGCCCGACATCGAGCACCACGAGGTGGGGACGCAGCTCGTGGAATGCCCGGAGCCCATCGCGTCCGGTGGCGGTGCGCTGGACTTCGTAACCCTCACGGCTGAGCATGGACTCGAGCAGGATGCTGATGTCGTCGTCGTCTTCGATGACCAGCACTCTCGGACCATCGAGGACCATCACTACCCCCGCCCACAACCCCGGCCCGCGCTCTCGCGGGCACCACCGTCTGTTTCCGGCCTGATTGTAGAACAATGCAGGATCCCGAACGAAAGGGCAAAAGGCCAGCAGCCAGGGAGAGCCCGCCCGGCCGAGCCCTACCCCCCGTCCTGCTGGGGAGGCTGTATGGTAGCTCCCCTGTGCACGCCTGGAACCCGTTCTGTGGCATCGTGATGAGGGAGGGCAGATGATCCTGGCATTTGCGACCGCGCTGCCGGCGCTGCTCGCAGCCACCAAGTCGACGAAGACCTCCAGTAGTGGGGGTGTGGACTTCATCCTGTTCATCGTGGTAATCGGGCTGGCCGGCTATTTTCTCCTACTCCGCCCCCAACAGCAGAGGGCGAAACGGCAGCGGGCGAACCAGTCGGAGATCACCGTCGGAGACGAGATCCTGACCATCGGGGGCATCGTGGGAACGGTGCTGGATCTCGATGCCGAGCGCGTGACCATCCTCACTGGGATGGAGCGCTCGGCCACAGGGGATTCCTCGGGCGCCACCGGTCCCCAGGCACTGCCGACCCGGATGGTGCTCGTGCGCAACGCCATCGCGCGCAAGCTGGACCCGGTTGTGCCGGCAAGCCGCGACGGTTTGGCCGAAGCCGAGCTTGATTTTTCGGGTGGTCGGGTGGGGGACGACACCGATGAATGGGAGGAAGCCGACGGCGGGGAGGAGGCCGACGGCGGGGAGGAGACCGCTGGAGGGGACGGCGGGGAGGAGACCGACGGCGGCTCGGGTGCTCGGGAAGGTGACGCCGAACCGTGAGCCCTCCGCCGTCGCGTGCTCAAGCCCGACGACAGCGATCGCTCCTGCTGAGTGTCATCGCAGTCCTGGTGATCGCATTCGGATCCCTGGCCGCCACCCTGGCGGGCGGGTGGAAGCCCCTGCTCGGGCTCGACCTGGCGGGAGGGTTCTCGGTCGTCTACCAGCCGGTGCAGAAAGCGTCGGCATCGGACCTGTCCGAGACCGTGAACATCCTCACCAACCGAGTCGACGGATTGGGGGTGTCGGGGGCGACCGTGGGGACCCAGGGCAACGAGATCGTGGTCGCCGTTCCCGGGGTCAAGGATCCCCAGCAGGTCCTCAAGACCATCGGCCAAGTTGCGCAGCTCTACTTCCGCCCGGTGCTCTGCTATGCCCCGCCTTACTCACCTCCGGCCAAGGCCAAAGGCGCGACCACGACCACGACCGCTCCAGCGGCGTTGCCGACGAACTGCGGTTCCCCGTACCAGCTTGTGACGGCCAACGCCAAGAGCACCTCCACAGGCGTCGAGTACTCCGGGCAGCCGACACCCACACTGGCCCACTACCCAACTACGAAGGTGGACAACCCGACAGCGACCGTGCTCCTGCCCGGTATCACAGGCCCCAGTGCTGGTCGCTACCTCCTCGGGCCCAAGGAGCTCACCGGCCACATCGTGAGCAAAGCAGTGGCTGAGCAGTCCACAACGCTTGGGTGGGTGGTCGACATGTCGCTCACTTCCCAGGGCCTGTCGCAGTGGAACACGATGGCCAAGCAGTACTTTCACGAGGTCATCGGGATCGAGCTGGACGGGGTCGTGCAGTCGGCGCCGATCACCGAGCCGGGTACATCGACGTTCAAGACATTTACGTCGGTGCAGATCTCAGGGCACCTTACGCAGCAGGATGCTCAGAACCTCGCCCTCGCGCTCAACTATGGCTCGCTACCGATCAGGCTGAAAGAGCTCACGTTGCAGACGGTCTCACCTACCCTCGGCTCGTCGTCGCTCAAGGCCGGGCTCGGTGCGGGAATCGCCGGTCTGATCCTGGTCCTGCTGTACACCGTCTTGTACTACCGGCTTCTCGGCATCGTTGTCCTCTCCGGTCTTGCAGTGACCGCCGCATTGCTGTGGTCCCTCATCTCGTCACTCGGCCATACCACGCTCGCGCCGAGCTTCGATCTTGCAGGAGTGACGGGGATCATCGTCTCCATCGGGATCACCGTGGACTCCTATATCGTCTATTTCGAACGCCTGAAAGACGAGACGCGATCGGGTCGGACGGTGAGAACCAGCGTCGACCGCGGTTTCAAGAGCGCTTGGCGGACCGTACTGGCTGCCGACCTCGTCTCGTTCGCCGCCGCGGTGGTCCTCTATCTCGTTGCAGTCGGGGAAGTGAAGGGGTTCGCGTTCTTCCTCGGCCTGTCGACCCTGATGGACGTCTTCATGACGTACTTCTTCACCCGGCCGATGGTCATCCTCCTCGGGCGCAACGAGCGCCTGGCCCAGGCCAAAGGCATCGGCATCGCTCGCGGGTTGGCGGTTGACTCCGGAGTGGACGGATGAGCCCTTTCGAGCGCCATGACGACAGCTTGCGAGACCTCCAGCAGGGTGGTTCGGGGCAAGGGCCGAACGGCGGGGGCGACGTGGAGGAGGAGGCGCGAGAGGCCTCGGACGGGCGGTCACCTGAGGATACCGCGGACGAGGAGCTCGACGAGTCCCCCGAAGAGCTGGCCGAGGAGCTCGAAGCCGACGAGCTGGAACGCGAGGAGGTCAAGGAGGCTCGCCGTGAGCAGCACAGCGGCCCGGGACCTTTCCGGCGCCTGTACCGCGGCGAGACGTTGTTCGACTTCGTCGGCCGGCGCCGCGTGTGGATGTTGATCTCCGGCATCGTGATCGTCGCCGGGTTGCTCTCCTTGGGGTTCCGAGGACTCAACCTGGGCATCGATTTCAAGGGCGGGACAGCTTGGATCGTGAAGAGCAGCACGCTGACCCAGGGGCACGTGGAGAGCCTGGTCACCGCTGCCGGGCTCTCGCAGCCAACGGTCGAGGTGCTGGGGAGCGGTGGGTCGCGCACGATCGAAGTCCAAGGCGACTTGAACAGCCTTCCGGCAGCCAAGCGCAGCACCGTGTCCAACGACGTCGAGACCGCCCTTGCCAAGGCGGCGCACGTCTCCAAGACAGGAGTGTCGATCACACGCGTCGGTCCCACCTGGGGTGGGCAGGTGACCCAGAAGGCCATCGAGGCTCTGATCGTCTTCTTTGTCATCGTCGCCGTGTACATCAGCTTCCGGTTCGAACCGAAGATGGCGCTCGCGGCGTTCATCGCCATGATCCACGACCTCCTCGTCACGATTGGGGTGTACTCCCTCACGGGGTTCCAGGTGTCACCGGACACGGTGATCGCGATCCTGACCATCCTCGGGTACTCGTTGTACGACACCGTGGTGGTGTTCGACCGGGTGAGGGACAATACGAAGGGGTTCGGCGCGTCCGGGCGCATGACCTATTCCGAGATGATCAACCTCTCGATGAACCAGACCCTCGCCCGCTCCATCAACACCTCGCTCGTGGCAGTCCTCCCGGTCCTCTCCGTCCTCTTGATCGGCGCGGAGCTCCTCGGCGCGACGACCCTCCAGGAGTACGGTCTCGCCCTCACCGTCGGGCTCATCAGCGGGGCCTACTCTTCGATCTTCATCGCATCACCGGTCCTGGCCATGCTGAAGGAGCACGAGCCCCGCTACGTGGCCATACGCCAGCGTCTCCAAGCACGCGGCGATCGCGTAGGGCTCCTCACCCCGGCTGCGGCCGCCGCCCTTGCCGGCGCCGGTGCAGGCGGAGGGAGCACGGGCATGGGCGACGGACGTTCTGCGCGAGCCGGCGCTGGATCCTCCAGGAGCACCACCACCTTGCGTCCCGGTGCCGGTGCAGCCTCGGCAAGACGATCCTCATCGCAGCGCCGGAGCGACGCGGTCGGGTCCGGCTCGGGCGGGACTGGTCCTGCTGGGCAAGCCGGCGCAAATAGCGGATCGAAGGCTCCGTCGGGTGCCGGGTCCAACGCCGGATCGAGGGGAAGCTCGGGTGCTCGTTCCGGCACCCCAACCTCATCGCGATCGGCAGGCGCAGGTGGGGTGGGACGGCCACCCCCTCGGCCGCGCAAGAGCGGGGGCAAGAAGCGCAAGCGGCGCTGACCCGGAGCTCAGGCGCGGTCGCCCGGGCACGTTGATGTGATCGCTCCTCGGACGAGATCAGGTAGCGTGAGACGATGAGCGCGTCGATCAAGCTCTTGGCTGACGGAGCAGGTGCGCGGTTGCCCGATGAAGCCGGGAGCGAGCCCGCCGACGACCCCGCCGGAGGCGGAAAGCATTTTGCTCACGATAGCGAGAACCGTGAGGGAGCTCGGGCGAACGGTGCATGCCTCGAGCCGCTGATCGAGCCTCTTCTCTGCCGTCTGCCGACTGGGTACTCGCAGGCGGATCTTTTGCTCGTGCGCGAGGCGGCCCGCGAAGCGGCAGCCGTTCACGCAGGGCAGTACCGCCGTTCCGGCGAGCCCTACATCACCCATCCAGTGGCTGTGGCTGGCATCGTGGCAGACCTCGGAGTCGACGCCGTGACGGTGGCGTCAGCGCTCCTGCACGACGCAGTCGAGGACACCGCGCTCACGACCGACGTGGTGCAACGCAAGTTCGGTGTCGTGGTGGCATCGGTCGTCGATGGGGTGACGAAGCTCGACCGACTGCAGTTCGACACGAAAGAGGAGCAGCAGGCGGCGACGGTTCGCAAAATGCTCGTGGCCATGGCGACCGACTGGAGAGTGCTCCTCATCAAGTTGGCAGACCGTCTCCATAACATGCAGACCTTGGCCGTGATGCCAGAATGGAAGCAGCGACGAACGGCACAAGAGACGATCGACATCTACGCCCCCCTTGCACACCGCCTCGGTGTGCAGCAGATTCGCTGGCAGCTCGAAGATCTGTCCTTTGCCACCCTTCACCCGAAGCGATACGCGGAGATCGAGCAGATGGTCGCCGTCCGTGCTCCACAACGAGAGGAGTACCTCGCACGCGTTCTCGATGCCGTACGTGCGCGAATGACTGCTGCAGGTATCGACGCCGAGGTCACCGGTCGGCCGAAGCACCTTTGGAGCATCTACGAGAAGATGGTCGTCCGAGGCAAGGAATTCGACGACATCCATGATCTCGTGGGTATCAGGGTGCATGTCGCGACCGAGAAGGACTGCTGGGCGGCTCTCGGAGCCATCCATGCCATTTGGCCGCCGGTCCAGGGACGGTTCAAGGATTACGTCAACTCTCCCAAGTTCAATCTGTACCAATCTCTTCACACGACGGTGATCGGCTTGGACGGGAAGCCGATCGAGGTACAGGTTCGCACTCCGGAGATGCACCAGCGAGCAGAGCACGGCATCGCCGCCCACTGGAGTTACAAAGAAGGACCGACGGCCTCGACCGAGATGGCATGGATGCAGCGGATCGCCGATGCCGACAGGGAAACTTCGGACCCCGTGGCGTTTCTCGAGGCCCTGAAGCTCGATCTGCAACAGGACGAGGTGTACGTGTTCACCCCGAAAGGCCGGGTGATCTCACTGCCGGCCCGATCGACTCCGGTGGATTTTGCCTACGCGATCCACACCGAGGTCGGGCACCGATGCATTGGTGCAAAGGTCAACGGGCGACTGGTCCCGCTCGACACCGTACTCAGTTCGGCGGACACCGTGGAGATCGTCACTTCGAGATCCTCTTCGGCCGGACCGACCCGGGACTGGCTGTACATCGTGGCTTCGGCTCGGGCTCGGACCAAGATCCGCCAGTGGTTCAGTCGCGAGCGTCGGGAGGATGCGATCGACACGGGACGTGAAGAGCTGGCACGCTGCCTGCGCCGTGACGGTATGCCGGTGCACAAGGTCATGATCTCTGACGTGATGGTGCAGGTGGCACGCAGTGTCGGCCTGAACGATGCCGAGGCGCTCTATGCAGCGATCGGGGAGGGGCAGGTCTCGGCGCAGTCGATCGTTCAGCGGTTGGCTCGGGAGCTGAGAAGTGGAGACGACGAGCGGCTTCCGACGACGGCGGTACGTGGAGTTCGCCGTGGGCGATCGGCCGGGCAGGCGTCGGCCGGGATCTACGTCGAAGGCCTGGACGACGTGATGGTGCACTTGGCTCGGTGCTGCACCCCCGTGCCCGGCGACCAGATCATCGGTTTTGTGACCCAGGGCCGGGGTATCTCGGTCCATCGTGCTGACTGCTCGAATGCAGTGTCCCTTTCGGGCCGTTCCCAAGAACGGCTGATCGAAGTCGAGTGGGACAGAGGGGGGAGCGCAATATTTCTTGCGACCTTGGAGCTCCTGGCTTTCGATCGCGAACGCTTGCTGGCCGATGTGAGCCGGGTGGTGTCCGAGCACCACTTGAACATTGTCTCGGCTCGCACCGTCACTACGCCCGATCAAGTGAGCCGGATGGCGTTCGACGTGGAGCTCGCGGACCCAAGCCACTTACATTCGCTCCTGGCGGCCCTGAAGCACATCGATGGCGTCTTCGACGTCTATCGGCAGCTTCCCGGCCGGAAGGGATAGACCTCGTGGAGGGCGACAGGCGGATCGACGTGCGCGCTCCGACTGGTACCCACGATGTGCTCTGGCCGGAATCCTGGCATTGGGAGAACGTCGTGAGCGTGTTCGCCGGCCAAGCCGAGCGCGCCGGGTACGGGCTCGTGATCACTCCGGTGTTCGAGTACGCCGAAGTATTCCGACGCGGTATCGGCGCCGAGAGTGACGTCGTCGGCAAGGAGATGTACGAGTTCGAGGACCGTGACGGTCGTTGGCTGGCCTTACGACCAGAAGGCACGGCATCGATCGTTCGATGCTTCCTCGATCATCACCCAACGGCGCCCTGGAAAGCGTGGTACGTGACGCCTGCATTTCGCCATGAGCGACCTCAAGCGGGACGATACCGTCAGCACCATCAACTCGGGATCGAGGCGATCGGCTCGCCTGACCCCGATCTGGACGTTGAAGTGGTGTGGCTCGCGCGCGAATTTGTTCGCTCATTCGGTCTTCGGCAGGTGGACCTGCACATCAATTCGATGGGGGATGCCAACTGCCGTCCCGCGTACGTAGAGCGTCTTCGCTCGGTGCTTTTCGGACGAAAGACAAGCCTGTGCGAGGAGCACCGGAGCAGGATCGAAAAGAACCCGCTTCGCGTGCTGGATTGCAAGACCGTCGAGTGCCGGGATGCGACGGCCGACATCCCAAAGTTGATGGAAGAGCTCTGTGACCAGTGCGCCGCGCACTTTGATCGTGTCTGCACCGGCTTGGCGGAGCTCGGTGTGGAGTTCACGTTGGATCATCGCCTCGTGAGGGGTTTCGACTACTACACGAGGACGACCTTCGAAATGACCTCCTCGACGATGGCAGCGGCGCAGAACGCAGTCGGAGGCGGCGGACGCTATGACGGATTGGTGGAGATGATGGGCGGTCCACCCACGCCGGGCATCGGGTTCGGTATCGGGATCGAGCGTTTCCTGCTGGCACTCGGAGCCGAAGGACACGACTTGCGTCCCCCCGATCCAATGACTGCATTTGTCGTCGACGTCGCGGGGGGTGGGGCAGCCCGGGACCTGACCGCTGAACTAAGGCGGGCCGGTATCCGGGCCGATCGAGCGTTCGACGATCGCTCGATGAAGGCTCAGATGAAGCTGGCGGATCGATCGGGGGCGCAAGTGGCGCTCATCGTCGGGCCCGAAGAGGTGGAGAACGGAGTCGTGACCGTGCGTGACCTGCGTACCGGAGCTCCCCAGCGCGTCGTGCTGCGATCGCAACTCATCGACGAGGTAGGAGCAATCGTTGGACCGGCGGGGGGTGGGTCTTCGGGGGAAGGCGCCGCACGGTGGGCGGAAGTGTCGAATACCCGGCACGAGGGAACCCGATCAAAGGAGGGGGGATGAACGGCCGCACCTCAGCCTCGCGCAGTGAGCAGACCGCGATGCGAAGTGGGCTCTGTGGCCGGATCGGGTTGGCGGACGTCGGAGCGCAGGTGCGCCTCTGTGGCTGGGTGGCGCGTCGCCGTGAGCACGGCGAGCACCTGGCATTCGTGGACCTGCGGGACCATTCGGGGGTCGTCCAGTGCGTGGTCGACGGTTCGGTGGACGTTCGATCCGAGTACGTGATCCAGGTGACGGGGCGTGTGAGACGCCGTCCCGAGGGCATGGAGAACGGCGCCCTGGCGACCGGTGACGTGGAGATCGGGGACTGCGGTGTCGAAGTGCTGTCGCGCGCCGAGCCGCCACCGTACTCCTTGGAAGACCGGGTGGAGGTCGACGAAGGATTGCGCCTGCGCACCAGGTACCTGGACCTGCGCCGCCCCCGGATGCAACGCAATTTGCGACTGCGGGCCGCGATCGTCGGTGCGATCCGTGACGCGATGGAACGACAGGATTTCTGCGAGGTCGAGACGCCGCTGCTGTGGGCACCGACGCCCGAAGGGGCTCGGGAGTTCATGGTCCCGAGCCGCCTGCAACCCGGTTCGTTCTACGCCTTGCCGCAGAGCCCCCAACTGGCCAAACAACTCCTCATGGTCGGTGGCATGGACCGGTACTACCAGGTGGCGCGGTGTCTTCGTGACGAAGATCTGCGTGCCGATAGGCAGTTCGAGTTCACGCAGCTCGACATGGAGGCATCATTTGTCGGACCTGACGACGTCATGGGGTACGTCTCGGAGGCTGTGCTGGACGCAGTCGAAGTCGCCTCGGGAGAGCGTCCGCCACCGATCGAGAAGATGTCCTGGTCCGAGGCGATGGAGCGATACGGTACCGACAAGCCCGATCTTCGCTTTGGCATGGAGCTGATCGATGTGACCGGGGTGCTGTCGGGGACCGAGGCCCGGGCCCTGCAGGCACCGTCGGTGCGAGCTCTGCTGGTCCCTCAGGGGGGTGAGCTCGCTCGCAGCCGATTGGACGCTTTGGTTGACGAGGCGAAGGCATCGGGTGCGAAGGGCTTGGCCTGGTTCCGTCTGGTGGGTCCGGCCCTCGACCCAGCACCTGATCCAGATGCCGGCGGCTTCCCCAACGCGGTTCCCAGCCCAGCTTCCAAGGACGTGTCCGGCTTTCTCGAGGGCGTGTCGCTGGACTCTCCACTGGCTCGGTTTCTCTCCGAGCACGAACGCGAGGGTCTCATCGAGGCCAGCGGTGGTCGTCCTGGCGACCTGCTGCTCCTCGTCGCTGACGAGCCACGGCTGGCTTGCAGTGTGCTCGGCCGGCTGAGGGTGTCCCTGGGCGGGCGTCCCGTCGGTGAGGGTCCGTACCGCTTCGTGTGGGTAGTGGACTTCCCGATGTTCGACGGCGTGGATTCGTCGGGCAACCCCGTAGCAGCACACCATCCGTTCACGATGCCGCATCCCGATGACCGCGAGCTCCTTGTCTCGGACCCCCTCACTGCCCGGTCACAAGCGTATGACCTCGTCCTGAACGGATGGGAACTGGGATCGGGGAGCGTGCGTATCCACCGAGAAGACATCCAGCGCGAAGTCTTCTCGGTGCTCGGCATATCGGAGCAAGACGCGGCAGCACGGTTCGGGTTCCTCCTCGAAGCGCTCCGTCACGGTGCCCCTCCGCATGCCGGGTTCGCTTTCGGGATCGATCGGCTGGTCGCGATCCTGGCCGGCGAGGAGAGCATCCGCGAGGTCATCGCCTTCCCGAAAACGCAGTCCGGCGCCGATCCCCTCACTGGCGCTCCGTCACCTCTCGACGTCGCAAAGTTGGCCGAGCTCGGTCTCGCCGTTCGCCCACCGGCGGAGTGACGGCGTTGGCTGTGCACACGGTCCACGCGCACGGAAGGCTCCGAGGTGAACGAAGCCCCTGATCTGTTCGATTCTGCGTTCGACGATCGCTTGCGCAGACAGGCGCCTCTCGCTGCTCGCCTGCGTCCGCGCACGCTCGACGATGTGGTCGGCCAGCGCCACCTGATCGGCCCTGGCGCACCTCTCCGGGCGCTCGCCGATGCAGATCGCTTGGGTTCGATGGTGCTCTGGGGACCCCCGGGATCGGGAAAGACGACGTTGGCGAGGGTCCTGTCGTCGACCACGGCGAAGGCGTTCGTCCCCCTGTCAGCGGTCGAATCGGGTGTCCGGGACTTACGCGGTTGCCTGGATGATGCGCGCCGGCTGTTGGGTGAACATGGCCAAGGGACGATCCTCTTCGTCGATGAGGTGCACCGTTTCAACAAGGCCCAGCAGGATATCCTGCTGCCCGCAGTCGAAGACGGGCTTGTCGTGCTCATCGGCGCGACGACCGAGAACCCGTACTTCGAAGTGAACGCACCACTACTGAGCCGCTCGAGGCTGTGGCGGCTCGAGCCGATCGGAAAAGACGACTTGGCGGAGCTGGCCGTCCGGGGACTGGCGGCCGAGGGGGTGGTCGCCGGCCCGGAAGCTGTCAGCGTGATGGTGGGTGCCGCGCACGGAGATGCCCGGTCCCTGCTCGGTACGATCGAGCTCGCGGCGGCGATGGCCCGCTCCCGCTCGGCGGCGACCGAGCCGACCACGACTGAGGAACGAGATCCCGTCGAGATCACCACGGAGGACCTTCAGCGCAGCTTGCACGATCGTGCGCTGGTCCAGGACCGCGACGCCCACTTCGATCAGGTCAGTGCGCTCATCAAGAGCGTGAGAGGCTCGGACCCCGATGCGGGGCTCTACTGGCTGGCACGGATGCTCGAAGGCGGGGAGGACCCGAGGTTCATCGTGCGACGACTGCTGGTGCTCGCGAGCGAAGACATCGGGATGGCCGATTCGAAGGCATTGTCGGTCGCGGCTGCAGCGTCGCGCGCAGTGGAGTCGATCGGACTGCCCGAGGCGGCGTTGACGCTGGCTCACGCGGTGATCTACCTGGCATGCGCGCCGAAGTCGAACAGCGTGACCGTCGGGCTGGCTTCGGCGCGCGAGGACGTGCGGAGCAGTTCGGACGACCAGGTGCCGGTACATCTGCGGGATGCTCACTACCGAGGGGCCACCGAGCTGGGGCACGGTGCAGGCTACCGCTATCCCCATGACGATCCCCGTGGCTGGGTCGACCAACAGTACCGGCCACAAGCCGTCGAGGGCCACGTCTACTACCGACCGTCCGATCACGGTGAGGAGCTCGATGCGGAGCAGCGCCTGCGGACGAGACGGTTACCGTGCCCTGCGCCCCACTCCCCTGCGCCCCACTCCCCTGCACCTCTTTACGAGCCGTCGGCGTCCGAGCGGCCTGACCTCGTGCACGAGCCGTCGGCGTCCGAGCGGCCGGCGCAAGATCGGCGGTAGTGTCCGAAGATGTTCGCCGGTGAGGTCATCGTGCTGGTGGCCGCCATCGTGGCGTGTGTCGCAGCCCTGGTCGGGGCCGGAGCCGCCGTCGCGCTGTCCGGTCAGGTCCGGCGTCTCGAAAAGGCAGTAGAGCTCCTGCGCGAGGAGTCGGTGCCCCTGGTGGTCGAGGCTCGTCAGGCGGCCCAGCACGCCGTATCGGAGATGGAGCGCGTCGAGGCGGTCCTCGAGGACACTGGCGCCGTCACGGCCACGGTGGAATCTGCATCGCGGCTCGCCCGCAAGACCTTCGCCAGCCCCATTGTCAAAGTCTTGGCATTCCGGGCAGGCGCTGCCGGCGGGTTGCGACGTCTTCGTGAAGGTGAAAAGGGCACTCCGCAGAACGAACGCTCCCGGGGATCGTCGTGATGAAGCGGCCCACGTGGCTGGCTGTGGGAGTGGTCCTCGGAGCCGGTGGTGCCCTGTGGGCCGAAGCACGCTTGCGCCGGGAGGTCCGCCGTACCGTTGCGCGCTTTGATCGCGCCGACGTGGCTGGGGGAGTGGTGCGAGCAGCGCGCGAGGGATCGGCCAAGGTCCGCGATGCTGTCGACGCCGGCCGGGTCGCCAAGGCGCGCCGTGAAGCCGAGCTGTGGAGCACGCTCGATGATGGCCGACCGGGCGGGAATGCCGGCCGATAGGCTCTGGCGAATGGATGCGAACCAGCTTCGAGCGGCCTTCACCGGGTACTTCGCGTCCAAAGACCACGAAGTCGTCCCTTCTGCGAGCTTGATCCCCCACGACCCCTCGGTGCTGTTCACCATCGCCGGCATGGTGCCGTTCAAGCCGTACTTCCTCGGAGACGAGCCTGCCCCCTGGCCCCGTGCGACCTCTGTGCAGAAATGCTTCCGTACTCTCGACATCGACGTGGTGGGCCGGACGACGCGGCATGGCACGTTCTTCGAGATGCTGGGCAACTTCAGCTTCGGGGACTACTTCAAGGAGCGGGCCATTCCCTATGCCTGGGAGGTGGTCACCGAGGTCCTCGGCATCGACGGAGATCGCTTGTGGGTCACCGTGCACGAGACCGACGACGCGGCAGCGGAGATTTGGGCCGAAGCCGTGGGCGTCCCTTCCGCGCGGATCCAGCGGATGGGTGAGGACAATTTCTGGCACATGGGCGACACCGGACCCTGTGGACCCTGCTCCGAGCTCTACTTCGACAAGGGTGAGGCGCACGGGAGCGCGGGAGGTCCGGCGGATGGCGCGGCCGAGCGCTACGTCGAGATCTGGAACCTCGTGTTCATGGAGTACAACCGCCTCGAGGATGGCACGCTGGCCGAGCTCCCGACCAAGAACATCGACACCGGCGCCGGGCTCGAGAGGATCCTGCCGATCCTCCAGGGGAGCGCGTCCATCTTCGATACCGATGTGCTGGCGCCCTTGGTCCGCCGGGCCGAGATCATCACCCGCACGCGATACGGCGACGATCCACGGTCTGACGTGGCGCTCCGGGTCATGGCTGACCACGGGCGCGCCATGACGATGCTCGTGGCCGATGGCGTCGTACCGTCCAACGAGGGGCGGGGGTACGTGCTCCGGCGGATCATCCGGCGCGCAGTCCTGGCGGCGAGACGTCTCGGCGTCGACGCGGAGGTCGGGTCGGCGCTGGTCTCCGAAGCGATTGCCATCATGGGGGACGCCTATCCAAAGCTCTTGGAGGATGCCGATGTCGTCCAAGAGGTCATCACCCGAGAGGAGCATGGTTTCGACCGGACCCTTCGCACCGGCTTGGGATTGCTGCGGGACGCGATCGACGATGCGGGGTCGCCGTCGGGGGCAGCGAGGCGGGCGGTGCTCTCCGGCGACGTGGCGTTTCGCCTGCACGACACCCACGGATTTCCGATCGAGTTGACCGAGGAGGTGGCTGGCGAGTCCGGGATCGCGGTGGACCGGGCACGATTCGACGACCTCATGGCTGGGCAGCGAGAGCGGGCTCGAAAGGCGGCACGGCTCGCACCCGGTGCGGACGAGCAGGCATATCGCGCGCTCTTCGATCGTGAAGGCCCGACCCAGTTCATCGGGCGCCATCCGGACAGTTACGCATCTCCAGCTCGTGTGGTGGGCGTCCTGGTCGGGACGGAGCCGGCGACGGCCGAGATCTTCTTGGACCGCACGCCCTTCTACGCCGAGGGCGGTGGGCAAGTCGGCGATACCGGCTCGATCGTGACCGAGACGGGCCAAGCGGAGGTGTACGACACGGTGCCGGCGCTGCCCGGGCTGACCGCGCATCGGGTTCGCATCACCGGTGAGATCTTCCCGGGACAGGACGCGCTGGCAACGATCGACGGGGCCCGTCGCGAAGCGGTCCGCCGCAACCACACTGCGACCCATCTCCTCCACGCCGCGTTGCGCAGCGTCCTCGGAGAGCACGTGCGCCAGCAGGGCTCACTGGTCGCACCGGACCGGCTGCGGTTCGACTTCACCCACCACGGTGCACTGGCTCCTGAGGAGCTGCGGGCAGTGGTCGAGATGGCCGAGGACGACGTGCTGAGCAATGGGGTGGTCGAGACGGTGGAGACCTCGCGAGCGCGGGCAGAAGAGCTCGGAGCCATGGCCTTTTTCGGTGACAAGTATGGCGACATCGTCCGAATGGTTCGCGCTGGTCCGCACTCCCTGGAGCTCTGCGGGGGGACGCACGTCGACGCGCTGGGGATGATCGGGCCGATCAGCATCGTGAGCGAGGGGTCTATCGGCTCGAACACCCGGCGGATCGAGGCCGTCTCCGCATCAGCTGCCGTGGAACGTTCACTTCGCCGCGATGCGGTGCTGAGCGACGTGGCGACCTTGCTCAAGGTCGAGCCCGACGGCGTGGTCGAAGCACTCGAACGGCTCATGGAGCGCCAGCGGACCGCCGAGAGGGAAGTTGCCCGCCTACGAAGCGAGACTTGGGAGTCAAAGGCGTCGGCACTCGCGGGCGAAGCCGGTGTCGATGGTCTCGTTGTGTCCCGCCAGGACGGCTACGTTGCCGACGATCTCCGAGACCTCGCGCAGGCCATCTGCCGCCGTCACGGGATCCGGTCCGTCGTGCTGGGGGGGAGCCCCGACGGGGTACGGGTGTCCTTGGTCGCAGTGACCCGAGGGGATCCTGACGCAGGAGCGCTCGTAAAGGAGATCGCGGCACTGGTCGGTGGCGGCGGAGGTGGGTCGCGACAGTTGGGAGTTGCCGGAGGGCGCGATGTGGCGAAGCTCGATGCCGCTTTGGATCAGGCTCGCCAACTTCTCGGTGTGCCGTGACAGGGGGGAGCACTCGGGCGCGACGCGGTGCCGGAGGGGGCAAGCGAGTGCTCGCGATCGACCTCGGCGCCCGCCGGATCGGTGTCGCGGTGAGCGACAAGGCTCGGACCATCGCATTCGTCCGCCCGGCCATCCTGCGCTCCGGTGATGCCGATCGCGACCGTACGGCGATCGTCAGCGTGGCCGCCGATCACGACGTGACAACGGTCGTCGTGGGGCTGCCGCTGTCCTTGGATGGCCGCGAAGGCCGGGCAGCGACCGCTGCCCGCCAAGAAGCCGCAGCCTTGCAAAGCTGCCTCGAAACCACAGGCGTGCAAGTGACCGTTTGCGACGAGCGGTTCACCACGGTCACGGCAAGCCGCTCGCTGCGCGAGGCCGGCAAGCCGGCCCGAAAGGCGCGTGCCAGTGTCGACAGCGCTGCGGCGGCCGTGCTCCTCCAGGCATGGTTGGAGCAGGGGTGAGCCGCACACCGGCCGATGCCGGCTCCGACCCCGAGGGCGAGCCTGGGGCGGAGCCCGAGAGCGAGCCTGGGGCCGACCCCGACGTACGGGATCCGGCGGCGACGGGCTCGGGTGCGCGGCACGCCCGCCAGACCTCCCGCCGCTCGCGCCGCTCCGGCCACCGGGTGCTCTGGCTGTGCGCCGCCGCGGTGGTGATCGTGGTGCTGGCTGGGGTGGCGTGGTACGAGATCGAGGCAAACCCCTTCGGCGGCCAGGGACGAGCGATCGTGGTCGAGGTCCGCACCGGGCAGTCGACGGCGTCGGTGGCCGCCGAGCTCGCAGCTCGCGGCGTGGTGGAGAGCGCCCTGGCGTTCCGCCTGTCGATGCTCATCCCGGGATCGCCGACCATCGAGCCGGGGGGCTACCTCTTTCACGAGCGCTCCTCCTTCTCCTCGGCAAAGTCAGTCCTGAGCGCGGGACCCGACGTGTTCACATTGGACGTCCAGGCCGGCGAAACCCTTACCGAAGTCGAGATGGAAGTGGAGAACCTACCGGGCACCATCTCGAGGTCCTTCGTCGAGGCCGTCCGGGACAAGACCGTGCGGTCGCCCTACTCGCCCCAGGGCGGCGACAGCCTCGAAGGGCTGATCGGCGTCGGGACATACCGGGTGCTTCCCGGGGAGTCGGGTCGACGGCTCTTGGAGGATATGACCGCCCGCTTCGACGCCGAGGCTTCGGCGGCGGGGGTCACCCCCTCTGCGGCTTCCGCGCTGGGGGTGACGTCGTACCAGCTGGTGATCGTGGCATCGATCGCCCAGAAGGAGGGGTACTTTGACCGGTACATGGGCAAGGTCGCGCGGGTCATCTACAACCGCCTCGCCGACGGGATGCCGCTCGACATGACATCGACGGTGCTGTACCCCCTCGGACAGGATGGCGGCACCGTGACCACAGCCGACCGTCAGATCGATTCGCCGTACAACACCTACCTGCACACCGGGCTCACCCCCACCCCGATCTGCACTCCGTCTCCGACGGCCTTGGCGGCGGCCGTTGCGCCGCCGCCTGGATCATGGCTGTACTTCGTGGTGGTGAGCCGTGCAGGCACAACGCTGTTTACGAGCACATACCAGCAGCAGCTCGCCAACGAGAAGCTCGCCCGCGAGCGAGGACTCTGATGACGGCCCGGCCACCGAGCCGCGCGCGCGGGCATGGCGCCCAGACGACGCTGGTCGGGGTGATGGGCGATCCCATCGCCCACTCGCTCTCGCCTGTGCTGCACAATGCGGCCTTCGACGCCATGGGGATCGACTGGGTGTCGCTCGCCTTTCGCGTCCGGACTGCAGACCTGGCCGGCGCGCTGGCCGGAGTGCGAGCCCTGGGGTTGGCCGGGTTGTCGGTGACCATGCCCCACAAGGCCGGCGTCGTCCCGTTGCTCGACGAGCTCACCCCGGTCGCTCGGTCGCTCGGCGCGGTGAACTGCATCGTGCGGCGCGGGTCGGTCCTCGTCGGGGACAACACCGACGGAGAAGGCTTTCTCGCCGCGCTGCGCCGTGGCGCCGATCTGGATCCCGAGGGACTTCGCTGCATGGTCCTGGGTGCAGGGGGCGCAGCTCGCGCGGTGATCCTGGCGCTCGCGCAATCGGGCGCGTCCGAGGTGCTCGTGGTCAACAGGACCCCCCAGCGAGCAGCCGACGCGGCCTCGCTTGCCGGTCGGGCGGGGAGGATCGGCACGCCCGAAGACGCGCCGGGCATGGACATCGTGGTGCAGGCGACGCCCGCCGGCATGGCGGGCGTCGAGACCGGCGCACGCCCCCTCGTGGACGCGGCCGTGCTGGGCCCGGGCCGGCTGGCCGTGGACCTCGTCTACCACCCGCTCGTGACGCCGTGGCTCGACGCCGCAGCTCGCCACGGGGCCAAGACCCTCGGGGGGCTCGGGATGCTGGTGCACCAGGCAGCGGCCCAGATCGAACGCTGGACGGGCTCCGCACCGCCGGTCGAAGAGCTCTGGACTGCAGTGAGCGCGGACGGGGGGATGCAGCCTGCGGACCCGCCTCCGATAGGCTGAGACCAAGCGCGGCGGACATGTCGGGGTCGAGCCCATGTCGGGGTCGGGCTGCCACTCCCGAAGTTAGTGTGTGCACGTCGCTTTTCGCGGGAGGGGAGTGGGGTCGGGACATGGCGATAATCGACGCGCCGAGGGACCTGGTGATGTGCGTGTCCCCGTTCGGCCGCCCGGACACCGACGTCGTGCTGGCTGCAAGCCGCGCCGGAGCCCTGGGCGTCCTGGACCTGGGGCGCGATCTCGATCGAGCCCGCCATGCGCTCGGGTTGATCGTCGCCGGCTCGGATCGAGCGTTCGGGGCGAGGGTGCCCCCGTCGTGTCGTCTGGCCCCCGACGAGCTCCCACCCCAGGTGGACACGGTCGTGGTGGCCGATCTCTCAGAAGACCTCGAGCGCTGGGCTGGGCCCGGACGTCGGGTGCTGGTCGAGGTCCGCACTCGTGACGAGGGACGCCTCGCGCGCGACGAGGGTGCCGACGGTGTGGTCATCCGGGGAAGCGAGGGAGGGGGGCGGATCGGCGAGGAGACGGCGTTCGTACTGCTCTCGGCGCTGGCGGCCGAGCTCGCCGTGCCGATCTGGGTCGGTGGGGGCATAGGGCTCCACACGGCGGCCGGCGCCGTTGCGGCCGGTGCGACCGGTGTCGTGCTCGACGGCCAGCTCGCCCTCCTCCGGGAGTCGGGAGCTCCCGCCGATCTGCGAGAGGTACTGCGGGCGATGGACGGGAGCGAGACGGTTGTCATCGGCGGGTACCGAGTGCTGTCGCGTCCGGGGAGCCTCGCGGCGAGCCTGGTCGGGCGCGATCCGGGCGCGGATCCATTGGCCGGCGCGGCGCAGGTCGACCCCGGTTCAGTCGAGGACCTCCTCGGCGGCGAGGACCTTTTGACCCAGCTCGTGCCGGTGGGTCAGGAGGGCGCGTTCGCGTCGGTGTTCGCAGATCGCTGGCGGACCGTCGAAGGCGTGGTGGCCGGCCTCCGTCGCCAGATCGTCGAGCACGTCGCCGCTGCTCGCTCCCTGGATCCCCTGGGACCTGGGTCACCGCTGGCCCGTGCCCACCAGATCAGCTACCCGGTGGCCCAAGGGCCGATGACCAGGGTCTCCGACCGGGCGAAATTCGCGTTCGAAGTGGCGGAAGCCGGTGGGCTCCCCTTTCTCGCGCTGGCGCTCATGACCGGCAAAGAGACGCGTGACCTCCTCGAAGAGACGGTGGAGATGATGGGGGACAGGACCTGGGGGGTTGGGGTGCTCGGGTTCGTGCCGGAGGAAGTCCGCTCGGAGCAGCTCGCGGTCGTCAACGACGTGCGGCCGCAGGTGGCCCTGATCGCCGGCGGCAGGCCGTCCCAGGCCCGGGTGTTGGAGCAAGCGGGCATCGCCACGTACCTCCACGTGCCGTCCCCCGCGCTGCTGGAGCGCTTCGTGAAAGACGGTGCCCGCCGTTTCGTCTTCGAGGGGCGCGAGTGCGGAGGGCACGTCGGCCCGCGCTCGAGCTTCGCCCTGTGGGAGGCACAGATCGACGTCCTGCTGCGGACTGGCGCTGCCGCAGACTCGAGCGTGCTGTTCGCCGGGGGAGTGCACGATGCCCGATCGGCGGCCGCGGTGGCGGCGTCCGGGGCTGGGTTGGCGCAGGCCGGCGCCAAGCTCGGGGTGCTCATGGGCACCGCGTACCTGTTCACCGAAGAGGCGGTCGCAGCCGGTGCCGTCGTCGCCGCGTACCAGGAGGAGGCTCTGGCCTGTCGCTCGACCGTCCTCCTCGAGACCTCGCCAGGGCATGCCACCCGGTGTGCCGAGACCGAGTACGTGCGGGCCTTCCGTGCGGAACGCCAGCGCCTGGCGAACGCCGGTGCCGATCCCCAAGAAGCCTGGGCTGCGCTCGAAGTGATGAACCTCGGCCGCCTGCGCCTGGCCTCCAAGGGCCTCGAGCACCAGGAGCAGGGCCTCGTCCCGGTCGCACCCGACGTGCAGCGCCGTGAAGGCATGTACATGCTCGGACAGGTGGCGGCCTCGATCAATGCGACGACGAGCATCGATGCGCTCCACGAGGATGTGAGCGCCGGCTCGACGCGGGTCCTCGACGAGGCCCAGACCCGGTGCGCCCGCTTCGACCTGGTGACACGTCCTCCTGCGCCGGCTCCCGCGGGCATCGCCATCGTGGGGATGGCCTGCGTGTTCCCCGGAGCGCCAGATGTCGAGACGTTCTGGTCCAACATCGTGGCCGGAGCTGACGCCGTCACCGAAGTGCCGCCGGATCGCTGGGAGCCCGACCTGTACTACGACCCCGACGCCGTCACGACCGGTGCCGGTCGCAAGACCCCTTCGAAGTGGGGTGGCTTTCTCCCGTCGGTTCCCTTCGATGCGCTCTCCTTCGGCATCCCCCCGAACTCCTTGGCCTCGATCGAACCGGTGCAGCTCCTGAGCCTGAAAGTGGCGGCTGACGCCCTCGCAGATGCCGGCTACGGGCCTGGCTCGCGTCGTGAGCTCTGCCGGGACCGGGTGTCGGTTGTCTTCGGGGCCGAAGCCGGGACGGACCTGGCGAGCGCCTACGGGTTCCGGTCGCTGGCGGCCCAGTATTTGGGAAGCGTGCCCAAGCACCTCGACGACTTCCTCCCCGTCCTCACCGAGGACTCCTTTCCGGGCCTCCTCACCAACGTGATCGCCGGGCGGATCGCGAACCGCCTCGATCTCGGAGGCGTGAACTTCACCGTCGACGCCGCCTGCGCATCTTCGCTGGCCGCGCTCGACGCCGCGGTGAAGGAGCTGCGCGCAGGGACGAGCGACATGGTGCTGTGCGGCGGTGCCGACCTGCACAACGGCATCAACGACTACCTGCTCTTCGCGGCAGTCCACGCGTTGTCTCCGACGGGAAGGTGTGCGAGCTTCGACGCGTCAGCTGACGGTATCGCGCTTGGAGAAGGCGTCGCCTGCGTCGTCCTGAAGCGTCTCGAGGACGCTCGGCGGGACGGCACACGGATCTACGCGGTGATCGAGGGGGTCGCCGGATCGAGCGACGGGCGCAGCCTCGGCCTCACCGCCCCGCGTCCCGAGGGCCAGCGCCGGGCGCTCGAGCGGGCCTACGAGCAGGCAGGGATCGGGCCGGACGAGGTTGGCCTGATCGAAGCCCACGGGACCGGGACGGTCGTCGGTGATCGGACCGAACTGGGTGTGCTCACCGAGATGTTCGCCGCATCAGGAGCCCTACCGGCATCCTGCGGGCTCGGTTCGGTCAAGTCGCAGATCGGCCATACGAAGTGTGCGGCGGGCCTGGCCTCGATCATCAAGGCGGCACGCGCCCTGCACCATGGCGTCCTGCCTCCGACGATCCACGTCACAGAGCCGAACCCCGCCTACGACCCCGAGCACGGGCCGTTCGCCATCCACACCAGCGCCCAGCCATGGTGCTCCGACCACCCGGTGGCGGGCGTGAGCGCGTTCGGCTTCGGGGGGACCAATTTCCATGCGGTCCTCCGTGCCGACGACCAGGCCGGCCGTAGCGACTTCGGGACTTCGGTGTGGCCCGAAGAGCTGTTCGTCGTCCGAGCCGCGACTCGTCACGATGCCGTGGCCTACCTCGACCAGCTCGAAACCTGGCTGGGCGCTCTGCCGGAGGGGGCAGGCAGGGCGGCGCTCCCCAACGACCTCTTGGCATCGGTCGCTTCGTCGGCGGCCAGGCGTTCGGGACCAGTCCACGCGTCGATCGTGGCCGGATCGCTCGAGGAGTTGCGCCAGCGGGCTGCCGTCGCCCGAGCGGCCCTCGCCGGCGACCACCGCGCCGGCACCCCTGACCACGTCACGGGTCCCGATGACGGCGTGCACGTCGCCGGCACCGAGCACAGAGAGGCTGGACGGCTCGCCTTCCTCTACCCGGGCCAGGGCAGCCAGCGCCCGGGAATGCTCGCCGAGCTCTTCGTGGCGTTTCCATGGTTGCAGCGCCATCTCGAGCCCGGTCGTCGGTTCCTCGGGACGCTCTTCCCACCTGCAGCGTTCACCCCGGCCGAGCGTCGGGCCCAGGCGGCGGCCATCACCGACACCCGCGTCGCCCAGCCGGCGCTCGGGCTGGTGGACCTGGCCATGGCCGATCTCCTCCAGCGTTTGGGGGTCGTGCCGCAGATGAGCGGTGGCCACAGCTACGGCGAGCTGGTGGCACTTGCCGCAGCCGGCGCCCTGCCTCGTGAGCGCCTCTGTGAGATCTCCGAGCGCAGGGCCCACGCCATCGTCGAGGCAGCCGGTGAGGACCCCGGTGCCATGGCCGCCGTGTCGGCCGGTGCCGATGCCATTGCCGACGTCCTGCGTGAGGTCCCAGAGGTCGTCCTCGGTAACGACAACTCACCAGGACAGGTCGTGGTGTCGGGGCCGACGGCGGCCGTGGAGAAGGTGGTTGCCCGCCTGCAGGAGGCTGGTCTTGCCAGCAAGCGCCTCCCGGTGGCGTGCGCGTTCCACAGCCCGGTGGTCGCCCCTGCGGCCGAAGCCTTCGGGGCCTACCTCGAAAGCGTCGAGCTGCGGCCACCTGCGAGCGAGGTCTGGTCGAACACCACGGCCGGACCGTACCCGCGTGACCCGGTACAGCTCAGGACCGTGTTGGCCGAGCAGCTCGCACGACCGGTCCGCTTTCGCGAGCAAGTGGAAGCAATGTACAAGGCCGGGGCCCGCACGTTCGTGGAGGTGGGGCCCGGCCGGGTGCTCACCGGGCTCGTTCACCGGATCCTGGGGGATCGCGAGCATCGGGCGCTCGCGCTCGAAGAGTCCAAGGGGTCTGCGATGCGCGGTCTGCTCGGCCTGCTCGGTCGCCTGGCGGTCGAGGGGGTCGATGTCGACTTCGCGCAGCTTTTCGATGGTCGGGTCGCGCCCCGAGACTTTGCCGGCTGGTCGCCGGCCGTTCCGGGATGGCTGGTGGACGGTGGCGCTGTGCGTACGGCCGACGGGACGGTGGTGCGCGGGGGCCTGCGGCCGGCCATGGAGCTCGGAGCAGCCCGGGACGCTCACGCTCAGGGGGAGCTGGCGGGAGTGGCTCCTTTCCGAGCGGGCGAGCCGGGTGAGGAGGTTGTCGTCGCCTACCTGCGCGCGATGCGCGAGATGGTGGCGGCGGGGCGAGAGGTGATGCTGGGCTATTTGGGGCGCGCGGACCCAGGAACCGCCGGCGTTGCCGGTTCCGACCGCGCAGAAGGGTATCGAGAAGAGTCTCTCGGCCCCGTCGAGGACCGAGAGCGCGCAAGCGGACCGAACGCCGCTCCCGTTGCAGCACGCGTCACGCTCACACTGCGCCAAGCGGTTCTCGACGTAGTGGCCGAGCGGACCGGCTACCCCGTGGACATGCTGGCGCCGGGGCTCGACTTGGAAGCGGACCTCAGCATCGACTCGATCAAGCGCCTCGAGATCGTCGGCGAGCTGGCCGAACGCCTCGGGCTGTCGGGCGAAGAGAGCGATGGGAACGAATCTGAGCTCGACGAAAGTGTCCTCGACGAACTTGTGGCGGTGAAGACCTTGGACGCGATGGTGGCTTGGCTGGAGGAGCGGATTGGGGGAGGTTCGCTCGGTGGCTCGGGCGCACCCGTCGACGTCGTCCGTCCGCAGGCTGAACCCGGTGGGATTGCCGTGACACAGCCGGCGACATTCTCGGTGGCATCTCCGGCCAGCGCGTCGAGGTTTGTCCTTCGTCTCGCGGACGTCGGCGACGAAGGGTCGATCGACGATCGCTGGGCGGACGGGCGTGACGTCGTGCTGTGCGGTGGAACCGAGATCGCCTCCGAACTGGCTCGCATCCTGCGCGGCCTGGGCGCGTCGGTTCGGCTCGAGGAACCGGGAGTGCCGATGGGTAGCGCCGAGGTGCTGGTGTACCTGGGGGCGCTCGATCCCGTCACGGGGCCTCCCGACGACGCGGTGATTGCCTGCTTCGAGTCCGTCCGCGAGGCCGTTCGGGTCGGGGCGACGACGGTGGTGGCGGTGACCGGGAGCGGTGGGCATTTCGGCATGGGGGGCGCTCGTCAGTCGCCCGCACCGGGGTCTGCGGCACCCGACGGGGTCGGTGCCATTGCCGCCTGGGCCGGCATCAGGGGCATCGTGAAGACGCTGGCGCGCGAGCACGACGATGTCAGGTCCCGGGTGATCGACGTGGACCCAGCGCTCGTGCCCGCAGAGCTCGGGGCGCTCCTGGCCAGCGAGCTCGCGCACGTCGACGCACCGGTCGAAGTCGGCCGGTGGGGGGAGCGGCGTGTGAGCGTCCGGGTGGTCGGCCCCGACCAGGCGGTCGAGCCGCCGGGCTCTCGGAGCGGAGCTTTCCTTGTCGGTGAGGAAGCCCTCGATGCCGACGCCGTCGTGCTCGTCACCGGGGGGGCACGAGGCATCACGACGCACGTCACCCGGGCGTTGCTCGAGAAGACCGGTTGCACTGCGGTCCTGGTGGGCCGGACGCCCGAACCGCCGGCTGTGGAGCCCGAGGAGACTGCAGGGGCGCTCGATGCCGTGGCCTTGCGGGGCCTGCTCGCCCGGCGCGGCTTCGGACCTCCCGCACGTATCGAGGCTGAAGTCGCGCGGATCCTGTCGGTCCGCGAGGTGCGCTCGACGCTCGCCGACCTCCGGCAGGCCGGCTACGACGTGCACTATCGGGTCGGAGACGTCAGCGGGGAAGCAGAGGTGCGCCGGCTTCTCGATGCTGTACGCGCTGAGTTCGGCAGGCTCGACGGCATCGTCCATGCCGCAGGGGTCATCGAGGACGCACGGCTCGTGGACAAGTCGGCGGACTCCTTCCGGCGTGTTTTTCGTACCAAGGTGACGCTGCCTTGCGTCCTTGGGCCTGTGCTCGAACACGGCATGCGCTTCGTGGTGCTCTTCGGCAGCGTGTCCGGAGCGTTTGGCAACCGGGGCCAGGTTGACTATGCCGCGGCAAACGCTGCGCTGGCTTCGATCGCCAGAGACCTCTCGAGGCGGTTCGATGGCCGGGTGCTGACGGTGGACTGGGGCCCGTGGGCGGGTGGAGGGATGGTCTCCCCTGGGCTCGAGCGAGAGCTGGCCCGTCGGGGCTGGGGACTGCTCGAGCCCGGCGAGGCAGTCCGCCTGCTCTTCGACGAGCTGATGGCGGCGGAGGGCGAACCCGAGGTGCTCATCGTGCGAGCCGACCCCGAGAGCATCTCCTGAGCCATCCGATGAGGCCTGAGCTCGCAGGATCAGTTGCCATCGTCGGCATGGCCGCCGTGTTCCCCGGGGCGTCCAGCCTCGACGAGCTGTGGGGAAACATCCTGCACGGGGTCGACGCCACCGGTCCGGTCCCGGCCGATCGCATCGACCCGGTGTACTTCGATCGAGCGGCTCCCGGTGTCGATCGTTTCGCGTGCCGGCGCGGGGGCTTCGTCGACACTCAGCCAGTTCTGGACCCGGTTGCGCTCGGCGTGATGCCGGCCACGGTCGACTACACCGAGCCTGATCAGCTCCTGTCGCTGGCATTGGCAGCCAGAGCCGTTGCCGATGCCGGGGGCGAGGCGCTTGCGGCCTACCGGGATCACACGGGTGTGATCGTCGGGCGAGGTGGGTACCTCACGCCGGGACTGGCTCGGCTGGACCAGCGAGTACGGGTGGCCGAGCAACTGGTCCACGCACTGCGCTCGATGTTCGACGGACTGACGGATGCCGAGCTGGCTGCAATGAAGAGCGCGTTCGTCGAGGAGCTCGGGGGCGACCGGCCGGACGCGGCCATCGACCTCGTGCCGAACTTGGCGGCCTCGAGGGTGGCGAACCGCCTCGACCTACATGGGCCGGCCTACACCGTCGACGCGGCCTGTGCCAGCGCCCTCGTGGCCGTCGACCAGGGCATGGCCGAGCTCCGATCCCGAAGATGCGACGTCGTGCTTGCCGGAGCGGTGCACCTCTGCCATGACGTGACCCTGTGGAGCGTGTTCACCCAACTCGGGGCTTTGAGCCGCAACGAGGAGGTCCGGCCGTTCGACCGGCGGGCTGACGGGATGCTCATCGGAGAGGGCGGGGGCATGCTGGTGCTTCGCCGCACCGAGGACGCCGAGCGGGACGGGACACGGATCTACGCAGTGGTCACCGGAACTGGGGTAGCGAGTGACGGCAGATCGGCGAGCTTGATGCGGCCGAGCGTCGACGGGCAGGTGAAGTGTCTGGAGAGAGCCTGGCAGATGGCAGGCACCGATCCGGCCTCTCTGGGCCTGGTGGAAGGCCACGGGACGGCGACGCCGGCCGGGGACGCGGCCGAGCTCGAGACCCTCCATCGCTTCTTCGGCGCCCACGTGCGAGATCGCCGCGTCGGGCTCGGATCGGTGAAGTCGATGATCGGCCACGCGATGCCCGCCGCCGGGGCAGCCGCCCTCATCAAAGCGGCACTCGCCGTCCACCATGGCATCCTGCCGCCCACGATCCACTGTGAAGAGGCTCACGATGCGCTCAGCGGCAGCCCTTTCGTACTGCAGCGAGAGGCCGAGCCCTGGGATGAGGGTGGTCGGCCCCGGGTTGCCGGTGTCGACGCGTTCGGCTTCGGGGGGATCAATGCCCATGTCGTCCTCGAGTCGCCGGACGCGTCGAGCAGGAGCCGGCGCAGCAGGCCGATGGTTCAGGGCCGGCCGCTGCCCGGGGCGCACGTCCGGCCGCTGCCCGGGGCGCAAGACCGTCCTGGGGATCGGGACCGAACTGGCGCGCTCGCATCACTGGAGCCGATCCTCCTCATCGAGGCCCCGACGCCTTCCGATCTTGCACTCGGTTTGGAGCGGGCAGCGGCCAACGAGGCCGCGCTCGACCGACACGCGCACGTTGACGAGGCAGCGTCGACGATCAGGCCAGGCCCGGCGCGTCTCGCTCTCGTCAACCCGACCGCCGAACGACTGGCGCTGGCCTCGAAGGTTGTCGAGCGAGGCCGCGCCTGGCGGGGGCGGAGCGACCTGTGGTTTTCGCCGCACGGCCTCGCCTGCCAGGGCGGCCGCGTCGGTTTCTTGTTCCCCGGCGTCGAGCCGTCGTTCGAACCACGGCTTGACGACGTGGCCGCCTACTTCGGTCTGAGCATGCCGGCGCTCGTCGGCTCCGATGCGGCGCGCTCGGACCTCGAAGGTCTCGGGAGGTCGTTGGTGGCTGCCGGCCGGCTGCTCCACGCCGTCGCCGTCGAGGTGGGCCTGCGTCCCGACGTGGTCGCCGGGCAGAGCATCGGTGAGTGGAGCGGGATGATCGCCACGGACATGATTCCCGCGGCCGAAGTCGACGGCTTCATCCAGAGCATCCGTCCCGGCAGCTTGAACGTCCCTGGAGTGGAGTTCGTGGCTCTCGGCACCTCGATCGACGTTGTCGGTGGGCTGGTGGAAGGGCTGGACGGCCTCGAGATCTCCCATGACAACTGCCCTCATCAGACCATTGTGTGCGGGCCCTCGACATTGATTGCGTCACTCGTCGATCGTGCCCGCCGGGCCAAGGTGATCGTCCAGGAGCTGCCGTTTCGCTCGGGCTTTCACACGTCGATGTTTGCCGGGTACCTCGAACCCTTCAGGGAAGCTCTGGACCGGCTGCCGCTGCAGCGTCCAGTCGTGCCACTGTGGTCGGCGACGACGTGCGCGCCGTACCCGGAAGAGGCGACAGCAGTGCGGCACCTCGCGCTGTCGCACCTCGTCGAACGGGTGAGGTTCCGGGAGCTGACCCTCGCCTTGCGAGACAGCGGCGTGCGCCTGTTCGTGCAGGTTGGGGTCGGGAGCCTCCCCGGACTGGTCGAGGACACCCTGTCCGGGGACGATGTGCTCGCAATTTCCTTGAACGTCCCGCGTCGGAGTGGGATGGCCCAACTCCGGCGCTCGGTCGCAGCCTGCTGGGTCGAGGGGATCGACGACCTCGCGCTCGACCGCCTCGAGATGCGTCCGGTCGGCGCAGATGTTTATGGGATGGTCGGCATGAGGGCAGGCGCCTTTGGCCCGACGCCGGGCTCGGCAAATGCGACGCCAGGCTCGGCCGGCACACCCGCCGCTCCGCCGCCGATGCCGGTGGCGGTGCCCGAAAGGAGCAGGCTGCGGACGCTGCCAGTGGCAACGCCCCTGGTCACGCCACGAGCTCTCGAATGGCTTGGGTCCTCGGCCGCCGGGTCGTCGGGCGGTCTCGTGACCCGCAGACCGCCGGGCGTTCCTTCGTTTGGCGGGGGAAGTCCGGGGGCGGTCGAGCGCGAGCTGGTCGCGCTGCAAGAGGAGATCACGGCCTCCGGTGTGGCCGTCGCCGCGGCGCTGGTCTCGTCGCCATCTCGACGCGCCGAGCCTGTCGCTCCCCCTGGGGGATCGGCGGGCGCGATCGCTCGCACGCTTGTCCTGTCGACCGGTGAGCTTCCCGAGCTCGGTGACCATTGCTTCTATCGCCAGCCTCCCGACTGGCCGATCATGGCCGACCGCTTCCCCGTGGTCCCGATGACGGCAATCATCGAGATGATCATGGCCACTGCGAAAGAGGTGCTCGCCGGATGGGTCCCGGTCGAAGTGCGCGACGTACGGGCGTTGCGATGGCTGACGGTGGAGCCGCCAACGACCGTGACGATCCGGGGGGTCGAACAGCCTTCGGGAGACGATCGGCGGCGTGTGCGTGTGACGCTCGAAGGCTACGCCCGAGCCACGGTGGTGATGGCCCGTACGTTCCCCACCGCACCAGCGCCTCACATGCCAGAGCTGGCCGACGGGAAGCCCTCACTGGTTGCCGCTGAGCGCCTCTACGAGGATCGGTGGATGTTCCACGGTCCGGCGTACCAGGGGGTCAGCGAGATACGGTGCATGAGCGAGGCCGGGATCGACGGAGTTCTCCGGGCAGGGAGAGCTCCGGGGATGCTCCTCGACAACGCCGGTCAGCTGATGGGCCTGTGGGTGATGCTCTGGCACGAGCAGGATCGGCTGGCGCTGCCGACCTCGATCGACCAGGTCGAGCTCTTCGGGCCGACTCCCCACCATGGCGAGAAGCTCCGCGCCGCGGTCAGGGTGACGGGCACTGACGACTCGGCGGTCCGAGCGGACATGGAATTGGTGAGCGACGGCCAGGTGTGGTGCCGGATCAGGGGCTGGGAAGATCGACGTTTCGACTCGGACGACGTCGTCTGGCCGGTGCTCATCTGGCCCGAGCACAACGGGCTCGCCGAGCCCGGCGCGGGTGGCTGGCTCCTCGCCGAGGAGCACTGGCGCTCCTCGGCCTCGCGCGAGCTCATGATGCGCCGCTATCTCTCTCAAGATGAGCAGGTGCGGTACGCATCACTTCATCCGAGAGCACAGCGCCTCTACCTCCTCGGTCGCATTGCCGCCAAAGACGCTGCGCGCCGCTGGTTGTGGGACCGCGGTGCTGGACCGATCTGGCCGCTTGAGGTGACCGTGAGCAACGACCCATCCGGACGCCCGATCATCCACGCTCCCGGTGACGCCCGGCTGTCCGTCTCGATCTCGCATACGCCGTGGCTTGGCGTCGCTCTCGTCGACGAGGACCGGCCGGTCGGCATCGACGCCGAACGAGTAGAGGAGCGACCTGCACAATTCGCCACGACGGCGTTCAGCGACGACGAGCTGCGCCTTCTCTTGGAGGGAATCGATGCGGCCACACACCCTCGCCTGCTCACCACTGGGTGGGCAGTGAAAGAGGCCCTGGCCAAGTCGAGGGGAGACGGGCTCGGGGGACGGCCGAAGGACATCTCGATCACCGAGTGCTCGGGAGGATCGTTCGTCGTCGACGGGCGCTTGGTGACAACGGCGCTGCGCGACGGTGTCGTGATCGCGTGGACCAACGGATCGTGGAGGTGAGCGTGACATGAGGGGTGACAGCAGTCCAGAGCTGGTGCTCGAGGCGGTGACGGCGATGATCGGCACCGTCGTCGGGGAGGACTACCTGCTCGGTCTCGAGGTCGGTATGGACACCTCCTTCGACCAGGACCTGGAGATCGAGAGCATCGAGTTCGTCGCCTTGTCCGAGAAGCTCATGGAGCACTATGGAGAGCAGGTCGACTTCGTCGCGTGGTTGGGAGGCATGGAGCTCGAGGAGATCATGGGCCTCACTGTGGGCCGCCTCGTGGACTACATCGTCTCGTGCACTGGCGCCTGAGATGCCGAACGCGCGTGCCAACGACATCCAGCTCTTCTACCAGCGCCTCGGAGCTGGCAGCCCGACGATCGTGTTCATCCATGGGCTGGTGATGGACAACCTGTCGAGCTGGTGGTACACCGTGGCCAATGCTGCTGCGGGCGTTGCCGACGTGGTGTGCTACGACTTGCGCGGCCATGGCCTCTCCGAGCGCCCGGAGTCCGGCTACTCGGTTGCCGACAGCGTCGACGATCTGGTGGGACTGCTCGACACGTTGGCAATCGACCACCCAGTGCACCTGGTGGGCAACAGCTACGGCGGGGTGGTCGCGCTCGCCACTGCCGTGTCCCATCCCGAGCGGGTGGCAGGAATGATCCTCGTCGAAGTGCATGCGGCGGTGGAATCGCTGCGCCCCCGGTCGCGTCGCCAGCTCGCCGAGGGCCTGGACCTGGCGGGATTGGTCCTCGACGACCAGGACGTGAACCAGTGGCTCGAGAACCTCGGCGGCCGGAAGCTCAACCGCATGGCGGCGTCGGCCAAGGCCCTTATTTACGGGACGACCTTGGTGGGGGACTTGCGAGAGTCGCCGGCGTTCAAGGAGGTCGACCTCCAAGGTGTGAGCTGTCCGGTCAAGATGGTGTTCGGCGAGCACTCGGACATCCTGGACCGCGCGGAGCTCCTCTCACGTGTCCTGCCCAATGCCGATCTTCGAGTGATCGAAGGTGCGGATCACTCGGTCCTCATGGGGGCGACGAGCGAAGTGCGAGCCCTCGTACTGGACTGGGTGAGGGCACATCGACCGGAGCTGCAGGAGACCGAGTGGCGCGCATCCTGATCGTCGTGCCACCGCTCACCGGTCATGTCAACCCGACGATCGCCGTGGCCGATTCGCTTGCAGCTGCCGGGCACGACGTGGCGTGGGTCGGCAGCACGTCCGTCCTCAGGCCGATCCTGCCTTCCGGTGCGGTTGTCCTCGAAGCGGGCGACGGGATCACCGGGGACGTCATTGCCGATATGCGGCGGCGATCAACCGGTCTTCGAGGCGCGTCGGCGCTCCAGTTCTTGTGGGAGGACTTCCTGTGGCCGCTCGCCACCGCCATGGTGCCCGACGTCGATGCCGCGGCTGACCGATTCGAACCTGACGTGCTGTTGGTCGACCAGCAGGCACTGGCCGGGGCAATTGTGGCTCGGCGGAGGTGCATACCGTGGGCGACGTCGGCCACCACGTCGGCTGAGCTGGTCGATCCGCTGGCCGGGCTTCCCAAAGTCGGCAAGTGGGTGAGTGACGGGTTGGCGCGCCTGGCAGAACGCCATGGCCTCGGGGCGTGGGACGGACCTGACCTCCGGTTCTCCGAGCACTTGGTCCTGGTGTTCAGCGTCGAAGAGCTCAGCGGGCCCCTGGCTGCCCCGCCGGGTGCGGGGCCGGTCGCGCCAGTCGGGCCGTCACTGCCGGCACCCGGATCGGCGGACCGCAGGTGCGCCGATCCTGCTCTGCCGGATGGTTGGTCGACGGGGGACGTTCCGCGCCTCCTGGTGAGCCTGGGGACGGTCAACGAGGGGGTAGGGGGTCGGTTCTTCAGAGTTGTCGTCGAAGCACTCGAGGACGCAGAGGTGCGGGCGCTGCTCGTCGCACCTTCCGAGGTGATCGGTCCGCTGCCCGAGCACCTCGTGGTCCGAGCCTTCGTACCGCAATTGAGCGTCCTGGCCCACACCGACGCGGTGGTGAGCCATGGTGGTCAGAACACCGTCTCTGAGACCCTGGCCCACGGCCTTCCGATGGTCTTGGCACCCATCCGAGACGACCAGCCGATCATCGCCGAGCAGGCGGTGAGGGCGGGTGTGGCTCGTCGGGTCCGCTTCGGACGGGTGCGAGCGCCCGAGCTACGCCAAGCAATCGGATCGGTGCTCGAAGAGACGCACTACAGGGATGCGGCACAGAAATTGCAACAGGCCTGCTCGGCGGCCGGCGGGGCCGCCGCCGCCGCCGCTCGCCTGCTGGAGCTCGCGTCGTGACTCACCTCGCGACGTGGGACTGGGTGTGGTGGATCCTGGCCATCGGGGCCTTGGGCAATGCGATCCGGCTTCGGCGCCGCTGTACCGCTCTCTCGCGCGTCTCCGCCTCACCAGCGGCGCACCCGGCGAACGCCGGCGGCGGGGACGGGACCATTGCTCCAGGGGTTGGTTCCAGCGGGGAGGCATGTCACCCCGAGTGGGTCTGGCACGAGGCCGGCAGTCTCGAGATCCCGCCTTCAGTGCGGCGCCAGGTGGAACAGCATGCTCGCCACGAAGGGCTCGATGTCGTCGACGTCGTGCCAGGTCGTCTTGGGGTCGAAGCGGCGATGGCGCTCTTGAGGGTCGTCGATCCCCGGACGTTCCGAAAGCGCCGCCTCGCACTGGGAGCGACCGCCGGTACCGCAGTGGTCGTGTCGACCGGTGTCGAAAAGCGGCTTGGGATGGCTTCCGAGTCCCACGGCCCTCTCCGGGGTCCGGGTGACCTGCATCGCCGCAGCGCGCAGTACAAGCGCTACGCCCCGGCGACGACCGATCTGGTGGTGGTCGACGGGCTGGCGGCACGGCGCCTCACGCCGGCAGAGACGAAGGCACTGATGCGTGCCAGGTTTGGCGCAGTGTGGCCGCTTGCCATCGTGATCCCTGCCGGACTCTACGTACTGCTCGGGGTGGGCATCGCCGTGACCTGGCTGTGGGGGCTCGTGGCGCTCGCCTGCTGGTGCGTCCAGCCGGTTCTCACGTTCGCCGGCACCCCGATCCGGCCGGTCGACCTGTGGTACCGGCCGCTGCTCCGCTGGCTGCTCGGGCCCATCGAGCTGGTTCGCATCGCAACCGCTCGATCGAAAGACGAGACGGTGGCGACCTCCTCGAATCGGGTGGACGCACGCGCGTTGCGCCCGGTCTACGAGGAGCTACTGGCCGGTGGCCTGGACCGCTTCTTCGAAGCGCCGCGGCCGGATTGTCCCTTGTGCGGATCGCACCGCCTCGAAGTCGAGGTGAGGACGCCTGACCTCCTCCAGCGCAAACCTGGGGAATTCGTACTGACCAGATGCGAGGACTGCAGCCATGTGTTCCAGAACCCGCGACTCTCGCTCGAAGGGCTCGACTTCTATTACAAGGACTTCTACGACGGACTGGGAGAAGAGCAGCTCGAGCTCGTGTTCGGCTCTTCCGACACTTCCTACCGGGGACGTGCGGCAATGCTGGATGGCCGCCACCAGCCGCGACGCTGGCTGGACGTGGGCGCGGGGCACGGGCATTTCTGCCTGATCGCTGCCGAGCACTGGCCGGACACCTGCTTCGATGGTCTCGACATGAGCGCGAGCATCGAGGAGGCAGCGCACCGGGGGTGGGTGCAACGAGGGATCCGCGGGATGTTCCCCGAGGTGGCCGGAGAGTTGACCGGGCATTACGACGTGGTGAGCATGCACCATTACCTGGAGCACACCCGCGACCCGATGGCAGAGCTCGACGCCGCGCTGGACGTCCTCGAACCCGGCGGTTACCTCCTCATCGAATTGCCCGACCCCGACTCCATATACGGCCGCTTGCTGGGCAAGTACTGGGTCCCGTGGTTCCAGCCCCAGCATCAGCACCTTCTGTCCCTTGGAAACCTGGAGAAGGCGGTACGAGCGCGCGGCATGAGCGTGGAGGCAACCGAACGCGGTGTCGCGTCGCAGCCGGTCGACCTGCTCTTCGGAGTCTGGCTCCTCGTGAACCGCCTGGCGCCGGCCCCCGACCTTCCCTGGCGCCCGCCCAGCCGTTGGTACGACCATCTCCGGCGCGACGTCGTCTTCGTGGCTGCACTGCCGTTCTTCCTGCTTGCGTTCCTCTGCGACCAGGTCCTCGCCCTGGTGATACGGCGGCGCCGACGCTCGAACACCTACCGCCTCCTGGCTCGCTCTGCCCTGCTCCCAGAGCCGGTAGTGTCTGGCCCGGTGCAGGCCAGGTGATCACGGCTCCCAGGGGAACGGTTTCCCGGCGACGGCTCGGCGGTATCGACCTGGTGCTCGTCGGGGTCAGCATCCTCCTCTCGCTGATTGGCGCAGTCATGGTGTACACGGCGACGCGCGGCACGCTTCTCGCGACAGGGATCAGCCCGACTTACTTCTTGAAGCGCCAGCTCGTCTGGGTTGCTCTCGGGCTGGTGGCCATGGTGGTCATGAGCATCAACGACTACCGGAGGCTCGAGCCGATCGGCATGTTCGTGTACGGGGCCTTCGTGTTCCTCCTGGTGGCGGTGCTGGTTCCCGGCATCGGCAAGCACGCGCTCGGTTCCCAGAGATGGTTCAGCCTGGGCCCTCTCCAGCTCCAGCCTTCTGAGTTCGCCGTCCTGGCCCTCATCGTCGGGTTGGCGACGTTCTGCTCTCGGCGCCGGGAGGGTTTGACCTGGTCCGACGTGATCAAGGCCTTGGTGATGGGGGGAATTCCCATCGCCCTGGTGATTGCCCAGCCTGACCTGGGGACCGGCATCATCATGGCCATCGTCCTTTTGGTGATGCTTGCGGTCGCCGGACTTCCGACTCGGATCCTGGTGGTCCTGATCGTCGCCGCGGTCGTGGTCGTGGTGGGTGCCCTGGAGCTCGGATTGCTGCACCACTACCAGATCACCCGGATCACGTCTTTCCTGCACCAGGACACAGCAAACCCGAGCAAGGCGCTGCAGACATCGCTCTACAACCTCACCCAGGCCAAGAACGCGCTCGGGTCCGGCGGTCTCTTCGGGACCGGCCTCCTCCATGGTGCCCAGACCAACCTCGGCTACGTTCCCGAGCAGCAGACCGACTTCATCTTCACCGCGGTCGGAGAACAGCTCGGCTTCGTCGGCTCGTCGGTCGTGCTCTTGCTACTCGGGGTCGTGGCATGGCGGATGCTCCGTGGCGCGCAGCTGGCTCGCGACTCCTTCGGACGACTGGTGTGCGCGGGTATCTTCACGTTCTTCGCTTTCAGCGCATTCGAAAATGCCGGGATGTCGATGGGGATCATGCCCATCACGGGGATCCCGTTGCCCTTTATCAGCTATGGGGGATCGGCAGTTCTCTGCTTCTTCATCGGGGTGGGGCTGGTGGTGAGCGTGCGCCGGAACCGGATGCCGGCGTGAGCGACGTGCACGACGACAGCGGGTCCGCGCCCGTGCCCGCATTTGCACCCGCGCCCCAGCCAGTCCCCGCACCCCCGCCCGATCCCGAGCTTGATCCCGAGCCCGTGTCGCACCGCCGACCGGCATCACCCACTGGGTCCGCACCGGCATTCCGCATGATGGAAGTGCATTCGGTGGACATGCACCTGCCGAGCCAGTACCCGGTGGTGACGCTTCGCGAGATCGAGCTCCCCAAACGCGACCTGTCCTTCCCCGTAGGCATGGCCGAAGGAGCAGCTTTGGCACACGTCCTGCAGCGGATCGAGACGCCGAGGCCGTTGACCCACGAGCTCTTCGCCGACGTCCTACGGCGTTTCGCCATCGATGTCGTCGCCATCCGGATGACCGGGCGCGTGGGGGGTACCTACTTGGCCGAGCTCGACCTCATGTCGGCTCGCGGGCGGGAGGTGGTCACCTGCCGGCCGAGCGACGGCATCGTCCTGGCACTGCGCCAGAAGTTCCCAGCGCCCCTGCTGGTCGACGAGCGTTTGTTCGCGGGTAGCGGTGACGTGCAGCCGTGATGTGGAGCCGCGACGTGCAGGTGTGACGTGCAGCGGTGACGTGGAACCGCGACGAAGAGCTGCGTGAGCACGCAGGCAGGAGATGCAGGCCCGAATGGCGAGGCCGGCCACGTACGCACCTACGCACGACTGCGGTCTGGATCGGTCAGGTCGCGACGAGGAATTCGAGCTCCCCGGGTTGGGGAGCACCGGAGGAGCCTTCCTGGGAGATCCGCATGAGGACGCCGACCAGAATGTAGTTGGCGACCAGGGAGGATCCTCCGTAGGCGACGAACGGCAGGGCAATGCCGGCAGTGAACGGCAGGATGCGGATCACGCCGGCCATGACGATGAAGGCCTGAAAACCGATGATGACGGTGAGGCCGGTCGCAAGCAGCTTGGAGAAATCCGAGCGGGCGGTCTGCGCGATGCGAAGGCCCGTGCCGACGAACAGCAGGAAACCCATCACGACAGCGGAGGCCCCTATCAGGCCGAGACCCTCGCCGACTGCGGTGAACACGACGTCTGTCGTGATGCCGAAGATGTCCCCGGTGAACCGGTCCAATCCGAGGCCGGCACCTCCGACGCCGCCGTGAGCGAGCGACAACGTGCTCTCGCCGAGCTGGCTGTTGAGTGCCGGGTGCAGCCATGTGTCGATGCGGCCATGAACTTGAGAAAAGAGATGCGCGGCCAGGAACGCACCGAAAGCGAAGAGGACCGCTGAGCCGATGAGGTAGCCCCAGCGCCCGGTTGCGATCCAGAGAAGGACGGTGAACATGGCGAAGATCAAGAGCGCAAACCCCAGATCGTCCTCCAGTCCGATGACCCCCATCGCCATGAGCCAGACCAGGATGATCGGGACCAGGGGTCGAGGATCGATCACCAGTCGATCGCCAATGCGGGCGCTCGGGATCGCGAGCAGCTCCTTCTTTTCGGCGAAGTACGAGGCGAAGAAGATGCACAGGAGGATCTTGGCGATCTCTGCCGGCTGGAAGTCGTGGCTGCCCAGATGTACGAACACCCGTGCGCCCAGTGTTGTGCGGCCGATCCCAGGGACGAGCGGGGCGATGAGGAGCGCACCTGCCAGCAGGAGGAGCAGGTAGCGGTACCGATCGAGATCGCGCGAATGGCGGACGAGCACGAGCGTTGCAACGTAGAGCAGCACCCCTACCACCACCCAGGCTGCCTGTGCCTTGGCCTCTGCCGGTGTCCATGCCACGATGACGACGTAGCCGACGCCGTTCAAGAGGGCGGCGATGGGCAGTACGACTGGGTTTGCGTCCGGCACGAACCATCGGTTGGCAATGTGCGCGACGAGCATGATCCCGAAGATGACGCCGAGAAATGGCCCAAGGTGCGCCGGGATGCGGTTCGTCTCGCCGACTTCGGCAATGACGTAAAGCGCAAGGGTGATGACGCAGGTGAAGATCAAGAGCCCCAGTTCGGTCCGGCGGCGGGGTTTTGGACCACGAGGCCAGGGTGGCAGTCGACCCGGCATCCGGCCCGAAGAGCCGACGCCCGTTGACCTAGGGATTGTGAGCTGTGCCTGGGCCACCGTGAGATCGTAGCGGGCACGAGGCGCCGAGAGGTGGTAGTAGCATGAGGCACAGGACCACGACGAGGCGATGGAGATCTCAATGGCACTCGAGCGCGAAGGGGTCCGCGGGGACCCGATGACCGCTTCGAACGGGTCCGCTTCACCCTCGCCGTCCCCCTCCCCGACGGCAACGCAGTTGGACGGCGACCAAGGTCCACGTCTACACGCACGTCCACGTGCGGCGGCGGACCTCCGTCAGGCAGGCAGCGACAGCTCCGAAGAGGTCATTGCCTCGTTTGGTTACCAGAGGTTCTCCAACCGCGAGCTTTCCCGCCTGGACTTTTTGGCGCGCTTGCTCGATCTTTCGGAGGACGACTCGCTTCCCGTGCTCGAGCGGATCAAGTTCATGGCGATCTTCTCGGAGCTTCTGGACGAGTTCTTTCAGGTGAGAGTGGCCGGACTGGAGGACCAGGTTGCCGCCGGCGTGAGGACTCGCTCGGTCGACGGGCTCCGGCCGGGCGAGCAGCTCCGCGTGATCCGGGATCGGGTCGAAGGCCTGGTCGCGCGCCAGGACCGCATCTTCTTGGAGGATCTGGTGCCGATGCTGTCGGCCGCGGGGGTAAGGCTCTCGGACTGGTCATCACTCGATGATGACGATCGCGCCTATCTGGTGGACGTCTTCTCGCGTCAGATCTACCCGGTGCTCACGCCGCTCGCGGTCGACCCCGGCCATCCCTTCCCCTATATCTCGAACCTCTCGCTCAACCTCCTGGTGGAGGTCGGCGATCCGGGCACCGGAGAGAAGCGGATCGCCCGAGTCAAGGTGCCGTCGGTCCTCCCGCGGTTCGTGGTCATGCCTGACGGGGAACGCTTCGTCCCACTCGAGCAGGTCATCGCCGCACACCTCGACGCACTGTTCCCCGGGATGACGATCGGTGAGCACGACGCGTTCCGTGTCACGCGCAATGCGGACCTCGCCGTCGAAGAGGACGAGGCCGACGACCTGCTTGTTGCAGTCGAGATGGAGCTCCGCCGCCGCCGGTTCGGCAGCGCCGTACGGCTCGAGATCAGCTCCCACGCGAGCAGAGACCTCCGTGAGCGCCTCGCCGCCGAGCTGGATGTGCCGCTCGACGGGGTCTATTCCGTGAATGCCCCTATCGACCTCGGGGGACTGTGGGCTGTCTACGGGCTGGATCGTCCGGACTTGCACGCCGAGACCTGGACGCCGATGACCCCGCCACACCTGGCGACCGCGGGGAACGAACCGAGAGACCTGTTCGCCGTCCTACGGGAACGGGACGTGCTCGTGCACCACCCATACGATTCGTTCGCGACCTCGGTCGAGGCATTCGTCGCGCAGGCAGCAGACGATCCCGATGTCATGGGGATCAAGCAGACGCTCTACCGGACGTCCGGTGACAGCCCCATCGTCGCATCTCTCGTCCGGGCGGCCGAATCGGGCAAGCAGGTGGCGGCGATCGTGGAATTGAAAGCGCGTTTCGACGAGCAGGCCAACATCGGATGGGCCCGGCAGCTCGAAGAAGCGGGTGTCCATGTCGTGTACGGGATCGTCGGGCTCAAGACCCATTCCAAGACGGTGCTCGTGCTGCGCAAGGAGGAGGAAGGGATACGCCGGTACTGCCACGTGGGGACGGGGAACTACAACTCGCGAACTGCTCGGATCTACGAAGATCTCGGCTTGCTCACGGCCGACCCGGATATCGGTGCAGATGTCGGTGACCTGTTCAACTACTTGACCGGCTTCAGTCGTCACGCGGGATACCGCCAGATCCTGGTGTCCCCGGTGACCCTCCGGCGACGGATCCTCGACCTCATTTCCGGCCAGGAAGTCTTGGGGTCCGCTGGACGCATCATCATGAAATTGAACGGCCTCACGGACCCCGAGATCATCGACGCGCTGTACCGGGCGTCTCGCGCCGGGGTCCCCATCGACCTGGCGATACGAGGTCTGTGCTGCTTGCGTCCGGGCGTTCCCACACTCTCAGAGACCATCCGGGTCCGCTCGGTCGTCGGGGAATTCCTTGAGCACTCGAGAATCTTCCAATTCGGAGGAGCTGAGCCCGGGCTTCTTGCAGATGGCTCTGGCATCCTGCCTGCGGCCGAGGGTCCGCTCAGCATCTACATCGGTTCGGCTGATCTGATGGAGCGGAACCTGGACCGTCGGATCGAAGTGCTCGTGCCGGTTCGTGACCTCGAGCTCCAGGCGCGCCTCTTCGAGATCCTCGACTTGGTGTTCGCCGACGACACCTACGCCTGGTCGCTCGGGGCGGACCGGCGATGGCATCGGGTGCCCAACCGCCGGGGCATCAGTTGCCAAGCCCGTCTGAAAGAACTGGCACTCGAGCGTGCCCGCCGAAGGCGTGAAGTGGAGCCCAGGCCGCCCGATCCATCCGGCTCCGACCCAGAGCTCCGTCTCACCGGCGAACCGACTTTTCGAAGCTGAGCAGATCGGACCGACGAGGATCGGTTGCGTCACGCAGCCGGGGACGCTTGGCGGCGCCGGCGGCGAGCCCGTGGTCCGAAGCGCAGCGAAAGGTAGGCCGTTCCGCCAACCGGGATCGGGAGCCAGAAATTGACGAGCCTCCAGGACAGCACTCCGAGGATGGCAATTGTCTTGGGCACGTGGAAACCGACGAGCGTCGGGATGAGCACCCCCTCGATGACGCCGAGACCGCCCGGGGTGATCGGGATGACAGCCAGGATGTTCGCGAGGCCGTAGGCCACCAGGAGGTCGATCGGCGAGACGACGTGGCCGAAGGCAAGGATGAAGACCCAAAGCGACGCTGCATCGAGCAGCCAGTTGGCGGCTGCCCACTCGAGGGCGTGGACGAGCAGGGCACGGTCCCGCAGGAGGACCTCCAGGCGGTCGGCGATCTTTTGGACCAGCGACGAGACCGTGTCGGGGTTGACCAGCGGCAGATGAGTGGCGAAGCGATGGAGCTGGTCGGCCGCCTGGTGCTTGCCCCTCGTGAGGAGGAGCACGGTCCCTGCGAAGAGGGCAAGCAGGATGACGCCGGCGATGGCCGCGAAACCGTAGAGAGGGTTGTACCCGGTGAGCGGGACTGAGACGAGCAGGGCGATCCAGAACACCGCGTTCAGGACGACAGCCGAACCGACTCCTTGGGTCGCGAGCCCGAACGCGGCCGTGCTGCCGGGCACGTCCTCTTCGGTGAGGAGGCGGTACGCCACGGCCGTGCCGGGCGCGGTACCGCCGGGCATCACGTGGCTCACGGCCAAGCTCGACATGTTGATCCTCAGCATCGTGAACCGGTGCGGCGAGTCCGGGGAGAGCACCGTGTGGCTCAGCTCTGCATACGCGAGGAGCGAGCAGGCTTCGAGACCGGCGCCGACCACGAGGCAAAGCACGTTCACATGTCCCAAGAGGTTGAGCGATCGGCGGGCACTCGAGATCTCCGGAAGGATGAGGTACTCGGCGACGAAGAACAGGAGCACGACGGTGATCGTCCACCTGACCTGCTTGGGTACCCATCGGCGGCGGTGCAGTCGGCGGGCGCTGGTCCGCTGTCCGTCCGCGTCGTGATCATCGGGAACGGGAGCCCGCGCTCCGTAGCTCTCCGAGCGAGCCGGCGTGTCGTCCGACGGGTTCCCCTTGGCCTCCATTGATGACATGCTGGCACGCCGGAGGACCGCGGACCTGCAATCATGTCGGCATGAGCGGACCATCGGGCTCCGATTCCGAAGGGGTCGGCCGCTCGGGGAGCGCCCAGGATCCGAACGGCGGCGAACGTGAGGCGCGCCCGGGACAACCTCGTAGTTACAGGGACCGGATGTGGTCGGCTGCGGCATCTCGCAACGTGCCACTCGGCACCATCCTGACCACCGTCGCGGTCGCGTTCGCCATCCTGGACGTGAACGCCCTCGTGATCCTGCTGCTCTGGGTGCTTCGGACCATCCTCCTCTACTGCCTCGTTGCAGTCTTCGTCGCCCTTCTTCTGGCACCGATCGTTCGAGGCGTCGAGCGGCTGCACGTGCCCAGAAGCGCGGCGGTGATCCTCGTGTTCGTCTTGGCCGTAGTGGTGTTCCTAGGGGTCGTGGCCCTCTTCACGGCTCCGCTCGTCCACGCGGTGACACGGTTCGCCAAGGATCTTCCCTCTCTGGTGAAGCAGGCGGAGCACGGTCGGGGCAGGGTCGGCGCGCTCATCCAGAGGTTCCACCTGCAGAAGTGGGTGAATCAGAACGCGCCGAAGATCGCCGGAGACATCACCCGGAGCCTGAAGCCCGCACAGGCCCTCTCGGTGGGCGCTGCCGCGCTCTCGACGGTCGTCGCGCTCGGGACGATCGCCATTCTCTCGTTGTTCATCCTCCTCGAAGCTCCCGGCGTGCGGCGGGCAGTGCTCGGTGTGATGCGCCCCGAACGAGCGATCCGGGTGGCGCACATCTATGGCGAGGCATCTCGATCGGTCACGGGTTACATGCTGGGCAACGCGCTGACCTCTTTGGTCGCGGGCGTCGTCGTCTTCGTCACGCTCGAGATCGTCGGCGTCCCCTACGCGCTGCTCCTGGGGTTCTGGGTCGCGCTGGTCGACCTCCTGCCGATGGTCGGAGGGCTGATCGCCGGCGTGCCCGTGGCCATCGTGGCCTTCTTTCATTCGGTGCCGGCCTTCGTGGTCGTCGTGGTGGTGTTCCTCGTGTACCAGGAGGTCGAGAACCATCTGCTGAACCCGATCGTGATGAGCCGGACGGTCCGCCTCAATCCCCTCTGGGTCCTGCTCGCCGTCCTGGTCGGGGCAACCCTGGGAGACCGCGTCGGTGCGGGGCTGGGCGCTTTCGTCGGGGCGCTCATCGGGATCCCGGTCGGTGGTGCCGTTCAGGTGGTCGTGCGAGAGCTCCGGCGGCCAGAGCCGTCGGAAGACCCAACGGACACGGACGCCACCGGCGGGCATGTGCCCGTACCCTAAGCTGCGCCCGTGCGCGTTCTGGTCATCATCCCCACCTACAACGAGGCTGAGAACATCGAGCGGATCCTCGAACGCGTCCAGGCGGCGCTACCCGATGCCGGGATCCTCGTGGTCGACGACGGCAGTCCCGACGGCACTGCCGACTTGGTGGAGCGTCGCCGAGGCGACCTCTTCGATCTCCATGTGCTCCGACGATCGCAGAAGTCAGGGCTCGGCAGTGCGTACCGTGCCGGGTTCGCGTGGGCTCTCGAACGCGGCTACGACGCGTGCGTCGAGATGGACGCCGACTTCTCGCACGACCCCGATGCACTGCCCGGCCTCGTGGCACCGCTGCACGAGGGCCATGAGGTCGTCATCGGCTCTCGTTACGTGCAGGGTGGTTCGATACCGAACTGGACCTGGAGCCGTCACCTCTTGTCGTGGGGCGGCAATCAGTACGCCTCGTTCATGCTCGGCCTCGGCGTCGCCGACTCGACTGCCGGCTTCCGGGTCTACGCCGCCAGCGTGCTCAGACGGCTTGATCTCGACCGTATCAAGGCGGATGGGTACGGTTTCCAGATCGAGATGACCTACGAGGCGAAACAGGCAGGTGCTTCGATCGTCGAGGTGCCGATCCGCTTCGTCGACCGGGTTGCTGGCGAGTCGAAGATGTCCTCGGCAATCGTGATCGAAGCGCTCGGGCTCGTCACCGTGTGGGGACTCGCCCGCTGGGTTCGAGGGGTACGGCGCCTCGCGTCGCGTCGTTCGACCAAGGATCAGGCATCGGTGACTTCGCGCCGCCTCTGACGCTCTTCGACGCCGCCGGCAGGCCCTCGCGGTGCAACGAGCAAGCTGGACGAGCAGGCTGGGTGAATTCTGCGATCATTGTCCGGTGGACCCACGAGCTGGAGCCGGCGAGCACCCACGGCGGACGCGTGTGCTCGTGGTCGATGACGAGCCCTACATCACCGACCTGCTGGCGGCAGCGCTGAAATTCGAGGGGTTCGATGTGCGTGTTGCGTCGCGCGGTTCCGAGGCGCTCGACATCTGCCGGTCAACTCCTCTCGACATGGTCCTCTTGGACGTCATGCTGCCCGACATGGACGGAACCCAGATGTGCCAGACCCTGCGTGAGAGTGGGAATCACGTCCCGGTGGTGTTCCTCACGGCACGGGACGCCACCGAGGACAAGATCGTCGGCCTCGGCATCGGCGACGACTACGTGACCAAGCCGTTCAGCCTCGACGAGCTCGTCGCCCGTTTGCGCGCCGTGTTGCGGCGCAGTGGTGGAGACACGGCCAGCGGGGCCGAGCTGCGCTACGCCGATCTCGTCATGAACGTGGACACGCACGAGGTGTGGCGTCAAGGAGCGCTCGTCGAGCTGACCGCCACCGAGTTCAACGTCCTCGAATACCTTCTGGACAACGCGCGCCGCGTAGTGCCCAAGGCAGAGCTGCTCGACCAAGTGTGGGGACTGGACTTCGGCGGGGACCCGAATATCGTCGAGACCTACATCAGCTACCTGAGAAAGAAGATCGACGACGTCGATCCACCCCTGCTCCATACGGTGCGCCGAGTTGGCTACGTCTTGCGCCTGCCTCGCTGAGCGCGCGCTGCGCGCAGGTCGTACGGGCGTCCTGCCGAGCTTGCATGCCCCTGTCGCCGGACAGCGCTCAGGATGAAGCTCTACCAGAAGCTCACGCTGACCATGGCCGTCCTTCTCGTCGTCGGGTTGGCGGTCGCCGACGTGGTGACCTACACCTCGTTGCGATCGTTCCTCTACGGGAGGCTCGACGCGCAGCTCGCCTCGTCCCAGCACTTGGCCATCCGCTATCTCGACTTCAGCGTCCGTCACCATCGCCCCGTGACGCAAGACGGTATCGACAACAGGGTCGACCCCGACGTCTACGTCTTGGTGATCGCTCCGGACGGGAGAGTGTTGGCGAGCCGTCCTTCCGGTCTTCCCGACCATCCCGATCCCGCCCCCGTCCTCCCGAGCCGGCTTCGCGTGGCATCGAGCGAGGTGGCCGGTCAAGTGCATCACGGCGGCGCGTACCATCCCAACCCCGACGCGTTCACCGTGAACGGCCCACCGCGCTCGGGATACTCGTACCGAGCAGAGGCCGTGGCGGTTCCACAGGGGATCCTCGTGAGCGCCGTGACCCTTCAGTCGACCCTCGACACGCTGTCCTCTCTCGTCCGGGTGGAGCTGGTGGTGTCGTTCGCGGTGCTGGCCGCTCTCTGCATCCTGGCGCTGTGGATCGTGCGTCGCGGGCTGAAGCCCCTCGACGGGATGGTCCGAGCAGCCCGGGATGTGTCGTCGGGTGACTTCGGCCGGCGCTTGGAGGTACGCAACCCCGGGAGCGAGGTGGGACGATTGGGTACAGCGCTCAACATGATGATGAAGCAGATCGAAGAGGCCTTCTCGGAGAAATCGGCCTCCGAGCGCCGGCTGCGCCAGTTCGTCGCCGACGCGTCTCACGAGCTCCGGACCCCGCTCACCTCCATCCGCGGGTACGCGGAACTGCTCAGGCGTGGCGGGTTCCCCGAGCATGCAGACCGCACCAGAGCGCTCGAACGCATCGAAGGGGAGGCAGAGCGTATGAGCGGCTTGGTGGAGGACCTCCTCCTTCTCGCCCGCCTGGACCAGGGACGCCCCCTGGCTCGAGAGCCCGTCGATCTCGGAGAGATCGCCCGCGACGCGGTTGACGACGCCATGGCCTCCGGCGTCGCCGATCGGGTGAACCTGGTTGTGGACGGCCCTGTAGTGGTGGCCGGAGACCCGGACCGGCTATCCCAAGTCGCGCACAACATGGTCCGCAACGCGATTGTCCACACTCCTCCCGAGACTCCCATCGTGGTCTCAGTGGACGTCGATGGCTCGATGGGCGTGCTCCAGGTCCGTGACGAGGGACCGGGCATGACCCCTGACGAGCTAACGCGGGTGTTCGACCGTTTCTATCGAGGGGACACGGCCCGATCGGGTGTGGGGACGGGTCTGGGGCTCTCCATCGTCCGGGCGATCGCCATTTCCCTGGGCGGACGAGCCGAGGTCCGTTCCGAGCTTGGACACGGGTCGACGTTCACCGTCGCGATCCCACTGGACAGCTCCTCAGGATGCCGTGGTGACGCTGTTTCACGGCGCAACGATGCCGGGGCAGCACGCATCGACGAGCGGCCTCAGCTTCATTGAGGTCTCCTGCAGCTCTTCGTCAGGGTCTGATCCCTCGACGATGCCGGCACCGGCAGTCAACGTGACCGTGGCTCCCTCGACCGTCGCCGATCTGATGCCGATCATCCAGTCGCCGTCGCCCGTCGCGTCGACCCAGCCCACCGGCCCCGCCCAGTGCTCTCGGCTCCTCGGCTCCAGGGTGGCGATCACGCGTAGCGCTGCCTCCCGGGGGACTCCGCCCACAGCCGGCGTGGGATGGAGGGCGGCTGCGAGCTCGAGTGCCGACTGCTCGCTGCCTGAACGGAGCGTGCCGCTGACCCTGGTCCCCAAGTGGACGAGAGAGCCCAGAGTGACCAGGACGGTCCCTTCGGGCAGCGCGACGCGCTCGCAGTGAGGTGCGAGCGCCGCCACGACGGCATCCACGACGAAGTCGTGCTCGAGACGGTCCTTGTCGGATCTCGTGAGCGGATGTTCGGTTGAGGAGCTGCCGGCCGGACCCGGTCCGGTTGCCATGGTCCCGGCAAGGGGCACGGCAGTCACGTCGCGCCCTCGACGCCGGACCAGGAGCTCGGGCGACGCACCGAAGAACGTCCCGTGCGGCGTAGGGAAGGAAAAGACCACACACCCAGGCTCGTCGGCTCGGAGCTGCTTGAGGATTGCGGTGAGCGAGGGCTCGTTGGCGAGCCTCACGATCAAGGATCGGGCCAAGACGACCTTGGAGAGGCTGCCGGCCTGGATCCGAGCGAGTGCGCTCCCGACGCACTGGCGGTAGCCGTCGGCGTCTGGGATGCGCTCGACCGATCGAGCTCCTGCAACGGGGCTGTCCTCACGATCCAATCCCGCCGGCGCAAGGAGTGGCGTCCGGGCAGCGCGGTTCGATCGTTCCCGTGCCGATGCGACGAGCGCTGCCGCTGTCGGGATGGAGCGTCCGGGGGGACCGAGCGTCGTCAGCCAGCAATCTCCCTCGACGTCCAGGCCTACGAGCAGTTCGGGCACGACGAGCCGTCCCTCGGCTTCCCGTTCGAACGGCAGCGCTCCGAGGGCCGTGACTCTGGCTCGGTGTACTCCGGGCTGGACGTCGTGGGGCACCTGTGCAAGCCAGGCTGCAGCCTCGCGCACGTTCGCGCCGTCCAAACCCCCTGCCAGCGTCAACGTTGCGGCGGTGCCGCATCCGAGAAGCGTCAGTTCCGGCCCGGAGAGGAGGGCGTCAACTCCCGTCACCAGATCGAAGAGATCGGCTGGCAGAGCGTCGTCCACCGGCACGGAGACGGCGGAGAGATCTCTTGGATCCGGCCACGTTGTCGTCATGCGGCGGAACCGCGATCGGACCTTGCTCCCGCGCGTCGTGCCTCTGGAAGCCCTGCCCTGGTGGCGGTGAGGAGCTGGGTCAGTCCTCCGTGGAGAAGCCGGCGACCGACCATCGTGAACCCGGCGTCGGCGAGGAGCCGGCGCAGCGATGCATCGTCGGGGAGGTAGGCCACCGAACGCGGGAGGTAGCGGTAGGCGGAGGGGTCCGAGAGCAGGCCTCCGAGAAGAGGGACGACATGTTCGAACCACACCTTGTACCCGACGAGCAGGAGACCGCCTTGGGGTGCGGCCACCTCGAGGAGGGCCAGGCGTCCCCCCGGGCGAACCACTCGTGCGGCTTCAGTCAGAGACGCGCTGAGATCGCTGAAATTGCGGAGTGCGAACCCGCAGACCAACCCGTCGAAGGACCCGGTGGCAAAACCCAATCTCGCAGCATCACACTGCACCAAGCCGACCTCCACTCCGAGCCGGGATTGGCGCGCCGATCCCGCTGCCAGCATGCCCGAGCTGGAGTCCACTCCAACCACCCGGTAGCCGTAGCGACGAGCCAGCAACGACAGATCTCCGGTACCGCACGCCAGGTCCAAGACGCGTGATCCCGGAGCCAACGCGAGCGCCGACACGCTACGGCGACGCCAGATGCGGTCGAGTCCGAGGCTCATGATCTTGTTCACGAGGTCGTAGCGCGGAGCGATGGCATCGAACATCGAGCGCACGCGCTCGGTCTTGGCCGACCCGAGCGGGAGCGGCTCTTGGTCTGACGACCAACGGATCAACGGTGGGCTCCCGACTGGCGTCTAGCGGTAGTAGCGGTAGACGACTTGGGCGACGCATGCCGGTTTGGGCGCATCGCGAACTTCGAACACGAGGTCCAGCGTCACTTGCACACCGTCGTCGACCGGATCGGCCGATGCGAGCGTCGCACCCAGGCGAAGCGAGGATCCGACGAGAACCGGAGCAGGGAAGCGTACTTTGTTGCACCCGTAGTTGACGCCGAACGCAACATTGCCGACCGACAGCACTTGGCCGAGTAGGACCGGCGCCAACGACAGGGTCAGGTAGCCGTGGGCAATCGCGCCCCCGAACGGCCCTGAGGCAGCGCGGACAGGATCGACATGGATCCATTGGTGGTCGCCCGTGGCGTCGGCGAAGCGGTTGACCCGGTCCTGTTCGATGCTGACCCATTCGCTGTAGCCGAGATGCTCGCCGACATGTTCGGCAAATCCGTCGACACCGTCGATGGTGGTGCTCACGTCTCCTCCTTGGCCAATGGGTTGTGGGCCGCGTCCCGACGGTTGGGCATCGAGGGGCCGGGGTCGCAGTCTGCAACGCCCCGAGCACGATAGATCAGCGTGGGCACCTCTTCAAAGCGCTGGTCGGCGCTTGGCTCAGTGGAACCAGATCCGCTCGTAGGCCCTGCTCTGGGGGTGGAGCAGGAGGGCGACCAGGACGCCCGCGAACACGAGGTCGAGAAGACCCGAGAAGCCACTCCCGAGCACGAGGGCGACGAGCTGGCTGAGCAGGTAGAGGCATGCGAGGACCGTGCCGGCCCAGTACGCCCATCGCCATTGGTTGGCGATCCCGTACGCGGCGCCGGCCAGCAGCACGAGGACCAGTGAGAGACCGGCCCCGAAGGCGAGGAAGGTGAGCAGGGCAAGCGCTGCGTTCAAGTACGAGAACAGCACGGCGGCTTGAAGGGTCTGGGGCTGGGATCTGTCCATCCACTGGTGTTCGGCCATGACCGAGAGTCTGCCAGTCGCGGACCCCCGAGGGGCGTCGCTACGCTTCTCCAATGGCCGGCCGGCACCACGTACGGGGCGACGAGCACCATCGAGACGTCCAGGGTGGGTGGTCCCGAGCCGCCGTCTTCGGGATCAGCGACGGGCTCGTGACGAACGTCTCTTTGATCCTGGGCATGGCCGGCGCCCATCCGGGGGGCTCGGTCGTGCGTCTCACCGGCCTGGCCGGGCTGGTAGCCGGCGCCTTCTCCATGGCTGCAGGCGAGTACGTGTCGATGCGAGCACAGCAAGAGCTCCTCCAGCGGGAGCTCGACGTGGAGCGCCAAGCGATCCGCACCAGCCCCGAGGCCGAGCAACGGGAGCTGACGGCCATCTACGAGCGGCGAGGTGTGGACCCGAGCGTGGCACGAGAGCTGGCCGGGGAGATGATGAGGGATCCCGACGTCGCGCTGCAGACCCATGCCCGCGAGGAGCTCGGGATCAACCCGTCTCAGCTCGGTGCGCCTTTTCAGGCTGCGGCATCGTCGTTCGTGACCTTCGCGCTCGGCGCGTTTCTCCCGCTCCTGCCTTGGCTGTTCGCGTCCGGTACGGCGGCGATCGTTGCCTCGGTGGTCATTGCCGGGACGGCCGCATTGGCCGTGGGGATCGTCATCGGCATGCTCACCGGTCGGCCCCTGTGGAAGGCCGGCTTGCGCCAGCTCCTGCTCGCCGCGGTGGCTGCCAGCGTCACCTACGCGATCGGCCGCGGGGTGGGGGTGGCAGCGCACTGACCCAGCATTTGCCCCAAGCCGACGTCCGGCCCCTGGGCGTTCCCGCGTGGGTCACGGACCCGAGCCGGGCCTCGTGCTCACGGAGCCAGCCTCTCGCTGGGGCACCGTGGCCGTGAAGATCCGGTCGGCATGGTGGAGGGTGAAGCCGAGCCCCTCGTACATGTGCCGGGCCGGGGAGTTGGACGCGTCCACGTAGAGCATGCCCGTCGTGATCTGGCGGGACGCGAGGTAGGCGAGCCCCGCGGTCGTGAGGGCGCGACCGAGGCCACGACCATGGTGGTCGGGGTCCACAGCGACCACGTAGATCTCCCCGAGCGCGCTCGGGCCCGTGCCGTGCACCTTGGTCCAGCAGAACCCGGTGAGCCTGCTCCCCTCTGAGGCGAGGAGGAACCCTCGTGGATCGAACCAGGGTTGGGTCTGACGTTCTCGGAGATCGGCGAGGCTCCAGCCTCCTTGCTCGGGATGACCGCGGAACGCCCGGTTGTTCACCTCGAGCCACGCTGTCTCGTCGGCTCCGATCACGAATGGGCGGACGGCCACGGCCCGAGCAGCCCTGCTCACGTCCAGCGGCAGGGGAAGCCGGACACGGAGCTGGAGGACTTCGCGTGTCAACGTGAGGCCGGCCTTTAGTGCGATCGTGCTCTCGGACGCGGTTGCCGCCGGCGCGCGATAGTGCAGCAGACCACCACCGTGTGCGGCGACCTCGTTGAGCGAGGCGTCCAGCAATCGTCGGCGCACCTTGAGCTCATCAGCAGCTGAGCCGGGAGCGGTGACGACGGGAGCGATCACGAGCTCGAGGCTCCACGACGCGGCCTCGTGGCGCAGCTGGGCGAACCCGCAGAGTGTCATCTCGTCCTCCCAGCACACCAGCAGGGTCAACCCCGGAGCGCCACCGGTTTCGAGATCGAGCCGCATGCGCTCTCCGAGAGGCTCGCGGGCGCCGTGGAGTGCTGCCCGCTCGAGGAGTGCGTCGACGGCGGCCCTGGTCCTCCCGTCAACCTGGGAGCGGATGATGTCGATACCCTGGGCCACTTCGAGAGGGTATCCGTGGTCGGCGCTAGCGTCACCGGCGTGGAGAATCTCGCGAAGAGAAAAGTTCGGGCCCGCGCTGTTCTCGCCATCCTGGCCGAGACCTATCCGGGCACCGCCCAGGAGCTCTGCGCGCTGAGCTACGGGGATGCCTTCGAGCTCCTGGTGGCCACGATCCTGTCTGCCCAGTGCACGGACGAACGGGTGAATTCGGTGACCCCCGAGCTGTTCGCCGCCTTTCCCGGCCCCGAAGCTCTGGCCCACGCCGACCTCGAAGCTGTCGAGCGCATCATCCATCCGACCGGCTTCTACCACGCCAAGGCCCAGAACCTGGTCGCCATGGCGACCGCTCTCGTGGAGCGGTTCGGCGGGCAAGTGCCCCAGGACACCGAGGATCTGGTCACCCTCCCGGGCGTCGGTCGCAAGACCGCGAACGTGGTGCGCAGCGTAGCCTTCGGCCTCGAGGGGATCCCTGTCGACACGCATGTCGGCCGGCTCAGCCGGCGCCTGGGGTTCACCGAGCACGACGACCCGGTGCACGTCGAGAAAGACCTCGACCTCCTGGTCCCCCCGGCGACAGGCGGGGTGCTGAGCCTCCGCCTCATCCTCCACGGTCGCCGAGTCTGCACCGCCCGCCGGCCCCACTGCGAGGAATGCGCGCTGGCCGAGCTCTGCCCGTCGGCGCCCCGGTGAGCCTGTGCATCGGGGGTTCTCCCGTCATCTGGTGACGGCTTCTCGACCCGATGGCACACAGAGGCACAGGGGAGACGACCGCCAGGCGCGCAGCTCAACCCAGCCCAACCCAACCCAGCCCAGCCCAGCCCAGCGGATCTCTCAAAGAAATGCGGGGAATCACTCAAGACAAAGGGCTCCAGAAGGAGTAACATTGGTGTGGGACCGGTTTCCGCCACCTGGTTCCTGAATGAGCGGGGATGGGGATCCGCCGCCCCACCGCTCGCACGACGGCGCCCTTCGGGGCGCCGTCGTCGCGTCCTTCCCACGCCAGGTGCGGCTGCAACCTGCTCGAGCAGCGGGGTGGGCACCGCCGGCCGGAGGATCCGGCAGCCGTCTGTCGTGTCCCCGGGGTTGCGAACAGTTGTCTCACCTCCGATCCATACTGAGCGGTGATGAACTTGGCTGAGTGGGCCGAGGCCCAGAACATCCATCCCCAGACCGCCTATCGGTGGTTCCGACAAGGCCGGTTGCCGGTCCCCGCACAGCGGGTGGGT
>JAJYWG010000342.1 GCA_021791615.1 Actinomycetes bacterium
GCAGCGATTTTCAACCCTAGGCGAGCCTGGCACCTCCCCTCTTCTGGCGGGACTCTCGGAGCCTGAAGGACTCTCCCGAGGTGACTACCAACACGCTGTGGTGGAGGAGTGTTGCCGGACACCCTGTTTGGTCGTGTAGGCGCCACCGGGCGTGGCTGCGAGGGTGACCGACGACAGAACGACCAAAGGGTGTCGCCGGTGGGCTGAGTCGCCCGGTCGGCGTCGATCGAAGGGCCACACCCCTCCACCGGCATCAAGGGTCGCTGCGAGCCTTCGCTTCGCTACGGTTCTCGCTCGGCCTTCGGCCGCCCCTTGACCCCGGCTCCGGGGAGCGGCGAGGTGCGGACAGCGAAGCGATGCAGGGGCCTCGCTTCGTCGGGAAGCGTGGGAGCTTCTCGGGGTCCCGGCGGGGGCGGGTCTCGGTCCAGGGTCAGGGGTTGGTGGCGGCGGACCAGACCTCTGCGGGTCGCCCGGCAGTGGCGACACGACGGCGCTCGGCCCGCCCGGCGGTGCCGAGAGCGATGAGCGCACGGTCGACGCTCTTCGCTGGCAGGTTGCGGGCGAAGAGATCTCTGAGCTGGGTGCGGGTGAGGCCGTCGGGGGCGGTGGCGAGGGCAGCGTGGATCTGTTCGGCGACGGGATCTGCGGTGGTGTTGCGGGTGGCCCAGGCGACGGAGCGAGCTGCGTAGTCCCAGATGGCGAGCGCGCCCCGGAGGTGGGTGGGGCGGATGACCGAGTCGCCGTCGACGAGCGCGTCGAGCATGGCCAAGCGGAGCACGTGTGCCTCGGCACGGGCGGTGAGCGATCCGACGAGCCCGTCGGTCGGCTCGGAGAGCTGGGCATAGATGTCGTGCCACTCGGCGCGCGCCGCGTGCTCCATCGAGACCCGCCCGGCCCGCCGGGCGACGGCGAGGTTGGCGCCGAGGCGGCCGGCCAGGTCCGTCACGGCGAGCGGGTCGGCCTCCGCGCCGTCGGGGAGGAGGCGGTGGCGGCGGACGGCGAAGAAGCAGAAGCGGTTCAAGAACCCGTTGGCGGCCTCGACGGCAGTGGTGTGGGCGGCGAGCTCCGCTCGGGTGATGTGGCCGATGACCGCGATGTGCGCTCTGGTGGCGGCGAGCGGGGCGGTGCGGGTGAGGGTGGCGAGGGGCCGGGCGTCCCACGCGCCACGCAGCACCGGTGAGAGGGTGTTGATGTCGCGCCCGGTGGCTTTGAGCACGCTCACGAACTCGGGCTCGATGACGAGCAGGCGAGGGTCTGGGTTGCCGGGGTCACTGCCATGGGCGTCCCGGGCCGCCCAGATGAGCCCTTCCCCCGTCGACAGGCCAGTCCGGGTCCGCGCCACGAACGTAGGGTCGGCTCGGGCCAGGACCGCCTCGACGTGGTCCCAGGAGGATCCCTTGCGAGCCTTGGCAGAGTCGCCGACGAGGAGAACGAACTCGTTCGGGTGATGGCGGGTGGCCTCGACAGCCACCCAGGCGCCCCGGCCGATGACCACTCCGGCTCCGATGAGGAGCTGGGCCAGGATGGCGACGGGGTCGGCCTCGGTGCTCGGGGCGAGGGTCTCGGCGATGGCTCCGGCCAGGCCGGTCCACGCGGGCCGATCGGGCGGGTCCGGCCACCCGGGTGGGGCGGGGAGGGGTCGCCCACTGATCTCGCTCGCGACGGGCCGGGGTGTGGACTCACTCACCGTTGACCTCGACCACGGCCATCTTCGCCGCAGCCTGGTCCACGATCGCCTTGTCCGCGGCGAAGGTGGCCACCAGCGCCTGGAGGGCAAGGTTGTTGACCGCTCGGGGCAGCCCACGACCCGCATGCGCGATCACCGCCACCGCGTCGTCGGAGAACAACGCATCCGATCGGCCAGCTTGGTTCACGTGATGGCGTACGTAGGCGAGGGTCTCGGCGAGGTCCATCCCCTCCATGTGGACCCGGAGCGTGATGCGCTGGTCGAGCGCGGCCATCGTCCCCTGGTGCAGGCGCCTCCTGAGCATCGGTTGACCGATCAGGATCACCGCGGCCGGAGAGCGGCTGTCCATCTCCGCGTTGGTGATCATCCTCAGGTCCTCGAGCTGATCGGGAGCGAGCAGATGGCCCTCGTCGATGATGAGCAGCACCCGTCGCCCCCGCTCCGCTTCGGCACTCGCGAGCGCCTCCGCAGCCTGGGGGACCAGGCCGGCGCGATGGAACCGTGGGGTGGCGCCGAGCGCAGCGACGACCAACGACAGGATCCCCCTGCCGCCGATGGTCGGGTTCGCACAGTAGATGACCTGGGTCCGCGACGAGTCGAGCCCGGCGACCGTCGCTCGCGCGGCGACGGTCTTGCCACAGCCGACCTCACCGGTGAGCGTGGCGAGCCCCCGCTCGGCCACGCACCAGGAGAGCCGGGCGACGGCTTCGCAGTGTGCCCCGGAGTGGAACAGCTGACCCGGCGCGAGATCACGGCCGAAGGGCAGGTGCGTGAAGCCGTAGTAGCTGCACAGCCGATCCACGCTCATCGATCGACCCCCTCGTCGTCGCGGTCGCTGTCACTGCTGGTCGGGGACGCTTCGTCCATCGTTGCGTAGGCGATCCGCCGCGCTGACTCCGCCGCGACGCGCCGTGCAACCAGGCCGAGGTAGTCGATCCCCGACGCCTTCGGCGGTGGCGGCTGATCGGGTCGCACCTTCGGGTGGGTGTGGTGACGGATCTCGCGAGGGACGGCCTTGCCCATCGGGCGCCCGAGGTAGCGGACGTCGATGTCGGTGAGGTCGAACGGGTCGAAGAGCAGCTCCACCTTGGTCTGGGCGAGCGCGGCGTCGATCTCGTAGTGGTTGGCGAAGAGGCTGACAGCCCCGGTCTTGTCCGCGCTGCGCAGCGCCGACCAGAGGAACGCCTCGTGCAGTTCCGCTGCGCTCGGGCGACGAAGCGCCGCGGCCCGGAGGAGCCGCTCGAGCGGGCTCTCACCCGTCTCCGAGTGACGGGCCCGGTGATAGACGCCTTCGAGCCAGGCGCCGAAGAGCTCGTTCAACTCGGCGAGGCTGGCCGCGCCGCCCCGGGCGTCGAGCTCGACCAGGAACTGAGACCGCACGGTGCGGAAGAAGCGCTCGATCTTCCCTCGAGACGCCGGTTGACCAGGCCGGGAGTGCGCGATGGCGATGCCGAGCACCGCGAGGGTGCGGTTGAACGGTGCGGAGACGAATGCAGAGCCGTTGTCGACGAAGCACTTGCGAGGGACTCCCCGTGACTCGAGCCCCCGGCGCAGTGCCGCTTCCAATCGCACGGTGTCCTCGCCATATCCCCACCGCCATCCCGGCACCGCCCGGGACCAGTCGTCGATGAACGCGCACAGCACGGTCTTGCGCCCGGCCACCGCGGGGCCGTGGAGGCCGTCGCCGGTCCAGAGGTCCCCGAACGCTGCCGCCTCGAAGCGACCGAACCGACGGGGCGCGCCTCCCCCGGTGGGGCGGTTGAGGCCGAGGCGGGCGAAGTGGCGCTGCAAGGTCCTCGCCGAGGTCACGCCCACCCCCGCCTCGGCGAGCCCCCGGGCGACCTGGGCTGCGGTCCGCCCCGGCGCTTCTCGTTTGAGCACCTCGGCTGCGGAGAGGACCTCCGCGGCCGTGCGCGTCGGCTGCGCGGGCACGGCGGGGACCAACCCGGCGAAGCCTGCGGCGCGCCACGCCCGGAGCCAGCGGCGCAAGCTGGTGGCCGAGACCGCGACCCGGGTGCCGTCCGGGCCGACATGCTCGACGCTCGCCGCGGCCGCCACCAGCGCGCCGCGCTCAGCGGCGCTGAGACCTTCGTCCGCCAACGGCCGGATCAACGAGTAGCGGAACAGTCCCACCGCCTGACGGCGCTCATCGGCGTCCATGTGCGGCCCCTTCGTCTCGGTGATCTGGGTCACGCACAGCCTGAGGGCTTCAGCCTTCCGGCGGTAGAGGGCAACTCGTGTTGGAGAGCAGCAACCCGCCCGAGACCCCGGCCACGAACCCCCAGAGCGGCCCTGGACCGAGCCGGCGAGTTGCAGCGGCGGCCGCCACCCCGATCGCCTCCAGCGCGTCCGCCGGTGGCGAGCCACGGGCCTCGATCGCCCCCAAGCCAGCGTCGAAGTGGTGCGCCCAGGTGCTGAACAGCGCCTGGATCTCGGGCGAGTTCGCGGTGAAGCGGCGGAACCAGCCGCGGGCGGTGTCGGGCACCACTCCGGCCGAGGCGGCGACGACAGCCCGGCTCCTTCGCTCCAGGAAGCGAGCCTGCAACGCCTCGCCGATCACCTCCGCCAGATCACGGCGGCGCAGCAACGCCACCGTTGGCAACAAGACCTGGGTGACCCGGCACGACGCGCACCGCCCCCGGCGTGGCCGCACCACCAGCACCGTGCCCCGATCCCGCAGCCCCCGTCGTCGGGCGAACCCCCACGGCCGCAGCCAGCCCTTCCCACAGGCCCGGCAGGCGTACTCGCCGGCAGAAAGCCTCGCCTCGACCCGCTCGCTGTCAGGCTCTACCATCATCATGCGAGCCACACCTCGCAGCGTCAGACGGGCCCCGCCGCCTTCCGGCCGAAGGAGAAGCGGCGGGGTCCGTTCGCGTCAGGACACCACCACGCTGTCCGGTAGCACCCGAACCCGCAACCGGTCAGCTCGCGGCCGACCGGACCCCGGCGGTCAGAACCAGTGACGCCTCACGCCGCTCCGTGGCCAAAACGAGTGGCGCTCAACAAGGAGCCGGTCGAGCAGGCTGACGGCCGTCGAGTGCTCGGGGAGGAACTTGCCCCAGTCCTCGAACGGCCAGTGCGAACCGATGCCGAGAGACCTGCCTCGTAGGCACCGGCCACCAGCCGGAAGAAGAGCTGGGCGCCGGTGTCGTCCATCGGGGCGAAGCCGATCTCGTCGATTTATGCCGACGTCGGGATAGGTCAACGACTTC
>JAJYWG010000239.1 GCA_021791615.1 Actinomycetes bacterium
CTACGGCGTCACTCACCTCTCCAGGATACCACCCGGAGAGCAATACTTCAACTCTTTCCGCGCCACTTCTTACATCGCGGACTACCTGCTCAACGGGGTAGTGAGGCCGCTACTTCCGGAGGTCTGGGTCTTGTGCCGTAGCGGGGACCCCATCGTGACGAGTGCCCTGCGACCCGGCGCAGCAATCCGGCTTCACTCACTGAGAACCATGCGGTCGAGCCGCTCACGTAGCTGAGCGAGACTTGGCTCCCGCGACCCAGCGGTGCCGCGTCCCGCACCGTTGGCCTCGCATCGCCGCCTCACCGGACCCAGGGCGACTCGAACAACCTCCCGGCGAACGGACAGGTCATCAAGGCGAGCCACACCGGCAGATGACACTTGTCGTCCGCACCGAAGACCCGGTCCACGACGCAGCGTGGACCGTTGAGCCGCTCAGTCTCGAGGACCTCGTTCCTGCTTACATTGGTCGCGCCGCGAGTGCCGAGCCCGACAGCCAACCCGCTTCGCATGTCCAGCGATGATCCGCCTTACCTGGTGCCAGTTCCGCGGCCAGGCCGCAGTAGCCGGCATTGGCCTAGCGGTCGTCGCCATCGTTTGGGCATCGCCGGCTCGCACCTCGCGCACCTCTACGACACCACCGTCGCGACATTGTGGTGCTCACGGTGACTGTCAGGCCGCCACCTGCCACCCATGGCTGTGACCTGCACTTCTGCTCCGGACGTCAGGCGCGGCGAGCATCCGACGATGTCCCTCTCGTTTCTGTGCCGGGCGATCTGCCGCGTCCTCCAGCTGGATGACCGGTCCGCTCGGCGGCACCGAGAAACGGGGGTCCCCCGGTCGTCCGGCGGTGGCCGGGGGGAACGTAGAGGGTGGCGATGATGAGGAGGCCCCAGACGAGGAACCACGGGTCCCACAAGTAGGCATGCCATGCGAGTGCGCGTCGATCGGCGTGGGTGCCGGCGTGCAGCAAACCAGCCTGGATGGCGAGCCCCGGTACGGTCAGGACCAGTCCATAGGCGGCAAGGACCCACCCTGCGAGCCACGCCAGGCGACGGAGCGCACCCCGCAACGATGGCCGTGCAAGGCCTCGGCTGACGGCGACGGGCAACCCGGCGGCGACCGTCTTGGCCAGGACCACCGCCCACAGCCCGGCCAGCACGGCGGGGCTGGCCGAGTGCCCGAGGCGTGCGAAGGCGCCGCCGACGGTGTCGAGCAACCAGGTCCCTCCCGTGGCCCAGTAGGCGCTGATCGCGGCGTAGGCGAGGCCGACGCCAAGCGCGGCCCAGGCCGCCGCGGCTGAGCCCACCGGGGATGTGCCACCGGCGCCCGGGTCGGCCGGGGCTTTCATCGCGGTGAGCGGACGGGAGCGCGCGCGACGCTCACCGAGCGGCCGGCATGATGTGGGTGTGGCCAGGGGGCGGGATCAGTCATCGTGTAGGGAGGCGACGACCTGCATCCAGCTCCAGGGGAGGTCGGAGCCGTTGACCTCGACGAAGCGGAAGCGAGTGGTTCCCATGTGCGCTTTGAGCTGCGCGGTGATGTGGCGGTGGGGGTCGGACCGGGCGAAGGCGTCCTGGCTGGCCTGGTCCTCCCAGACCGAGAACGTCCAGAACGTCTTTGCCGCCAGCTGGGCCTGCAGCCCGTAGGCGACCAGGCCACGGGTGGCGGCCAGCTGGCGACGGATGCGCAGCGTGTCGAAGAGGAACCCCGGTACGAAACGGTGGGAGCGCAGCGGCAGGCGCGAGGTCATGGCCACGTAGGTGCGGTCGGGCTCGAAGGCCTGACGCTGGACCCATGGCAGGCTGAGCGTCACGGCCGGATGCTCACGTTCGCTCTAACGGCCAGGTCGGGCGCCCAGTTGCCGTGGAACCCGAAGGGGGCTCGGACGGGGAGGTGATGGTGGCAATCGGATCGCCGCTGAAGTCCTGGGCGACGAGGATCGCCACGTCGGAGGTGTCGGTGGTGGCGTCGTGGACGAAGGAGAGCACCCAGCCGTCGTCCTCTGCTGCATCGGGGTGGCGGGGCACGAACACCGGCTCCAGGCTGACCCGGTTCTTCCCGTAGTGGTGGACTTGGGTTCCAGCGGTAGGGGAACGAGGCGCCCGACGCCGCCGCATGGACATCGAAGGTGACCGGCAGGTCGAGCAGGACCACGAAGCTGGCGGTGAGGGCCATGTCGTGGGCCATCGGGCTGCCGGCGGCGGGTACGTCCACGCGGCGGCGAAGGTGGCCGTCGGTGCCGACGACCAGGTACTGGAGGTAGTCCCATCGCCAGTAGTAGGCAACCGCATGGCGCTCGCCGGTGGCGGGGTCGCGTTTGGGGTGGGCAGTGAACCCACCAGGCAGGCTGCCGGCGAGATCGGTCCGGGACACGGTGTCGAGCTCGTAGCGGAGCTCGACGGGGAGCGCTCCGGCCTCGACCAGGGCGAGGTTGCGCCCGGCGTGGACGATCAGGTTGGTGTCGGCGGTGCTGTCGCCTTCTCCGTGGCGAGGGCCGCGGACGGCAGGCCAGCCCTTGGCATCGGTCACCCGGTCGCTTCGCACCTAGCGGCTTTCGGTCGTGCTCGCGGCCCCCTGGCCGGCGGTCTCGGTGGTGGTCATGGTCCTTTCCTCCTTGGAGCTCTCGTTGGTTTCTTCGATCTGGCCGGCGGCGGTGATATGGCCGACCCGAAGACCTGGTCGTCGAGGAGCCGCCCGAAGGCGGCCTCAGTGACCGCGTCGATCGACGTAGTCCTCGTGGTCGAAGCCAGCACGCCGGACAACCACAGCTGGGCCAGGCCGTGCACAGTTGCCCACAGCGCTCCGGCGACCAGTACAGTGTCGGCCTTCTCCTGCCAGCCCTGGCGCTGGCAGGACTCGACCAGGCGGGTGAGACTGGCGAACACTGCAGCGCCCGCCTCGGCCAACCCTGGCATTGCGAAGTCGACGAGGTCAAAGCGCCACATCAAGGCGAACACCCCCGGGTTGGCGAGCGCGAAGTCGAGGTAGCCCCGTCCTCCGGCCGCTAGGCGCGCCCGGGGGTGTTCGCCTGCCGTTGCAGCAGCGCTGTCGACCGATGCCTCGAGATCGGCGAACCCATTGGCGGCCACCTCGCTCAACAGCGAGGTCAGGCTGTCGAAGTGCCGCAACGGCGCCCCGTGGGAGACACCGGCCCGGCGGGCGATCTCCCGCAGGCTAGTCCCCTCGGGGCCACGCTCGGCGAGCAGTTCGACGGCGGCCTCGATGAGGCGCCTGCGGAGACCCACAGGATGCGGAGGCGGCACGTAGACGGTGTCTACCAGAAAGTGTAGACAGTGTCTACTCGCTGGTTGCCGGGGCAAGGTCTCGCGCTGGCAGTCGGCCCCGATTCCCCCCCTGTTGACCTGCAGCCAGCGGGGCTGCCATGGCATCGTCCATCGAGGGCTCAGCAGGGGTGGGCGCGGACTCTCGGGTTACGCAGCGCCACTGTGAGCCATCCCGGCAGCTCTCGACCCTCGATGGAGGGCGTGAGCCTGCTAAGCCAGATCGGGCCTCGCGCCTCGCAGTACTCTCGATGGTCACCAACGGAGCGCTCGACTCCGCTCAGGCCGGCGCCAGGTGGAAGGCGTCGAGGAGCGCCGGGTCGCCACGGAGCACCAGGCCCTGCTCCTCGGCTTCGCCCACGGTCAGCTCTCCGGCGAGGAGCCGAAGGATCACCTGCGGCATCCCTTCGAGGGTGATGTCGGGGTCGTCGGCGGCCCCTGCCCGGGTCGAGACGCCGTCAACGGCGAACTCGATGAGCGAGGAGCCCAGTGGCGTGTGCAGCTGGACGGTCACCGGGACTCCTCCCGGGGCGCGCTCTCGCAGGAAGACCGAAGCGGAGAAGAGCACCCAGTGGGCACGGATCGCGTCGTCGGGCGCCCCGTCGGCGATGAGCGTCGTCCCCCATCGGGCCAGTGCCACCACGACGGGCTCTGCGGCCCGGCCCCGCTCAGTCAGGTGGTACAGCGTGGTGGCGACCGGTGGCGGCGCCGCCTCGCGCCAGACGAGACCTGACGACTCGAGGTTGCGGAGCCGCTCGGACAGCAGGTTGGAGGCGATCCCCGGCAGGCCGTTGGCCAGGTCGGTGTAGCGGCACGGTCCCTGGATGAGCAGCTCGCGAAGGACGAGCAGCGTCCAGCGGTCGCCGAGCACGTCGAGCGCCTTGGCCACCGAGCAGAGCTGTCCGTACGACTTCACGCTTCCAGCCTAGCCATTAGTCACTTGTGAATCAAGAAGTGTCACTTGATTTTCTAATGTAATCACCATACTATCGCAACCATGCGATCCAAGCCGATGGTCCTCAGCTCCCTGCTCGTCGCCGCCTTCCTGATCAGCCTCGAGACGACCATGGTCAACGTGGCGCTCCCGGCCCTGGTCAGAGAGCTTCATGCTTCGACCAACCAGCTCCAGTGGGTGGTGGACGCCTACAACCTCGTATTCGCCGCCCTGCTGCTCACCGCGGGAAGCCTGTCGGACCGCTTCGGTCGCAAGGGGATGCTGCTCGCCGGACTCGGCGTGTTCGGGACCGCCAGCATGGTGGGGGGCTTGGCCACGAGCCCCGGGGCACTCATCGCCGCACGGGCGGTGATGGGCCTCGGCGCCGCGATGACGTTCCCGGCCACGCTGTCGCTGCTGACCAACGTGTTCAGAGGCCGCGACGAGCGGGCGCTGGCCATCGGCCTGTGGGGGGCTGCTACCGGCGTGGCGATCGCCGTCGGTCCCATCGCCGGCGGCTTCCTCCTCGAGCACTACAGGTGGGGGAGCATCTTCTTCGCCATGGGGCCGGTGGCCGCCCTCGGCATCGGGGCCATTGCCCTGAGCGTGCCGACCTCTCGTGACCCCGACTCCCAGGCAGTCGACGTCCCGGGCTTCTTGCTGTCCACGGGGTTCATGGCGCTC
>JAJYWG010000182.1 GCA_021791615.1 Actinomycetes bacterium
GTAGATCGGTTCCCAGGTGGTCGAGAACCGGTCGGCGATCGAGTTGGGCATCGGGTTCGGCTTCGCCCAGACGATCTTGTTGCGCACGTACCAGCCCCGCGCGGCGAGTTCGAGTAGCAGCCGTTCTGGGGCCAGCAGCAGGCTCTTGGCCGGCGCGCCGTAGCGAGGTCCCCGGGAGAAACTGTCACCGAGGTTCAAGAAGAGCGTCCCGGTGGGCGTCAGCACTCGGGCGAGCTGGTCGCACACCCCAAGCAGCCGGTCGACGTAGTCGTCGACGTGGGTCTCGGTGCCGATCTCCTTCTCGCCGGCACCGTAGCGGCGTAGCAGGTGATAAGGCGGCGAGGTGACCACGCAGTCGAACGAGGCCGTTGGCAGCTGGCACAACACGCTGGCGGCATCCCCCTGCAACACCCGACGGAGAGGAGGCTGGGCCGCAGGCTCGGTAAGCGCCGAGGCCGCCCTACTTGTTCGGCAGTACTGCCAGGCCCCCAGGCTGATGATGGTGTTGGTCATGGTTGTCCCTCCTTTCGGGTGTTAGTGACGAATTCCGGCAGCTCACCCATGGTGAGCACCTCCCAGAGCGGCGCCGCCTGTTCGGCCAGCACGGCTTGCAGTACCTCGGCGCGTCGGCCGGTGTTCGCGAGCCAGAGGACGGTCGGAAAGACCTCGTTGGTTCGCTGCTCGGCGCCGGTACGCCAGTAGCGCACGTACTGCTCAGCCTTGCGGGCGATTCGGCCCGGGTGCTCGGTGGAACGATCGACCTCGACGAAGGCACTGAGCTCCCACTCGCCGATTGCCCAGGCGAGGTAGGCGTCTGGCCGCAGGGTGACGGTTCGGCCTGCCGGACCGGTGAACTGACGCCAGCAGGAGGGTTCGGTCTCGAAGGTGAGTAGTTCAGCGGCTCGCGTCTCGTGTAGGACTACGTAGACCTCGCTGACCCCGAGGGTGTGGTCGACGAAGAGATCACTCGGGGTCGGTCGGCGGATTGCTCGCTGGGTGCGGGTCTGGGCCAGGCGTTGACCGTTGACATCCAGGGCATAGGTGTAGCCCTGGCTGCCTCCCTTTACTCCGCCGACTTGGCGGTGAAGCCGTGTTACCACCCGCAGATCGCTGAGGCGTTCCAGGCGCCGGCGGCAGGTACGGGCACCGGATGGTGTGGTTGGCCAGATCATGCGGTTGAGCTGCCCTCCCGAGGCCATACGCACCTGGGCGAGGATGTCGATGACCAGATGGTCGGTCTCGGTCAGCTGCTGATTGAGCCGTTCCAGCCGAGGTGCCAGCTGCGGGCCGGCAGCGTGTTGGGGTGTTGAGTCGTCGCGGGTTTCGCCCTTGTTGCTACCCCTGATCAGGTAGTTCGCGTTCTTCGAGTCCACCCGACCGGACAACCGATCGGACACGTGCTCGCTGCTCATGACGGCCGTCTCCTGCGCCGTCCGAGTGGCGTCTCGCTGTCCACGGTCGTATCGAGCCGGGCCCGGCGGGCGGCATCGATCTCTTCCTGCGAGGCACCCCACCGCTCTCGGGACATCGTCCGCAGCTCGCTCGCTGGCCGCAGCGGCGACTCGGGGGGCAGGGTGCGGATGCTGGCCGGCGCGTGCACCTGCCCCGCCGCATAGATGGTCGTGATCGCCTGGTAGGGGTCGAGACCCATGATGTCTTCGGGGGTGAGGCCGTGGCCGAACTCGCGCACGAAGACCCCGGCATCGTCCCTCGCGGTGGCGAACGCCACCTTTGTCCGAGCGTTGGTCAGGGCGGCAGCCCGGATATCTGCCGGGAGCTGAGCGAGGTGTTGGGCGGCCAGGGTGACGCCGACGCCGTACCCACGTGCCTGGGTGAGCATGGTCTCGATCGAGCTGGCCGGGAAACGAAGGACGGCGCCGACCTCGTCGATGATGACGCTCGCTGGCCGACGTGCTTCCTTGGCGATGGCCGCTCTGGCGGCGATGGCATGCCACAGCTGGTTGATCAGCATCGCCCCGAGCAAGGCGGTCGTCTCGTCCCCGAGCAGCCCGACCGGCAGCCGCACCAGCAGCACCTGCCGATCCCGAAGGACCTTGCTGAAGTCAATCGCCGGGCTGGGGTGGCCGATCGTATGGGCAACCGGTGAGCGTCCGACGAAGGCCCGGAGCTTGTTGAGCGGCGCGCCGGTCATGGCACTCCACTCGGCCGCTCCGAGGTTGTCCGCCCAGTCCCACCAGGCCCGGACCTCCTCCCCTGGATCGTGCGCAGCGATCACCCGGCGCCGAAAGGCCTGATCGACCAGCAGCCGGGGCGCCTCGGTCATGGTGAGATCTGGATGTGCCGCGATGGTCAGCAACAAGTGACGCAGGATGTCGGACGACCTTGGCCCGAGGTTCTCCCGCCAGATGTCCACCATCAGTCCGAGCACCCGATCGACCACCAGCTCCCGCTCATCGGGAGTGGCACGCAGCGGGTCGAAGCCCACCGGTCGAGCATCGGTAGGGTCGAACAGGATCACGTCCCCGAGCCGCTCACCGGGGAGCCGGGCCGCAACCGCATCAACGAGGTCACCGTCCTTCGGATCGATGACCACCAGCGCTTGACCTGCGCGGGCGTCGTGCTCGGCGAGATGGGTCAGCAGCACGCTCTTACCCGACCCGGTGGGGCCGACGATCAGGCTGTGGTGGGTACGAGAGATCGGGTCGATGGCAACCGGACGCATCGACCGCGGGTGGGTGCCGATTCCGAGCACCGTCCCGAACATCGGGATTCTCCGGCCAACGGCCAGCGGACGGCTCCCGGCAAGATCGACGCCCGGGAGCGACGCTGCTTCTAGGGGATAGCCAACGAGCCCGGCAGCTTCCTCTGCGTTGAGGAGCACCGGCCAGGCGGTCAACGGCCGTTGGACCCTGACGATGCGATCAGCGACCGAGTCCGCTGGCAGGAGCCGGCGCTTGAGCATCGCCCCCGGCGTCCGGGCGGCATGCCAGGAAGCTTCGACGTCTCTCAGCAGACCTCGGGATCTTGCGGTGGTGTCGGCATGAACACCGATGCGAAGCGTCGCCAGCAGCAGCGGAGCGCCGCGCTTCTTGCGTAGGGCGCTGACGGCCTCGCTGGTCAAGAGCACACCGTCATCAAGGTTTGCCGCCTGCTCCCGCTCGGCCGTGGTCGCCAGACGCGGCGGGGACACCGGTCGGGCCGGCGCCAGCAGCAGCTGCACCACAACCGCCTCGTCACCGAACAGCGGTTGAAGCGAGGAGAGCAGACCAGCCGAGAGCTGCGCACTGTCGATGCTCAGGCTGCGCTCGGCGCTCGTCAGCCGGTACTCGACACCGCGATCCAAGCTGGGGTAACTGAGGGCCTTGCCTCGCTCGTAGCGGACGGCCGGAAGATGGGCCGCCAGCGACGACTCGATGTGACGGGCGTAAGCACGCGGCACGAGCAGGCGGTGATGCGTCCCGTCTCGATCGGCCAGAACTTCCGTCCCGATAAACGGGGTATGCCACAGCCGTCGCCACCATGGGGGTAGCAACCCGGTGATGCCACCAATGAAGCCTTGTACTCCGTCCGTATCGAGGTTCGTCGGAAACCGCAGCTCGAACACTTCAAGGGAATTCCGTTGCTGGCGGGAATCGGCAGCTTGGGCAAGGAAGAGCTCGAGCATTACGCCGAGCGGCACCAGGCAGATGAGCCCAAGGAGAATCCAGATCACTGCATGCGCTCCCCGACGTCAGGCGTGTCGCCCGTCTTCGAGTTGGCCGTGATCTCCTGCAGCAGCAATAGCAGGCCAGCGACCAATCGCTCGACATCTACTTCCTCCTTCCGGACTGCCCTGATCCGGACCTGGCCCTGCGTCATGTCACACCTCCCTTCATTTGTTGTTGGTAGCGGCGGGAGACCTGCATCGAGGGCGCGCTGAACTAAGCGTCACTTGGTGCGCTCTTCCCCCGGAGGTCTCCGCCGCTGTCCACGATGTCTCATGAACGCCCTTGGACCGTCAAGGCGCGTTGTCTATTCCACAATCCGCTTCAGTGGTAGCCCCGTCCCGGCCCATGACGTCCGAACAGCCACCAGGCAACGATCACCACGGCGACGCCGCCGCCGAGTAGCGGCAGTACTGGCTGGAGCAAGGTCGCGCCGATCCGGACGCCGATGCACACCAGCAGCACGACGCCGATTGCCTCAATGAGCTTCCTCATGGCGGGCCAAGCCCTTCGGCCGCAGCTTCTTCGGCGATGGCTTTGTCGATCGAGCGGGAAAGGCAGCGCAGCGCGAACCGCAGCTGATTACTGACGAAGCGCCCGGTTCGAGCCACGAACAGCGCCTGGCCGATGGTGTCGGCTTCCAGCAGCCGATGCTCGATGGAACCCGGCGGGTATCCGGCGCGTCGCAACCTCGCCAGATGGCACGAGGCGACCAGCAGCTCGGGCTCGGTCTCGAAGCCGGCCCGGAGGAAGTAGTGGCGGGAATCGTGCACGAACCGGAAGGCGACGTTGTCGGCCGGGCTCAGGTAGATGGTCTGTTCGCAGAAGCGGTTGGATACCCGCACCGGCAGGTCGGTGAGCATCGCAGCTCGGAACTCGGCGACCACCCCGTCCAGCGTCTGAGGTGCGATCCGCGCACCGCGCCAACGCACACCAAGCTCTTCGGCCGTCTCTTGAGCCAACTCCACGACCCACCGGCTCAGGTTCCCGCGGGCCTGCTCGATCTCTGCGGTGAGGCCCTCTTTAACCAGCAGGGACATGCCTGTTACCTGGTCCTACGACCGGTCGAAGCGGCGGCGCTCGGCCGCCTCGGCCATCGCCACGAACGCCGAGCGGGTCACGTCGTGCAGCTGTCGCTCGGCTTCGGCCGCTTCAGCCCGCACGGGCTGCAGCTCGCTGATCCCGGACTGACCGCCCAAGCGGAACCCGAGCAGG
>JAJYWG010000275.1 GCA_021791615.1 Actinomycetes bacterium
CTCAGCCTCTTGACCTGGGGTTTTAGTTCGTCGGGGTTCCTCACTGTGCCCATCGGGTGACTTTGCAACCAGGAGGCCACGGGTTCGAATCCCGTCAGCGCCACCCGATACTTCGCCCTGGTCCGGGCAGGTTTTTGCGAGGTTGTCCACAGGGCTTGAACAGGCCCGTTTTGGGTTCCAATCGAGCGTCCATCGCGCGCCTTCGTCCCGAGGTTGCCCTGCCATCTGACCCTGGATCGCCGGTAGCGGCCGCCCCCGCCTGTGCGGCGAGAGCGGAGAGGGCCGCTGCGATCGCCTGGTCCCGCTCGGCGGTGGGTCAGGCCATGGTCGACGTAGATCCGCTCCGGGAGCACCCCGAGCGTGGCGGGCGCGTCGCGCTGGGCGGTCATGTCCTGGGAGTCGGTGGAGCATCGGGCGTAGCCGCCGAGCAGCGCGCTCATGGCGCACCTCGTTGGGTGGCTGGCCGGGAGGTCGTCCTCCGGTCACCAGCGGTGGCCGCAGCCACCACCTCCGGTAGTACACTGTGGCCTAGTGTGTAGTACATGCTGGTGTGGGAGGCCCTGGAGTGGGACGAGTGCAACGAGGCTCACGCCACCCGCCACAGCGTCAGCGTGGTCGAGATCGAGCAGGTTCTCGCTGCCGGACCGGATTTCCGGCCTGACCGGCGAGGCAGCGGTGACTTCCTCGCAGACGGGACCACCGAGGCGGGACGGCGCGTCCGAGTCGTCGTGGCCTTCGACCCCACCCGGCGGGTGCTCCGCCCGATCACCGCGTGGGAGGTGAAATGACCGACTATCCCGAACAGCTCCCGGAGGCCGCGCGGGCCGAGGAGCATTGGGTACACCGCGACGACGAGGACCGCTGGGGCGAGCCCGTCGAGGCCAAAGGGCCCGAGCCGCTCTCGGTGATGGTCTCGGCGCGCTTCAGCCGCTCCGAGGCCGACCAGATCGCCGCGGCCGCAGAGGCAGCTGGGATGAGCCGCTCCGCCTTCGTCCGCCAAGCCGCCCTGTCATCGGCGTCAGGCGAGGTCGTCGACGTCGCACGGGTCAAGCGCATCGTCGACGAGGCCGAACGCCAGCTAGCTGCCGCCCGAGAGGCTCTCGGCTAAAACACCGTCCCGCTGACCGATGGCTCTACGGGCGCTCAGCGCGTTGGCGGCGCCCTCGCCGCCCGAAAGATCGCCCAGCGCTTCGGGACCGGTCACGGCCTGCTGATCTGCGCCCTAACCCGGTCGAGCTCATCTGGGGCAATCTCAAGTCCAGCGAGCTCGCCAACCTCTGCCCTGACACCATCGAGGAAGCCGCCCATCTCGCCGACGTCGGGCTCAACCGGAGCCCCGCTCTGTTTCGTGTACGGTCCACATTTTTCACCGCGAGGCTCATCGCCCGGCTGGTGAACGACGCTGACTGGATCACCGGTCAGACCGTTGCCTCCGAGGGCGGCTGGTCCTCCGTTGAGCGATCCCCCTGCAGAGACACCCGCTGCTGCCATGAGGGGAGCGTTCGGAGGCGCCCGGTGAGCATGCGTGTACCTTGTGCTCGGTGAGCTGCGATCTCGACTACGTCAGCCACCTCGCGCGCGAGTCAGCCCGCTTTGCGTCTGCTGTCGCGGAGGCGGCGCCCGCTGCTCCGGTGCCGAGTTGCCCCGAGTGGGATGCCGACGACTTGTTGTGGCACCTGGCGGAGGTCCAGTGGTTCTGGGGCACGATCGTGCGCCAGGCGCTCCAAGCGCCGCCACCTGCCGAGATCAGACCGGAGCGACCCGCCAGCCGGCCCGAGCTCGCGTCGTTCTACGCTGCCGTCAGCGCTGAGCTCGTTTCCGCCTTGGGCTCAGCCGCGCCACAAGACCGGGTGTGGACTTGGTCGAGCGACCACACCGTTGGCTTCGTCCGGCGCCGCCAAGCCCATGAGGCGCTGATCCATCGAATCGACGCGGAGCTCACCATCGGGTCGCGAACGCCGATGGACGCGCAGCTGAGCGACGACGGGATCGACGAGGCGTTGCGAGTCATGTACGGGCACGCACCCGACTGGGCCACGTTCTCCCCGAGCGGTGCGGGCGTCGTCCGACTCCGCGCCGCCGACACCACCAGCACGTGGTTGGTCAGCCCCGGCCGGCTTACCGGTACCGACCCCGACGACGGCACTCCCGTGGACGAGGCCTGCCTCGACGTGGCCGACGACCGCGGCGCTGAGGCGCAGGCCACGCTCACCGGGTCGGCAGCTGACCTGGACTGCTGGCTCTGGCGCCGCCCGACCATCGCGACGCTCGAGCGCGCAGGCGACCACCGGTTGCTCGACCAACTCGAGGTGACCATCCGGCCAGGAATCGACTGACACTGATCGGGTCGTCTCGAGGGGTCTCGATGGCGTCCCGCCTGCAGAGCCCGGCCGAGCGCCGTACCGGGGGCCTCAGGTAGTCATGCCGCTAACAAGCCCCTGGCGAGCGCCCTGCCGGCTCCAGGACCAGGCGGCTGACCTGGCGGCGGAGGACCGCCACTTCGTGGCGCAACATGACTACCTCGACGGCGAGATCGGTGTCACTGCGGCAGATGAGTCGGACGAGCCGAAGGACGCGGCAGAGCGGCCGGCAGAGGAACGAGAGGGTCACGGCCGGCTGGTCTCCGCTCCGGAGTCCAGGAGTCAGGGTGCCGGTCGCGGGCCATGGATGGCCTTCTCGCCACCCACGCCTGCGTCATGTCGCACGTATGCTACGATCGTGGCATGGTGGAGGTAGCGTCAAGAGAACTTCGCAACGACACGAGAGGGCTCCTCCGTCGGGTTGCGGCGGGAGAGGACATCGTGATCACGGTGGACGGCGAGCCAGTGGCCGGACTCCGACCACTACGGCGCCGGCCCCGTTGGATGCAAAGAACCGAGTTCGTCCGGCGTCTCTCCGGACGGCAGGCGGATCCTGGCCTCGACGCGGAATTGCGTGCTCTAGCACCCGACATGACTGACGAGCTCGAACGGTGAGCCAAGGGCTCGCCGATACGTCCGTCTTCATCGCCAGGGAGTCCGGGAGACGGCTCGACGATTCTTCGCTGCCCGACGAGCTCGCGGTCTCAATCGTCACCGTCGGGGAGCTGCGCGCTGGGGTGCTCGCCGCGAACGACCTCCGCGTTCGAGAGCGGCGCTTGACGACCCTGACGGCTGCGATGGAGCTGGATCCGGTGCCGGTCGACGACGATGTTGCTGCGCAGTGGGCCAAGCTCCGGGTGCTTCTTCGGGACATGGGACGGCGTATGCCGGTCAACGACTCGTGGATTGCCGCGACCGCCATGGTGCTCCAGGTTCCGGTGGTCGCACAGGACGACGACTATGTCGAACTGGACGGACTGTCGGTCATTCGCGTGTAGGAGATGTCATGTTGCCACCCATTGGTCCAGCTGCGCAGTGTTCCTCCACCGCGAGCCAAACCGCGCCCCATCCATCTCGAGTCTCCACCCGCCTTTCTGCAACGGTCGCGGCATGGGGGGTCGCCGGCCGTCATTCCTTCGACGCGCGGACGGGTCTGATCATCGGTGAAGGTTTGCTCGTCGTGGCCGAGATTGAGAAGGCGGCCGCCATGGCGCCGCCATATGCAAGCTCGGCTACCAGCAGCTTCGCGCCATCCGAGGCGTGAATGCGCGAGAGCTAACGATGTCACCTCCACCAAAGAGGTCTCCACGTTTCGGCGCGGTTGAAGGCCCGCTCGAGGGGGGTGCGGAAGTCGCCGGCGTGGTTGTGCGCCGCGGTGCAGACGCTCAGGGCGACGTCGGTGACGACGCGCAGCCCTGTTACGGCGAGCGACAGGCGCGACTACGTGCCGGGTGGCTTCGGGTCCCGCGAGGCGTAACAGGCGGTTCTCTGCACCACCTCGCTCACCGGTGCCGCAAGCGATGGCCGATCCTGGCCGGCGAGGGAGAGGCCGACACGGGCGGGGGCGGCCCCTGGGGCGTCGATCATGACGCGAGCCACCGGGCCTGCTCCGCGGGCGCCGGTTCGACGGACGCCCCGTCTTCGCCTTTGGGGTAGAGGAGCTGGTAGACGAGGGCCGAGACGCTCCCTCCGAGGAGCGGGGCGACGAGGAACACCCACAGCTGGCTGAGTGCCGAGCCTCCGACGAAGCGCGCAGCTTCAGCTCGCCAGGGCCCGGCTCACCTGACCGAGCAGCTCGAAGGCCTGGTAGGCGACGACGAGGCTCACCACGAGGGCGACGGCGGGGTCGAGCCAGTAGAGGCCGCCCGTGGCGAAAATGACAGCCCCGGTGGTGGCGACACCGGTCGCCACCGCGGCGTCGCCGAAGGTGTCGAGGAGGATCGCCCTCAGACCGAGGTCGTCCTTCTCCGCCTCGGCGCCCAGCAGCAGCCCGCCCGCCAGCATGACCGCGGCGGCGACGGCGCTCACTACGAGAACCGGAAGGCCGTGGACCTGCCGGGTCCCGGTGACCAGGCGGTAGGCCGCCCCGGCGGCCAGGAGAAGGGAGAGCACGAGGAGCCAAGCACCGTTGGCGGCCGCCGCGTAGTTCGTGAGGCGGGGACGCCCGGTAGGTCTTGTCGCAGAGGGTGCTCCGAGCCTCATGGCGAGAAGCGAGAGTCCAATGGCGACCGCGTCGACCAGGTAGTCGGCTCCTTCGGCGAACACCGAGAGCGACCGGGCGACGAGCCCGGTGACGAGCAGTCCGGCGACGAGCGCCAGATTGGCGAGCAAGAGGATCACAAGCCGCCTGGAGCGGCTCACCGGAAATGGCCTCTCACAACCACCATCAGATCGCCCCGCGGGGACTGGCGGGCTCAGCCCTCAGGGGAAGAAGGGCTCGGGCCGCAGGCCCGACATCCCCCGTGGCTCTCACAGCCCGCCCGTAGGTTGCTCTGGACATCTCCGATGCT
>JAJYWG010000388.1 GCA_021791615.1 Actinomycetes bacterium
GGCCGACGACGAGCTGGCCCACGAGCTGGCGATGGCCCTCACCAGTGGCGACGACTATTCCACTGCGGCCAAGCCCCAGATCGACTGGGACGACAAGGATGCACGTGAGTTCCTCATCGACTCTCGGGCCAAAGACGCCCACGCCTGCCTGTTCCTCCTCGACGGTCGTGAACTCGACGGGGTGGTCACCCAAGCATCGGAGCTACTCGCCGCCGTCGTTGGCCAGGACCTCGACGAAGACAGCGACGGGGTCTTTCGAATAGCGCGCAAGGTGGCCAAGGACCGGGTGATCTCGACCGTCGATCCCCAGGCGCGTCACGGACACAAGACCGCAGCCCGGGGGTTCGACGGCTACAAGGGTCACGTGGCGGTCGACCCTGACTCCGAGATCGTCACCGCCACCACCGTCACCCCGGGCAACGCGTCAGATGGAAGCGTCGCAACCGACCTCATCGGCGATCTACTCGGTGACGACGACGAGTCGTCAGCCGATGAAGCCACCGATGCAGCCGTTCTCGATGACACCGAAGCGGAAGCATTCGACGACGACGAGTCGTCAGCCGATGAAGCCACCGATGCAGCCGTTCTCGATGACACCGAAGCGGAAGCAGCCGGCGATGACACCGTCACCGTCTACGGGGACAACGCCTATGGCACCGGTGAGATCCAGTCCCGCCTCGAAGACGAAGGCATCGAGTCGAAGTGCAAGACCCAGAAGCCGACCACCAGGATCGGGTTCTTCGCCAAGGACCGCTTCGTGGTCAACCTCGAAGACGACACCGTCACCTGCCCGAACGGGACCACCGTCACCATCCGACGACACGTCAAAGGCAGTGGACTGGCCAAGTTCGCCAACGCATGTGATTCGTGCCCACTCCGATCGCAGTGCACCACGTCGGCCAAGGGCCGCAACATCACCGTCGGGCTGAACGAGGGGGTACTCACCAGGGCACGCAAGCGCCAACAGCACCCCGAGTGGGTCGCCGACTATCGGGCCACCCGACCCAAGGTCGAGCGAAAGATTGCCCACCTCATGCGACGCAAGCACGGGGGACGACGGGCACGGGTTCGAGGGACCGAGAAGGTCGGTGCCGACTTCAGCCTCTTGGCCGCCGCTGTCAACCTGGCGCGCCTCAGCACACTCGGAGTGTCGTCCACAACGGGGGGATGGACCATGGCAGGGGCATAACGGACGCGGAAGAGCCTCGAGAGACCCAACCGATCCCCGTCACCGCCGTCTACCGAGGTGACGCCCATCCGGCTGGCGTTCTGGCACCAGAATGCAACCCGTCCAACCCTGGCAGCGTCAGCTCCTCAGCTGCTGGTCAGCGGATCCCTCACCCCATAAGACACCAGCCACCTAGGGCTGGTTCGGGTACGATCCGTCGGCTAGACAGCCACGACGGGAGGCCACGCCATCAAGCGAATCGACGTAGCTGACTCAGCCAGTTGTCGCTAGGCCGGCACCTGTCGCGCCGGGCAGTGCGGATCGCCTGTCACGCCGTGGTTGCCACCCCGTTCGTGGTAGCGGGTGGCGTGGAGCTGGCGCACGGATGGGTACCGCAGGGCGATGACGGCGCCATCGTGTTCCGCTCGTGGCTGGAGCTCTCGTCTCATCCGCCGCTGGTCGGTCAGCTCACCCATGTGACCTCGAGCCACGCGGTCTTCGACCCGGGGCCGATGCTCTTCTGGCTCTTGACGATCCCGGTTCACCTGGACCACCTCCACGGCGGCCTGTGGGGTGCGACCCTTCTGTGCGTGGTGGGTGTGTGTCTGGCCGTGGAGGCCGCCTGGTCGGCACAGGGCTGGCCGGCCGCAGTGGCAGTGGCCACCATCGTCGTCGTCGTGGTCGCCGAACTCCCGGCTCTGGCATTGGATCCGACGTGGAACGCCCACATGGGAACGGTCTGGTTCGTGTCCACCGCCGCCATTGCATGGGCGGTGGCCGTCGGACGGCTCCAGTGGTGGCCGGTACTGGTGGCCGCCGCGTCCTTCGCCACCCAGTGCCATCTCATGTTTGCCATCGGATCGCTGTCGTGCGTGATCGTGGCACCGATCGTAGGGATGACGCGTCGTCGACGGATCAGTTGGTGGTTGCCCACGGGCATCCTGATTGGAGTGGTCTGTTGGACCGCTCCCCTGGTCCAGCAGTTCACGTCACGCCCTGGCAACCTGACCTTGCTCCTGCAATCCCAGGGACATACGGGCCCGGCGACCGGGATCGCCTTCGGCCTCCGGGCACTTGCCGCCTCCGTCGGCCCCCACCCCATCTGGTGGGGAAGAGGGCAGGTCTCGATGATCAACATCTTCGCAATGATCGCTGACGCAAACAGCCACCCGGCGTGGATGGGCGTTGCTGTCCTGGTCGGATTGGGCCTGTGCGCAGTGATTGCGTGGGTCACCACGCGACGCGACTTGGCCGCATTGGCCATCGTCGTACTGGTCATCTCATTGGCGTGGGTGTGGACCCTGGCGTCATTGCCGACGTCGCAGTTGCTGACGTTCTCCTACATCGACCCCGGCTCTTGGCCGGTGGGCATGGCCGTGCTCCTGATCGCCGGCTACTCCCTCGGCGAGTTGGCGATTGCCGCCGATCGACGACTTCGGCAACGACGGACCGGACCCGACGGACGCCACCAGTTCCGGGTGCCGGGCTGGATGGCTGCGGTTCCGGTGGCAGTGGCGCTCTCCGTCATCACCGCCGACAGCGCTCTGGTCGTGCATGCCTCTGCTGCCAACACCGGCCCGACAGAGGGCTGGCCCGCCATGAGCCAAGTGAGAGTGGTGACCGAACGAATCGAGCGAGCCGTGCCGCCAGGGCGCCTCGTCGTTCAGGCTCCGCCTGGCCTCACGGAGTCGTACGCGGTGATCGCCGGCGTCGATTGGTTGTTGTACTCGGACGGTTGGCGACCGGAGTCTTCCCCCGGCTATCCCACCCTTATTGGTCCAGAGATCGCCGTGGTCCAGCCGGCGCCGCTCGTGACGGTCACCGTCGACTACAACGGCGGACCGGCCAAGGTCTCGATCTCCCGGAGAGGGACGACGAAGCTCCCGACGCCTGCAGGATGACGGGTCTGGGCCGACTCGTCGGTCCGACATCGGGACCATGCGGGCCGGTACCTGTGAACCCGTATTGCGACCATCTGGTCTGGGGCGGGCGTTCACGAGGGCGCGCCTGCCAGCACAACCGCCACGTCGAGCAGCCCGGCAACGTTCGTGCGTGCACCTGCATCCCGCGGAGCGGACGCGCGGCAGGATAGTCACCTGGCGGGGCACATACTGTCCGGCGCGGCCGTCGTCGAGGCTCAGCACTGTCCGAGCCGGCCGTGGGCATGCACCTCGGCGTCGAGCGCAGCGGCGTCGGCCGAGACCAGGGTCCGGTACGCGAGTTCGCGCCCGTCCCGGACGAAGACCGGGTCGCTGCACTGCCACGCGTCGGCGCGTAGCGGCGACTTGGTGATCTTGCCGGTGGCGGTGAGCGGGAGCGCGTCCAAGACCCGGACGAAGCGGGGCGCCCACGTGGTTCCCAGGTCCGCCTGGTTGGCCAGGAAGGACCCGACCCCGGCGGCGAAGGTGCCGGGGTCGACCCCGGGGCGAAGCTCGACGGCGGCCATCACCTGGTCACCGGTGCGGGGGTCGGGCACGGCGTAGACGGCGGCCGCCACCACGTGGGGATGGCGCTCGAGGATCCGCTCGATGGGCGCGGCGGCGAAGTTCTCCGAGTCCACCCGGAGCCACTCGTCGGTGCGCCCGGCGAACCACACGAAGCCGTCCTCGTCCACGTAGCCGAGGTCGCCGGTCCAGTACCACCCGTTGCGCACCCGGGACGCGTCGGCCTCCGGGTGGCGCCAGTAGCCCTCGAAGCTCCCGGGTCCCGAGCGGTTCACCAGCTCGCCGATGGCCTCGGCCGGGTTCTCCAGCCGGCCATCGGGACCGATCCGCGCCCGCTCCCGCTCCCTGCTGGTGTCGGGGTCGACGGCGACCACGTCGTCGGTGGGGCGCCCCAGGGCGCCAGGCGGCGTGTCGGGAGACCGGTTGATGGCCAACCCGCCCTCGCTGGAGCCGTACCCCTCGACCAGAGTGCACCCGAACCGCCGCTCGAATTCCACCCGGTCCCGGGCGGAGGCCTCCGTACCGAACCCGAAGCGGAGGGGCGTGTCGGCGTCGTCGGGCCGCTCCTCGGTGGCGAGCACGTAGGCGAGGGCCCGTCCGACGTAGGTGAAGCGGGTGGCCTCGTGGCGCCGGACGTCGTCGACGAACCCGGAGGCGGAGAACGCGGGTGCGAGGGCGACGCGGGCCCCGGCGGCGAGCGCCGGGGCCCACAGGGCCATGATGGCATTGCCGTGGAAGAGGGGCATGGGGCAGTAGCAGACGTCGTCGGGACCGAACCCGTAGTACTGGCCCGCCCGCTCGGCGATCTCGGCCAGGCGCCCCTGGGTGCAGCGGACAGCCTTCGGGGCACTGGTGGTGCCCGACGTGAACAGGAGCAGGTAGAGCGAGTCAGGCCGGGGCGGCACGGCGGGCTCGTCCGGGCCTGGTGCCGTGCTGGCCGTCCCGGTGGTGGCCGGCGGCGGTGCCGGGCGATCGATCCGGATCGTGCGCTCCTCGGTGATGCCGGTCTCCAGGCCGTCGAGCAGGGAAGCGCCAGCGGAGTCGGTCACGAGCAGGTGACACCGGGTGAAGGTGATGTCCCGGGCCAGCTCAGCCCCCCTGCGCGTGGGGTTGATCCCCACGACCACCGCACCGGCCAGCGCGCCCCCACCCAGCCAGAACAGGTATTCGGGGACGTTGGGCAGCAGGACCCCGATGTGGAACGGCGTACCCGGGTCGGCCGGCCGGTGGGCCAGGGCGATCGCCGCACGGGC
>JAJYWG010000086.1 GCA_021791615.1 Actinomycetes bacterium
CACCACCTCTGGAGGCACCGTACCGGTGTACTGGCTGGTGGCCTCCGACGGGGGGATCTTCAGCTTCGGCGGCGCCACATTTTACGGGTCGATGGGGGGCAAACCGCTGGACGCGCCGGTGGTGGGCATGGCCGCGACCCCCACAGGCGCCGGCTACTGGGAAGTGGCTGCCGACGGTGGGATCTTCAGCTTCGGGGCCGCCAAGTTCTACGGGTCGATGGGGGGCAAACCGCTGGACGCGCCGGTGGTGGGCATGGCCGCGACCCCCACAGGCGCCGGGTACTCACTCGTGGCCTCCGACGGGGGGATCTTCAGCTTCGGGGCCGCCAAATTCTACGGATCCCTCGGAAGCGACCCGCTGAGCCGACCGGTGGTCGGAATGGCCCTTTCTCCAGCCGGGAACGGATATTGGCTCACCGACGACAACGGCGCAGTGTCGGCGTTCGGGCAGGCAGGCTACTTCGGATCGGCTCCTCAGGTCCTGAACAAGCCCATCGTGGGCATCGCCGAGGCAGCCGGGAACGGCACCTTTGCCGCCGAGCCCTACCCACCGGGCTCCTACGGGTACGACGTGTCGGTGTTCCAGTGCGGTCACCTCCCGCCCTCTCCACACGCCATCGGTGTGGTGGAAGTCAACGGCAACGGGACGACACAGACAGCTCCCAACCCATGCCTCGCGCAAGAGGCGACGTGGGCTGGCGCCGGATTGAACCTCTACGACTACCTGACCTACGGCTCGACGTCGAATGGACCAGCAGCATGCCAGGGCAACTCCCAATGCAGCTACGGCTTCAAGCAGGCGCAGAGCGTCTTCCAAATGGCGCGCCAAGCCGGAGTCGACACGTCTGTCGCGTGGTGGCTGGATGTCGAGACACCTGCGAACGACTGGTCGGGAGATCAAACAGCCAACCTCGCAGTCGTCCAGGGTGCTCTGCTGGGCATCCGCTCAGAAGGGGTGAACACCGTCGGGATCTACGCCAGCCCCGCTCTGTGGAGCAGTATCGTCGGGACACACCAACTCGACGTCCCTTACTGGATGGCTTGGTACACCAAGACAGTGCCGACAGTGCCGACAGGCGGGGGCGGGCCGTACAACTGCGCTCACGCCTCGACATGGGCTGCTGCAGACCCGCTCCCGGGTCCGGTGGTGATGACCCAGTACTCAAGCGACGTCGGCGCCACGACAGGCAATGGCACCTCAGGGTTCGATGGCGATTACACCTGCTGAGCTACCGGCCGCGTGGCACGCTGTCGCAACCGTTGCCACCAGGCCAAGAGGAGTCGTTGTAGGTATGCAGCAACCAGCGTGTACCACGGCGCTCCCATACGGTCACCGAGGCGTAGCTGGTCGGTAGGCCCAAGCGAGCCGTCTTGGGATGGATCGGGAGGAAACGCACCATCGTGGCCTCGATAACTCCAGCGTGGCAGACCACGACCGAGAGCGCGTTGGGGTGCCGGTCGGCCACTCGGGACACCGCGTCCGAAGCTCGCAGTACGAATGCCTCCCAGCTCTCGCCGCCAGGGGCAAACGGCGCGCCCGGGTCGGCGTCCCAATCAGGCACTCCAAAACGCTCCGTGTACTCCGACCACGAAAGCCCATCGGCATCTCCGGGATGAAGCTCGCACAGGTCACAGTCCTGCTTCAGGATCGGCAGGTGGGCGCCGGGGTCCCCAAGCGACGCCGCGACCGGAGTGAGCGCAATAGCTGCACGAGTTGGCACCGCACCGACGGTTGAGACCGCACCGACGGTTGAGGCCGCGCCAGGGGCGGGAAAGGTGGCGTTGCCGAGAACCTTGGCGTTCGTGCGAATTGTGGCGTCAGAAAGAGAGGTCGCAAACGCCGGAGCCAGGATCCGAGCCGTCTCGACGGCTCTGGGAAGGACCGAGCAGTACAGGGCAGCCGGCGCCCTGCTCCCTCCGCCGGCCACGAGTCGATCACGCAGGTCCCTGACCTGTCTGCGCCCGGCCTCGCTCAGCCCACGGCACCCGAGGCGACCACCGATGACCCCTTCGACGTTGCATCTTGCCTCCCCGTGGCGCACGAGGACCACGAGCGTGGGCTCGTCCGCAGCCGGCGTAGTGGTCCGGACCCCGTCTGGCGCGCCCGACGAGCTCGACGTCCCTCTCCTCGTCGCGCTCATTCCAGGCTCCCCACGAATCGTTCGAGCTGACGGAGGGTTCGGCACTCGACGACTCGATCGCAATGGGCGCCGTACTCGTCGACGATCGAGTCGCCAGAGCCCCAGTAGGCGATCGGCTCGGGGTTCAGCCAGTACACATGACGTGCCTGACGTTGGAGCTCCGCCAGCACCCATGCTTGCGACGCGTGGTAATTGTTCCTGGCGTCCCCCAGGATGAGGACACTGGCCTTGCTCGTGACGTCGCCACCCCAACGATCGTTGAACATGGTGAACGCATGGCCGTAGTCGGAGTGGCCATCCACCCATACCACGTCGGCTTCGGTGTTGATCCGGTGCACGGCGATGCTCGGATCATCGGCCAGTTCGAAAAATGCCGTCACTTCGTCGATCCCGTCGACGAAGACGAAGCTGCGCACCTTGGAGAATTGCGAGCTGATGGCGTGGACGAGGAGCAACGTGAACCTGGCGAAGGACGCGACCGATCCGGAAATGTCGGCGATGACGAAGATCTCCGGCTTGGCCGGGTGCGGGTGCCGAAATCGTGGCTCCACCGGCACGCCGCCGGTCGACAGGGAACGGCGCAGGGTGGCACGGAAGTCGAGTGCGCCGCGCCGTTGATGGCGTCGCTTGCGAGCCAGACGTACTGCAAGCTTGCGCGAGAGTGGCTGTAGTGCCTTTCTCAGCGACACGAGCTCGTCTCGGGTCGCGTGCATCACGTCGATATCTTCTGGCAATGGCGAGCGGACCGAGCGCAGGAGCGCCTCTGCACCGCGGTCCGCCACCAGGCGCCGCCGGATCTCTCCTTCGATCGTCTGCTTGAGATCTGCAATTCGCCTTTTATAGGCATCGACACCGAGACGTTCCTCCAACGCGGTCAGATCCTGGCCAGTATCCTCGGCAGTGCGATGCCGATCCTCGTCGAGGAGGCGTTCGAGCACCCCCTCCAAGTCGAGGTTCCTGAGGGTGCGGTAGAGGTAGTACGTGCCACCCACCGGCCGACCCGGCTCCATACCGGCGTAGCGATCGACGGCCTGACGAGCGACCAATGCTCGTATCCCCGCATCGCCCGAACGTACGGCTCGATACACCATGTCGGCCAGCTCCTGTGCCGTCAGCCCCGCTCCTCCGCCTCCTTGGGCATTCGAGAGCCCAGCAGCGAGGTTGACACCGCCGCCGGGCACGGTGTCGCTCTCCCCCGGTGAGCCGGGCCCACTCTCATCCCCCGAAAGCGCATCTCCAGGAGAACGTTGGGCGAAGTAGATCTCGAATGCCGTCTCAAACGCACGCCAATGGGCATCGGATTTCACGAGCGTCGCTCCAAGCGCCGACTTGAGCTCGTCCCGGTTCTCGAGATGGACATGGTGCATCGCGTCGGCAGCATCCAGGTGCTCGGTCAACGACACGGGGAGCCCGGACCGACGCAACTCTTCTACGAACCCCGCGAGCAGATCGAGCATCTCCGTTCGCGAACGCTCAGGAGCCGGCGGAGAGCAGCTCCTTGGCCGCCCGCTCGATATCGGTCTGGTACTTCAGCAGAATATGCAACGTGTCACTGGCCTGTACAGCGTCGACCGACTCGATGCCGAGGAGCACCAGGGTCCGAGCCCAGTCCAGCGTCTCGGACACCGAAGGTGCCTTTCGCAGCTCGATGCTCCTGAGGGATTGGACGATCTGCGCCACCTGGTCTGCCAGCTCCAGCGAGATACCCGGCACCCGCGCCTGCACGATCTCGCGTTCCCGCTCGAGGCTCGGGTAGTCGATATGAAGGTAGAGGCAACGCCGCTTCAATGCCTCCGAGAGCTCACGGGTGTTGTTCGAGGTCAGGAAAACCATAGGTAGCTGCGTGGCCCGCACGGTGCCCAGCTCGGGAATCGATACCTGGTACTCCGAAAGCACTTCGAGCAGCAATGCCTCGGTTTCGAGCTCTACCCGGTCGACTTCGTCGACCAGCAGCACGACCGGCTCACGAGCTCGGATTGCCTCGAGAAGCGGGCGCGTGAGGAGAAACTCTTCAGAAAAGATGTCCTCCTCCAAGCTTTTCCATTCCACTCTTTGGGGATCTCGCCCTGCCGCCGGACCCATGTCGGACCCACGTTCCCCAGAGCCCTCACCCACGACCTGAGCCGCCTGGATCCGCAGCAATTGCTTGCGGTAGTTCCATTCGTACAGCGCCTTGGACTCGTCGAGCCCCTCGTAGCACTGGAGGCGGATCAGGCGGCTACCGCTCACCTCGGCAATGGACTTTGCAAGCTGCGTCTTGCCCGTCCCGGCTGGTCCCTCTACGAGGACGGGTTTCGCCAGACGATCTGCGAGGTACACCACGTTGGCGATCGCGTCGTCGGCAAGGTATCCGACCTCGGCAAGGGAAGCCCGCAGAGCTGAGGGGGACGCGAAGCGTGGTTGCCCCAGGTTTGGGATCCCGAGTGCTGCATTGGACGGCTCACCTCCGGCGATCGCCGGTCCCGAGCTCACCGCACGTGGCCCTGACCATGGATCACCCATTTCACACACGTCAGATCCCGAACGCCCATTGGCCCACGAGCGTGAAGCTTCTGCGTGGAGATCCCCACCTCGGCGCCGAGGCCCAGCTCCCCGCCGTCGACGAAACGGGTGGATGCGTTTACCAGCACGGCCGCCGCGTCGACTTCCTGGACGAAGCGCTCAGCGGTCGGCAGGTCATTGGTGATGATCGCCTCGGAGTGCCCTGAGCTATACCGCGCAATGTGCTCGATTGCCGCCTCGATGCCGTCGACGACGGCCACGCTCATCTTGAGCGCCAGGAACTCAGTGGCAAAGTCCTCGTCGGTCGCAACACCTGCCTCCGGGACGATCACGCGCACGCGTTCGTCCCCCACCCATTCCACACCCTCCATGGCTTCACGGAGTGCCGGAAGAAATGCATCGGCCACCGCTGCGTGCACGAGAAGGGTCTCCGCGGCATTGCACACGCCCGGACGCTGCATCTTGGCATTCGTGACGATCGCCAATGCCATATTGAGATCGGCGTTCGCGTCGACGTACACATGGCAGTTCCCATCGCCGTCGAGCACGTAGGGCACCGTCGCGTTCTCCAACAGCGAAGCGATCAGTGCCGGACCACCTCGCGGGATCAGACAGTCGATGATCCCGCGCAGCCGCATGAACTCGACTGCGGCTTCGTGCGTTGGGTCGTCAACGAGGACGGCGGCGTCCTCAGGCAACCCAGCCTTGTCCAACGCCTTGCGCAGCACGCCTACGATCGCCGCATTGGAACGCTGGGCTGACGACGAGCCGCGGAGAAGCACCGAGTTCCCCGCCTTCAGGCACAGGCCTGCGGCGTCGCTCGTCACGTTGGGCCTGTTCTCGTAAATGATCCCCACCACTCCAAGGGGTACCCGGACGCGAGACACGCGTAGGCCATTGGGTTGGACCCACCCTCCCGCGAGCTCTCCTAGCGGATCGGTGAGGTCGGCAATCGCCTGCAGGCTGGCTGACATCGATTCAAGGCGCGCTGGCGTCAGACGGAGCCGATCCATTGCGGTAGGGCCCAGTACATCCTTCGCCGCCTGCTCCAGATCGTGCTCATTGGCGTCGAGGACGGCGTGAGCCTCAGACGCCAAGAGGTCGGCTGCCGCCCTGATCGCACTATTGCGCTGGCTCGCCGAAGACGTCGCGAGTTGCCGTGATGCCACTTTGGCCCGAGCTCCCAGCACGTGGACGCTGTCGACGGTCACGTGTTCAGAATAGTCGGCGATCGAGATGGTCCTAGCTGAGGATCACGAGATCATCACGGTGCACGACCTCTCCGCTCCGTCCGTCGGGAATCTCGATGCTGCGCCGACCCATCCACGAAGACACCTCGGCGGTTGCCATCTGGGAAATGCCTTTGGCAAAGAGCTGCCCGCCGGCATCCAGGATCTCGACCGCGTCATCCGGAACGAACTCGCCGGTGACGCCGGTCACGCCGGCGAGCAGGAGCGAACGACCCTCCTCCTCCAGTGCGTGCCGGGCACCGGCGTCCACCGTGATCGACCCCTTGGCAGCGACCGCGAACGCGATCCAGAGCTTCCTGGACGTCAGGGTCCGCTCCCGTGGTCTGAAGACCGTGCCCGCACCTGCCGTCGAGGAGAGGATCGACTCGAGGATTCCCGGTTGCCTGCCGCTTGCGATCACGACTTCGACGCCGGACCACGTGGCGATCTTGGCCGCGGCGAGCTTGGACGCCATCCCCCCACTGCCCACCGGGCTTCCCGGACCTCCTGCGACCTGCTCGAGGTGATGGTCGATCTCGATTACTTCTTCGATGAGGGAGGCCGTAGCCTCCATCCGAGGGTCCGCATCCAAGAGGCCGGGCGTATCGGTGAGCATGATGAGAAGGTCGGCGTTCACGAGGTGCGCAACCAAGGCGCTCAGCCGGTCGTTGTCTCCAAAACGGATCTCCTCGTCGGCGACGGCGTCGTTCTCGTTGACCACTGGGACAACCCCGAGCTCGAAGAGATGTTCGAGCGTCGCACGGGCATGGAGGTACTGGCGACGGTCGACGAAATCCAATGGTGCAAGCAGCACTTGACCGGTCAGCAACCCGTGACGGCCGAAACCCTCGTCCCAAGTCCGCATCAGGCGATGCTGCCCGACGGCCGAGACAGCCTGGAGCACAGCGGTGTCGTGCGGCCTCTCTCCTCCATGGGCAAGTGCCGACCACCCGGCAGCGATCGCACCTGACGACACCACGACGACGTGTCGTCCCTGGCTCCAGAGGGAGGCGATCTCGCGGCTGAGGGTTGTCACCACTTGGGTGTCCACCTCTCCGTTGGGGAGCGTGACCGTCGAGGACCCCACCTTGACCACCACTGGGCGGACCCTCACTCGACCTCCCCCTCGACCGAGTGCGGGGCGTTCCTACGACGACGAGCGCCGTTTGGTGCCCTGCTCGCACGTTCCGTTCCAGCGAACGTGCCCTCTGCCGAGCGCTCGGATGCGCTGAGGGGACCGTCCCGGTACCAGGTGAACGCGACATCGCCGACCTGCACCTCGTCGCCGTCGCGGGCACCGGCACGAGCCAGGGCCCGGTCCACTCCGAGCCTCCGCAGCCGCCTCATGGCCTCTGCCATTGCCCCGTCATCGTTGAGGTTGGAAAACCCGACGGCCCGGTAGGCCGCCCGTCCCGTAACGCCCCAGCAGCCTGATGAGAGCCTCTCCACCGCGATCCCCTGGGGCACTGGTCGGTGCACGACGACCTCCCCGCGCTCGGCCTTGATCGCATCCTGGTCCCGCGCTGCCGCGACGAGCGAAGCAAGCCGGGCTACCAGCATCTCAAGGCCCTCGCCCGTGACAGCAGAGAGCACCACATCGACCGGAGCAGCCCCGAAGACCGCCCGTCGATCTCCCGCGACCACGTCGGCCTTCGTTCCGACCACAAGGCGTGGACGATCCAAGAGATCAGCCCGGTACCTTCGGAGCTCGTCGAGAAGGATCTCGTACTGGCGCTCAGGATCGATCCCGTCCGATGCCGTCGGATCGAGGAGGATCACGAGTGCCCGCGCCCGCTCCACGTGTCGCAGGAAGCGGTGGCCAAGCCCGCGCCCATGGGCAGCACCTGCGATCAATCCTGGGATGTCGGCCACCACGAGATCGCTCACACGGCCGTCCGAGTGCCCGGTAGCCGAACGGACTCGGACGACACCGAGATGGGGCTCGAGGGTCGTGAACGGGTAGTCGGCGATCTTTGGCTTGGCTGCCGACACCGATGAGATCAAGGTCGACTTACCGACGTTGGGCATCCCCACCAGAGCCACGTCGGCCATGAGCTTCAACTCGATATCCAGCCATCTCTCCGCACCGAGTTCGCCTTGCTCGGCGAATGCAGGAGCTCGGCGAAAATTATTGAGGAAACGGGCATTGCCTCTCCCCCCACGTCCACCTTCGGCTGCCAACCATCGGTCGCCAGCCCCGGAAAGATCGCAGAGCACGTCGCCGTCCGGCCCCTTGACCACCGTACCGACGGGAACGAGGGCATCGAGATCTGATCCCCGGGCTCCATGCCGACGCTTCCCAGATCCATGGGCGCCGTTCTCAGCGCGTCGGTGAGGGAAATCACGGTAGCTCAGCAGGGAGGAAAGGTTGGAGGTCGCCACGAGCCAGACGTCCCCGCCCCGCCCGCCGTCACCCCCGTCCGGCCCGCCTCGGTCCACGTGCGCCTCTCGTCGGAACGACACCGCGCCCGCCCCTCCGTCACCTCCCCTCGCATGCACTTGGGCCTCGTCCACGAACGCCGACATGGCGCAATCCTAAAGGCCTGGCCACCGGGAGCCCGCCAAAAGCTTCAGTCCTCGGACGCGCTCCTCCTCGGCCCCGCTCGACGCGTTGGTGAGCCGCCGATCCGACCAACGCCGAGTTGCGCATCGCTCGTCGGCTTACGTGACGCGGACCGGTGATGCAATGGCCAAGGTCGGGTGCCTCAGACCTCAGGGAGGTTCATGCCCTTCAATTGCGCAGTGCGCATCGCCGGCCGCGGGGAGATCCAGGGCGGGGTTCCGATCGAAGAACCCGACGGGAACGAGGGAGAACCCCGCGTACTCCACCGGCATCACCGGCCAGTCTTCTGGGCGCGGAATGTGAGTAACCCCAAACGTATGCCAGACGACGACATCAGTATCGACCAGAGGTCGGTCCTTCGCCGTCCACCGAGGCAGTCCATCGCCTCCCTCGTGCTGGTTGGGATAGTCCCCGGCAGCGCGCCGCTCGGTCGGTGTGTACGCGGTCACCCACAAGTTCTTCGAAGCAAACCCGGCACGCTTTCCTACGCTCGAATTCTCGCTCGCCAGGATCGTCGGGCTGTTCCCCGGGACCAGCTTGTAGGCCGGGTGCTGCCCGAGAGCGTTCTCGACCTTGCGGTTCACGATCATCCAGCGCCGACTGCGGGAGGAATCGACCAAGCGCTGTGCCGAACGTTCTGACGCCAGCAGGGTCGACACCGTACTGAAAGCGTTACCCCATGGGTTCTCGGGACCCTCGGGGTCACCGACGACATCGACCTCGTAGACGCAGTTGTGCGGCCCGTCGATCTCGGTATCGAGCCGAGCGTTGAACAAGTGCTGGTGGTAGGGGGCTGCCACTTGCGGAGCGACCCGAACTGCATGGTCGACCTCGGTGTCCTCCGGTACCGCCTGGGAGGACAGGATGCCCGTGAGCTTCACCTCGAGCTGGATCGTCCCGTCCAGGTAGAAGTACCAGTAGAAGCCGTAGTCGTAGTTCCCTACCGTCGCGATCGAGCTCACCACCAGGCGGCGGGATCGGCGTACCTCACTTCGTCCGCTGAACACGTCCGCGTGCTTCCAGAGAATCCCGAAATCCTCCTCGTGCATGCAGATGGCGTTGCGGAGGGTTTGGGGGTTGCCCCGTTCGTCGGCGAAGACCGTATCGAAGTAGAAGATCTCGCCGAGGCAGTCACACCCGAGGGTGAGGGAATTGGCCATCCTCCCCAGACCCCATTCCCCCGCGTCGAACGCGCTCTTCCAGAATTGTCGCGGATCAGGAGTGCCGTAGGGGACCACCATTTCGTCGACCGATGCACGGTAGAGAACAGGACGGACGCGACCATGGTCGTCGTAGGCGATCTGATGCAGCACGATGCCTTCGAGAGGGTCCATCGAGACTCTGAACGACCAACACTGCCATTGGACGTGGTTGCCATCTACGACGAAACTCGGTCCGGCAGGCTGTTGAATCTCGAGTGGTCGAAGTTCAGGCCGAGCACTCGGGTTGTCTGCCATGAAGTAGCTCCCGCGGTCAGTGGGAACCGGTACGAGCCCTTCGTCCTTGACCTCCAGGACTTCAGACCTCCCCATGTCGACGAACCCCACGACACCCTCGACCGGCCGGGCATAACCGTTCGCATCCGGCACATCCCGCACGTACGACAGACAGCGACAAATTCTCCGGTTCGCCTCGATGTCGAGACCGAAGGCACCTGCTGGCCAAGGGTCGATCTGCACGGCATCGAAGTCGTTGATTCCCCGTAGCCTCATTGCCGCTTGCCAGCGTGGATCTTGCTTGAGGGCGTCGACCGCGCGGATGGCTTCGGTGAACAAGACCGCCGGTCGGACGTTGTCCATCTCGGTCCACGCCACGATCGTCCCGTCGGGCAGGCTCACGAGTGCTTCGGTAAGCACGGCATCTGGTCCCGTCACCATCACAAGGCGAACTCGGCGTTCGACGCGCTCCCCGGTACGAAATTCGCGCACGTGTGACCTCGATGGCTCGTCGAGCCCCACGTACGCATAGAGCACGTCATCGCCGATCCGCCCCGAGCGCTTCACGGCATCAACGGCCGCCTCGATCTCTTGGGCATTCAGCGCCTCGAGCGGGTGCTGGACGACTCGTTCACCAGTCCCGGGCGCCGTCACTTCGGTCGGTACACCTTGCTCACCCACGCGAGGTGGAGACGGTCACCGGTCTCTCCACAGCGGAGCGCTGCTTCAGAACCCGACGTCAGCCCGGAAGGACATCGACTAGCTTGCGATCCTTGCGCTTGCCGAACTTCACCACGCCGTCGGAGAGAGCGAACAAGGTGTCGTCTCCCCCCCGGCCGACGTTCGTCCCGGGATGGAAATGCGTACCGCGTTGGCGCACGATGATGGCACCGGTCCTGACCGGGGTCCCATCGAACACTTTCACGCCGAGACGTTGCGCATTCGAGTCCCGACCATTGCGCGTGGAACCCCCACCCTTGGTCTTCGACATCTTTCGCTTCCTCTCTGGTCACCCGGTCACGATGGAGGTGATCTCCACCGTGGTGTACCACTGCCGGTGGCCCCATCGACGCCGCTGGTTCGACTTGGGTTTGTACGTCATCGCGTTGATCTTCGGACCTGCCTCGACCCCGACGACCTTTCCCACAACGCTCGCTCGAGCCAGGTCGTCAGGAGTCGCCAACACGGTTCCGTCCCCGATCACCAGGAGAGGCTCGAAGCGGACCTCGGAGCCAACGGCTTCCTTGCGCGCGTCGACTCGCACCTTCTGCCCCTCGACCACGCGCTCCTGCCGTCCGCCGGTGCGAATCACTGCATACATAGGAGCTGGATTGTAGCCCACTTGTCGACCTCCGTGGTCACCGATGATCCCGGCTCATCCCACGATCGTCTCGTCCAGCACGAATCCCCTCCCGCCACATACCTCGCACACGTTCGACAAGGACTCGATCAGGCCCTCGGAGATCCGCTTCCGCGTCATCTCGACCAGACCGAGCTCGGAGATCCCGAAAGCCTGGGTACGAGTCTTGTCCCTCGCAAGGGCCGCCCGTAGGGCCGATGCGACCTTGTCGCGATTCTCGCGGATCTCCATGTCGATGAAGTCGATCACGATGATCCCCCCGATGTCGCGAAGCCGCAACTGGCGCGCAACCTCTTCCGCAGCCTCGAGATTGTTCTGGAACACCGTCTCTTCCAAATTGGTCTTGCCGACATTCTTTCCCGTGTTCACGTCGATCACCGTCAACGCCTCGGTGCGCTCGATGATCAGTGAGCCACCGGAGGGCAGCCATACCTTGCGGTCGAGAGCCTTGTGGAGCTGCTCATGGACGTGGTAGCGCTCGAAGATCGGCTGGTCCTCGACTTCGGAGTCGTAGTACTCCACCCTTTCGGCCAACTCGGGGCTCACGGTACCGACATAAGAACGGACCTGCTCGTAGAGAGCGCGGTCGTCGATGATGACCCCTCGGTACTCTCGGTTCAGCTCTTCCCGCAATATCCGAACAGCCAATTCCGGCTCTTGGTACAGGAGCCCGGGGCGAGTCGACCTGGCGGCCTCCGCTTCAATCCTCTGCCACTCGCCGACCAAGCTGGCCACGTCACGCTCGAGCTCCTCAGCAGTCGCGTTCTCCGCTGCCGTCCGGACGATGATGCCGTGCCCGTCCGGCCGGATTCCCTCGACGATCTTGCGCAGACGTCGGCGCTCGTTGTCACCGAGGCGCTTGGAGATCCCATTGGCGTTGCTGTTCGGTACCAGTACGGCGAACCTCCCTGGAATTGAGACCTCCTGGGTGAGCCGGGCGCCCTTGGCGCCGATCGGGTTCTTCGTCACTTGACACAGGATTGTCTGTCCGGGTCGGAGCACGTCTTCGATACGCGGTTCGGGTCTCTTCGAAGAGGTCGCCTCGACGTCGTCTCGGTCGTAACGGACGTCGCCTCGGTAGAGCACTGCGTTCTTCGGGATGCCGATGTCGACGAATGCTGCCTCCATACCTGGCAACACATTCTGCACGCGCCCGCGGTAGATGTTCCCGTCGATCTGCGTCGTCGCATCGGACGCCCGGGCGACGTAGTGCTCGACGAGCACCCGGCCCTCGAGCATCGCGATCTGGGTCACCTGCGGCTGGACATGGACGCAGACGAGATACCTTCCGGTTGACCTGCCCTTGCGATCTCGCTGACCACGCCGTCGTCCTCGCGCCTTCTTTGCCGGGCGAGGTGACCCGCTCGCTCCCTCAGCTTCGATGTTTCCATCGACTGCACGACCGTCGCTCATGGCTGGCACATCGCTGCCCGCCGCGGCACCCGGATCGCTGCGCAACCCGGGTGCCGGCCGCTCTGAAAGGTCTTTGACCGGCACGGCCGCCGTCGCAGCCGGCCGGCGACCCCCGGCGGGCGACGTCATGCTCTCGGACGTGCGCACAGCGCCTGAGTGGCGAGGTGCCGGGGCGGGACGAGTGTCGCCGATACGAGGCCGGCTGGTGGGCACCACAGGACCTGGCTGACCGCCCTGCCGGTCGGGTTGAGTCGACGCGTCAGCCTGCGCGGGCTCTGGTCCCTGCCTTGTGGTACGTGTCTCGGCAGTGCCGGCTCGCGGCAGCCCTTCTTCGGACTGAGACATGAGGGAATTCCCTCCTTATGAAGCTCATGATGCACGCTCCTGGGCGTGCTGCGCGACGAGGCCAGGGAGGTCACCGCAGGCACTCAGCGGCTCCCATCGGCCATCACCGTGCTCGATCCATTGATGCGTTCTACGGGCTCGCACCAGCACCAGGTCGGTGCCGAGCCCCTGCAGTAGCTCTCCGGGGCGCACGCCCCTGGGCCGGGTCGCCAGCGTGGCCACCACCCGGGTCGCCGAGGAGGTCGCGACAGGACGATCTCGGTCGACCGTACGCACCGCCAACTCCTTGATCGACGGACGGAGGTCGTCTTCGACCTCCCTGCCCTTGCGCTCCCGTCGGACGAGGATCTCTTGGGCAGCCAGCACGCTGTCAATGCGACTGGCCATCTGCTCCTCGCTCACCCCGCCGATATCGAGCTCCCACGAGCATGAGCTTACCTCCTGTTGGAGCGACAGAGATCCCATTGGCAGGATGCCTTGCGCCTGGACGTCAATCCCTTCGGGCAAGAGCCTGCTCAGCAGCTCACACGACGCGACACGCCCACTGAGGCTCCCACGATGCTCGGCCACAGCCACTGGAGCGCAGGACCCGACTGGCGCAAGCTGGACATCCAGGTACTCCCCAAGCGATTCGGCGCCGGTAGGAAGCGCGAGGCCGAAGCTCAGCAGCGGCCGCGGGGAGAACCCGCAGGACCAATCCACCGGCATTCGACACCTGCGCAAGGCCCTCTCCCACATTCGTGCGACGTCGCGCTGACTGGTAAAGCGGATCTTCCCCAGCTTCGAATATCGGAACCGAACGACCATGGTGGCCCGCTCAAAGCTCATCGCGCGACCAGCGTCGGAGGTTCCGACTTCGAGCCGAGGCGTACGGGTACCCGAACCGCCTCCGTCAGGCCGAGATCCTGCCCGGTGCCCTGGCTCCCGCCGGCCGGTGGCACAGGCGATGCCACCACGTGCTCGACGCCGAGCGACGTGCAAGCGCCGCAGTCGTAGCAAGGCGTCCAGCGACAGTCCAGTACCTCGCTCCCACGAAGAGATTGTTGCCAATCATCCCAAAGGAAGTCTCGGTGCAGCCCGGCGGAGATGTGCTCCCAGGGAAGTTGCTCGTCGAGTGATCGTTCGCGGTACACCAAGTCATCGATCGACACCCCCTCCTCACGCAACGCATCCAGCCACAGCGCCAAGTCGAAGCGCTCTGACCACTCCTGAAAGGTCCCGCCGGCTCTCCAGACTCGCTCTATGACCCGGCCGATCCGCCGGTCACCTCTGCTGGCAATGCCCTCAGCCGTCGTGGCATCGGGGTCGTGCCACCGGATCGTCAAGCCCCGAACGTCACGGCCGGCCTCGCGCAGCAAAGAGATCTTCCTTGCCAGCTCCTCACGGGAGCATTGACCGAACCACTGGAACGGAGTGTGTGGTTTTGGAACGAAGCCACCGACGGACGCCACGACCGTCACCGATCGATGGTGTCGACGACCGATCTCGACGCACCGGCGACCAAGCTCCGCAATTGCGACAACGTCTTCGTCCTGTTCGGTGGGAAGCCCGACCAGAAAGTACAGCTTCACCCGTCTCCAACCCTGTCCAAAAGCTGCTTCGACGGCACTGTACAAATCCTCTTCGGTGATGAGCTTGTTGATGACACGCCGCATGCGCCACGTGCCGCCTTCTGGTGCGAAGGTGAGCCCAGTCCGTCTGACTTTTTGGATCTGCGCCGCCGTGGCAACCGTGAACGCGTCCACCCGAAGGCTCGGAAGGCTCACCGACACCCGCCCACCATTTTGCGGGTCGTCGATGATCTGGCGCACGGTGCCCTCGATCCCCGAAAAATCCGCCGTCGACAGCGACGTCAGTGCAACCTCTTCATACCCGGTCTCCTCAAGGCCCGTACGCACCATCTCCGCCACCTGAGCTGCCGGACGCTCACGTACCGGCCGAGTGATCATCCCTGCCTGGCAGAACCGGCACCCGCGGGTACAGCCTCGGAAGACCTCGACGTTCAGGCGATCGTGAACCACCTCGGTCAGCGGGACAAGCTGGTGCTTCGGATACGGCCAGTCGCCCAAGTCTGCGACCGAGCGCTTCACCACCTCGGCCGGCGCTCCATGCTCCGGTTCAATGCCGACCAGCCGATCGCCGTCATACCGGCACTCATAGAGGCTCGGTACGTAGACGCCGGGAACCTGAGCCAAGCAACGCGCCAGCTCCTCGCGGCCGAGCATTCCTCGATCTCCGTACCGCCATTCGGCGACCGTTCGAGTGAGCTCACCGACCACCTCTTCCCCATCGCCGATGACGAACGCGTCGACGAAATCGGCCAGCGGCTCAGGGTTGTACGCGCAGTGACCTCCGGCGATGACCAGCGGATCATCCACCCCACGATCAGCCGATCGCACTGGCATCCCAGCGAGATCCAGCAAATTCAGGACGTTGGTATAGACGAGCTCGGCAGAAAGGTTGAACGCGATCACGTCGAAGCTTCGAGCTGGCAAATGGTTCTCGAGCGAGAACAGCGGAACCCCGCTGGCCCTCATGGCACCTTCCATGTCGATCCATGGGGCGTACGCCCTCTCGGCAAGCGCGTCGTCACGCTCGTTCAGGATCTCGTAAAGAATCTGAAGGCCTTGGTTTGGAAGCCCGATCTCATAGGTATCGGGGTAGACCAGGAGCCAAGCGACCTTTCCGGATTGATGCACGGGGACGCGCGCCCCCATCTCACCTCCGATGTAGCGCGCTGGTTTCGCAACGCCAGCCAGCAACGGCTCGATCAGGGGCCAGAGTGATTCCACGAGATCCCTATGCTAGAGCGCTTCGCGGACAAGATCCGGCGGGCATGTGCGCGTTCGTCACCACTTCTTCCTTCCTGCGAACGACAGACGGTCATGATCGCTGGAAGTCGGACCCAGCGCCCAACGGGCAGCGCGAGCCGCTGCGTTCGCGAGCACGCCGTTCGTGACGGCGACGACCGCGACAATCGCCACCAGGTCGACGCGAAGAAACTGAGGATCACCCAGCACCGCTCCAAGCACGGCATATGCCAGCACCCCGACCACGCTGCCGGCCACGCCTATGAAAGGTGGGATCCACCAGATCTCCAACGTGAGCGTCCCGGTACTGGCGCCCACCGCGAACCCCACAAGGCAGTCGACCAGAGCTGAGAGACCCAGCGGGGTAGGGAGAAGGAGATCGGCCGCCATCCCGGCCAGGAAGCCCACGAGCGCTCCATCCTCAGGGCCACCCGCAATTCCGAAGACGATCGGGAGCAACAGCATGAGATCGGGGTGAGCTCCGGCAATGCGTACGTCCAGTCCGATAGTCGACTGGATGATGAGGGTGACCACCACCAAAAGAACGATGCGAGTCAACTTGCCGAGGCTCACCGCTCACACCCCTTCGTACAGCACGAACACGCCAGTGAGCGAGCAGGACGAGTCGCTGATCTCACAGTGTCGGGCTCCACTGGACTACGTACACATAAGCCAGGTCGCTCAAGTTTGCGACCGGTTGCACCTCGACAGATGCTTGACCGGTGCTGGTCGACATTCCCGACGCCTTCGCAGTAGCCACGGGGATGCCAGGCGGGAACTCTCCCCCGAGGAGACTGCTCGTCGAGAGCAGCTCGCCACGATGCAGTTTGACGCCCGTAGTGACGAGCTCGGCTGACATCGGGGCACCTACGCCCCGGCCGATCACCGTCGCCGCGGCTGAAGCGCCAAACGTCACTCCCACTCGCGACAGCCCATCGGTTACGAGACGGACTACCGATGTCGAGTGATTGGCCTCTACGACTTGCCCCACGAGGCCTCCTGCACCCACGACGGGATCATCCAGCGCAACCCCCTCCGAACGACCCTTGTCGATCCGGATAGTTGCAGCGAAGTTGGATGTCCCGACCCCCACGGTCGCAGCCATCACCGTCGACAAGCTATTGAGGTATGGAAGCTTCTCCATCGCCAAGAGCTTCTCGAGCTCTGCCATCTGCTTTGCGTCGAAAGACCTTTGGTCGAGCTGCATGCGGAGCTGGCCGAGCATCGACTGGAGCTTTCGGTTCTCTTGCTGCAAGGCCCCATAGTCGACCGCACCGGCGAAGAAGTTGCCGATGGGATCCAGCACGGCATTGACGCCTGATCTGAGCGGTGAGAACACATCGCTCGCAAGCGACTTCACGCCGGATGCAAGAGAATGGGTCCGACCGGACTGGTCCAAGGTGATCACGCTCACCGAGATGAGCACCAAGACCACCAGCGTGGTCAGCGTCCGGCGTGATCGCCGCCGTGCTTTCGCCACCTGGCCTCAGGTCACCCGCTCACCCGGTCAGCGCGAGGCGGACGTGATGAGCACTCGCTTCAGCGCTTCGAACTCCTCAAGACACTGACCGCTTCCCACAGCCACGCAATTGAGCGGATCGCGAGCAACTACGATCGGCATTCCAGTCTCGTGCTGCAGCCTGGAGTCGAGGCCGTGAAGCAAGGCCCCACCACCCGTAAGAACGATGCCCTGCTCCATGATGTCCGCAGCAAGCTCGGGAGGAGTCCGGTCCAAGGTGACCTTCACGGCGTCGACGATCGAAGAGACCGGCTCGTCGATCGCGTGACGGATCTCCTCGGTGGAGACAACGACCGTCTTGGGGAGGCCGGTCACGAGGTCTCGACCGCGGATCTCGGCGTGCAACTCCTCCTCCAGCGGGTACGCAGAACCCAGGGCGATCTTGATCTCTTCGGCCGTGCGCTCGCCCAACGCCAAGCTGAACTCCTTTTTCACGAACGAGACAATCGCCTCGTCCAGCTCGTCGCCACCGATCCTCACCGACTGGCTCGTCACAATGCCACCAAGAGAGATGACAGCCACTTCGGTCGTACCTCCGCCGATGTCGACCACCATGTTGCCCGTGGGCTCGTGCACCGGCAGGCCCGCCCCGATGGCTGCTGCCATCGGCTCCTCGATGATGTAGGCCTTACGGGCACCGGCATACTCGGCAGCCTCCATGACGGCTCGCTGCTCGACCCCGGTAATCCCTGACGGGACGCAGATGACCATCCGAGGCTTGGCAAACCTCCGCTGATGGACGCGGTGGATGAAGTAGCGGAGCATCTTCTCGCAGATCTCGAAGTCCGCGATCACTCCGTCTTTCAGAGGTCGGATCGCCTGGATATTGCTGGGCGTACGCCCGATCATCCGCTTCGCTTCGGCGCCGACAGCCAACGGCCTGCCATCCTTGACGTCCACGGCCACCACGGACGGTTCGTTCAACACGATCCCACGGCCACGGACATAGACCAGCGTATTGGCGGTTCCCAAGTCAACGGCCATATCACGGCCCAAAAGATTGAGGCGATTGTCTGCCATCACACCGTCATTCCTCTCGAATGCGAAAAGGGCTACTCATCCGACCGGCCACACACGTCCCGGCGATGTGCCGACCAAAGGTTAGGGGAAAACACCCAGTGGCACAAGAGCGCCGTCGCTCCTCGTGCGTGTGCCCCCGGGGTACCCCGGGCACACCCAGGCATGCCCCAAGACGATGCGGAGCCGGTGGACAGCCACCGGCGATCCCCAGCGAACGGAAATCCCCGACCGAGGCCCCGGACGAAAATTCCGGACCGAGGACCCGACCTCGGGAGTGACCTCAGACCAGGCCGGGAAAGAACAACTCGATCTCCCGAGCTGCGGACTCCGGGGAGTCCGAGCCATGGATCAGGTTCTCGGTCACTTCAAGTGCCAAGTCGCCCCTGATCGTCCCGGGCGCAGCCGCGGTGGGATTGGTGGAGCCCATGAGAGCCCTCACGACGGCGTAGGTGTCCTCGCCAGGACCTTCCACGACAAGGACCAGCGAGGGAGCACGCGTGATGAAGGCAACCAGTTCGTCGTAGAACGGCTTGCCAACGTGCTCAGCGTAGTGGCGACCCGCCAAGTCGCGGTCAATCTGCCTGATGTCGCCGGCAACCAAGCGCAAGCCCTTGCGCTCCAACCGGGTCAAGATCTCCCCGGCAAGGCGCCGCTCGACGCCGTCGGGCTTCACGATCACGAGGGTGCGGCTCATGGGGCGTTGAGCGTAGCACCGCGCCACTGACGAACATTGGCCACGCGTTCAGTCCGGAGACTGCACCCGGTCGAGAAAGTAGGACCGAGCCTCCCCGACCACATAGAGAGAGCCGGCCGTCACCAAGAGACCGTCGCTTCCCAAAGTCGCGAGCACCGCCGAAATGGCTCCGGCGACACTCTCTTCGGTCGAAGCTGCCTGCCCCACGGCTCTCGCCGCATCGGCCACCGCCTTCGAGCTGATCGCCCGCGGAGAGCGCGGGGCACATGCGACGACGCGTTCGACGCCGGCTGCGCGAAGTGGTTCGAGCATCGCAATTGGATCCCGCCCTCCGAGCATTCCCACCACCGCCACTCGGTCCCCCGGCACGGCGAACTCCTCGCGCAGGGCAGTTGCCAACGCGTCCATGCCGGCGACATTGTGCGCGCCGTCGACGAGGCACAGCGGGTGCCTTCCCACGACTTCGAGCCGACCGGGCACAGCTACCGATCCCAGCGCGTTCGCCAGGACGTCTTCGGTCAAGGAAGCCCCGAGGAATGCCTCAGAGGCAGCGATGGCACACGAGGCGTTCAGCCCCTGATGGCGGCCATGGAGTGGGACCATGATGTCCTCGTGGGCTCCAAGAGGAGTCGATACGTCCACCAATCTCCCTCCAACGGCTGGAAGGTTCCGGACGCAATCGAACTCACGGCCACGCGCCCAGGTAGGTCCCGCCCCGACGTTGGTGGCCGCGTCCTCCATGATGCCCACCAGCGAAGGAGCGGTCTCACCGATCACGACCGAGCTGCCAGGTTTGATGATCCCGCTCTTGTCCCGAGCGATACCTTCCAACGTCGGACCGAGCACATCGGTGTGGTCATAGCTCACGTTCGTGAGCACGGCGACCCGACCGTCGACCACGTTCGTGCTGTCCCACGAACCCCCAAGGCCCACTTCGACCACCGCTACGTCGACCGCTTCATCCGAGAACCATCGAAGCGCAGCGCCGGTGAGCAGCTCGAAACGGGTTGCTCGCTCGCTCATGGAGGCCTCGGCGGCAGCAACGACGTTCATGAGCTCGACAAAGACCGAGTCCTCCACCTGGGCCCCATCCACTGCCATCCGTTCGTTGATCCGCTCCAAGTTCGGACTGGTGTACGTGCCCACCCGAAACCCGAGCTCTGCGAAAATGCTCGAGATCAGGGCGACCGTGGACCCCTTGCCGTTCGTCCCGGTCACATGGACTGCCGGGAACGACCTCTCGGGGGAACCCAAGAGCCCAGTCAGCTCCTGCATGCGAGAAAGCGTAGGGAGCGCCCGCCGGTTGGGGACGGAGGACTCGAGGTCCACATGGGCGTCCAGCCAGGACACCGCCTCGGCCATGGTGGTGAACCGCACAGGAAAGAGAGCGGGGGACCTCAGGACGCAGCTCGGCGGCTGCGACTGGGTTTCGCAGGCGGGGTGTCGACGGGGACCAGCGTCGGGTTCACGTGGTCGAGCACCACGGCTCGGTCGACGACGCACTTGCGGACGTCGGAGCGGCTCGGGAGCTCGTACATCACATCCAAGAGCACCTCTTCGAGTATCGCCCGCAGCCCGCGAGCTCCCGCTCCGCGGAGCAACGCCTGTTCCGCCACTGCCTCGAGCGCATCTTCTGCAAACTCCAGCTCGACGCCGTCGAGAGCGAACACGTGCTGGTACTGGCGGACCAGCGCGTTCTTGGGCTCCACCAGAATCCGGATCAGCGCGTCCTTGTAGAGCTGGCTCACCGTTCCCACGACCGGCAGGCGGCCGATGAACTCAGGAATGAGCCCGAACTTCATGAGGTCCTCGGGAAGGACCAAGCGCAGGATCTCCGCATCGTCGCGGCGAACCCGTTGATGCACCTCGGATCTGAAGCCGATCCCCTTGTGGCCGATCCGGTTCTCGATGATCTTGTCGAGACCGGCGAAAGCACCACCGCAGACGAAAAGGATGTTGGTCGTGTCGATCTGAATGAATTCCTGGTGAGGGTGCTTGCGGCCACCCTGTGGGGGCACCGAAGCGGTCGTCCCCTCCAGGATCTTCAGCAAGGCCTGCTGCACACCCTCGCCCGACACGTCCCGGGTGATCGAGGGGTTCTCGCTCTTGCGGGCGATCTTGTCGATCTCGTCGATATAGATGATCCCCGTCTCCGCCCGCTTCACGTCGTAATCGGCGGCCTGGATGAGCTTGAGAAGAATGTTCTCGACGTCCTCACCGACGTACCCTGCCTCCGTGAGAGCGGTGGCGTCCGCGATCGCGAACGGGACGTTCAGCATCCGAGCCAAGGTCTGTGCGAGCAGGGTCTTGCCGCACCCCGTCGGACCGAGGAGCAGGATGTTGGACTTCGACAGCTCGACCCCGTCCCCGTCGGAGACCTTGCCAGCCTGGACCCTCTTGTAGTGGTTGTAGACGGCGACCGAGAGGATCTTCTTGGCGTACTCCTGTCCGACCACATAGTCGTTGAGAAAATCGAACACCTCGCGAGGCTTGGGAAGGTCTTCGAAGGTCAGGTCGGCTGACTCGGTGAATTCCTCGGCAATGATGTCGTTGCACAATTCGATGCATTCATCACAGATGTACACTCCCGGACCGGCGATCAGCTTCTTCACCTGCTTCTGCGACTTGCCACAGAAGCTGCACTTGACCAGGTCCCCGCCTTCACCGAATTTCGCCACTGGCTGTCATCTCCCCCCGGTGACGATGGGCGAAGCCGACTCCTGCCGCCAAGGTGGCCTCGCGTGCCAGGCTGCAAGCAGGGCGCTCACGCCGCCCCCACGGCTTCGAGCGACGGAGCGTCTCTCACCACGATCACCTCGTCGATCACTCCGTACGCGACCGCCTCATCGGCGGTCATCACGAAATCCCTGTCGGTGTCCTTCGAGATCTTCTCATTCGGCTGCCCGGTGTCAGATGCCAGCATCTTGGTGAGCAAGTCCCGCATCCTCAGGATCTCTTTGGCCTGCAGCTCGATGTCGCTGGCCTGCCCCTCGACTCCACCAAACGGCTGGTGCAGCAAGATGCGCGCGTGCGGGAGGGCAAAGCGCTTGTGTGGTGCGCCAGCCGCCAGGAGCACCGCCGCGGCAGAGGCTGCCTGGCCGAAGCAAAAAGTCGAGACATCGGGCTTGATGTACTTCATCGTGTCATAGATGGCGAACAACGCGGTGATGTCTCCGCCAGGAGAGTTGATGTAGAGGTGGATGTCCTTCTCGGGCTCTTCAGACTCGAGGAACAAGAGCTGCGCGCACACGAGGTTCGCCACCGTGTCGTCGATCGGCGTCCCGAGAAAGATGATCCGATCCTTCAAGAGCCGCGAGTAGAGGTCGTAGGCGCGCTCGCCGCGGTTCGACGACTCCACCACGGTCGGAACGAGATAGTTGCTTGCCCGCAACCCGTGGTCGCTCATTGTCCGTCTCCTTTGCCCGGCTCGAGTGAGACGTCGGTCGACGCGCCGCCACCCACTGCTTCCAGCGTACCCGCATCCTCTTGTGCCAGCGCGTCCCGTGGCACCTCAATCCCATTCTCGTCGAACAGCTCCACATGATCGAACAGCCACTCTGATGCGAGCTCCTTGCGAAGCTCTGATCGCAGAGCGACGATGCGGCCACTGTCCTCGAGCTGCCGACGGAGCTTGCGGGCCTCGGTGCCGAGCGAGGACGCCATGGCGTCGATCCGATCGGTGATCGCCTCGTCGGACACCTCGATCCCTTCGGCTTCAGCGAGAGCCCGCAGTGCCAGGTCGACTTTCACCATGGCGTGCGACTCCGAGCGGATCTGGGTCACGAGGTCCTCACCGGTGCGTCCCGTCATCTGGAGGAACCGCTCGAACCCGATACCCTGCTCCTCCAGGCGGTGGCTCAAGTCGTGCACCCTTCGTTCCACTTCGTCCTGGACGAGGATCGAGGGGATCTCGTCGTCGACCACCAGCTCGGCCAGTGCCTCGAGAGACCGTTGGCGCGCCATCATCGTGGTCCGTTCGCGCTTCACGGCGGCGATCCGGCTCCTCAGCTCGTCACGCAGCTCATCGACCGTGACGAACTCTGAGCTCTCTGCCGCCCATTCGTCGGTGAGGGCAGGCAATTGCTTCTCGCGCACCGCCTTCACGAGCACCCGGAATCGTCGTACGATGGCGGGTGTCCCAGGACCCACCTCGGCACCTGGCTCGGCCGATCCACGGTCTGGCTCGGCGTCGACCTCGAACACATCACCTGGTCTCGCACCCCTGACCTGGTGGTCCAGGCCGGGCACAAGCCGTTCCGATCCCACTTCATAGGAGAAATCCACAAGCCCCCCGGCGTCGGGGCCGGGCTCGCCCTCCGGTGCACTGATCGGCTGAAGATCGATGGTCACCACGTCATGGTCGGCAGCCGGGCGCTCCACGTCGACCAGCTCGGCCTCGGTCTCTCGCATCCGATCGAGCTGGGCATCCACCTCTTCGTCGCTCACCTCGACCCGTGGGACCGTCACACTCAGCCCTGCGTAGCCGGGGATCGCCACGACGGGACGGACGGCGACGATTGCGTCGAACGAGAACGAGCCGCTCTCTGCCCCCGAGGTGATGTCGACTTCCGGAGGAGCGATCGGGTCGACCTGGGTGTCGCTGAGGGCCCGGGAATAGAACTCCGGGATCGCTTCCCGCAGTGCTTCTGCGCGAAGTGCCGCGGCCCCGCCAACACGAGCTTCGAGGACTTGGCGAGGCACCCGCCCCGGACGGAAGCCCGGCACCCGTAGCTGGCGGCCGATGGTGCGCACTGCCTCGGCCAGCACGCGCTCGACCTCTGGCTCGTCGACTTCCACCGTGAGGCGGACCTTGTTCCCATCCAGCGGGGCGGACGTGGCTTTCATACGGAAGCACCTACTGTACCGGGCCGGTCGCCTCGCCCGGTCCACGCTCGCTGCCGGTCGAGCGCAAGACGGCACGCACGGGTCTGAAAGCGATCTCCCGGATCTGCGCTCAGCGCGCCCCGCTGGTCTGCGGGTACACTTTCCCCAGGATCGAGGGGGCAAAGCAACCGGGGAGGTGTTCCCATGAGCGTGGCTGGAGCGGCGGGAGCAACCGCAGCCCCTCAAGACATCTCCGGAGCCGTGACCAGCGTGATCGTTCGGCTTGTGCGCAGCAGGGCCGGTGAGCCGGGCGTGGCGCAGCTGCTGTTTGCTGCGGGGGAGCGACGGCCGGTCCAGGTGCTCGAGGATCCCAGGAGCTGGAGCACCCACGAAGAGGCCATTGCCCTGCTCCACGCCGCCAGCCAGGTCACCGGTGATCCCGACATCGGACGGCACGTCGGCGAGGAGATGCTCCGTCAGCATGACGGGACCGACGTGGCAAACCTCCTGCGATCCCTCGGCTCGCCGGCTGAGCTCCTGCGCAACGTCACCGCGGCTGCAGCGAAGTTCACCACCGTCTCCTCGATCGAGCCGCTCGAAGTCGGCGATGCACATGCCGTCGTGCAGGCTCGCACGCGACCGGGGTTCGCCCGCCACGTGTACCTGTGCGAATTCACCAAAGGGCTGCTCTCCCAGGTCCCGGTCCTGTTCGGCCTGGTGCCAGCCGTCGTGACCGAGACCGAATGCCAGGCGAGGGGAGGCCGCTTCTGCCTGTACAGCGTGGCCTGGGAAGCTCGGCAGTGGAGCTCGTTCGTCGACGAAAGGACCAGCCTGTTCTCGATGGCCTGGAGCCAGCAGGGAGTCGTCGAAGCACGCTCGGAGCTGGACATCGACGCCGACACGCGGATCTCCATGCTCGAAGAGCAGCTACGCCAGATGGGCGAGCGGCTCGAGGAGGTGTTCAGCACCGCTGCCGACCTGCTGTCTGGAGAAGATCTTCCTGAGCTCCTGGCAAGCATCACCCGCCGCGCAGCGGGCGCGGTAAACGCTCCGCGCTACCTGCTCGTGGTACAGACCTCCCCCGAAGAGCCCCTTCACCTTCACCACCACGGCTTCGCCGAGGACGAGGCGCGAGCGCTTGCTGCCGATCTCTGGCAGCCGTACCCCGACGACGCAGGAGGATCCCGGCTCATCGTCGACATCGTCTCGTCACGCCAGCGCTACGGTCGGATCGCCGCCGTCTACCCGCCGGGGATGCGGTTCATGGAGCGTGAGCGCGAGATGTTCTCGCTCTACGCGAACTACGCCGCGACGGCGCTCGATCTCGTGACCTCCCTTGCCGAGTCGCGCAGATCGTCCGCCACGGCCCGGGCGCTCCTCGACTTCTCCCGGGCGCTGTCGCACGTAGGGACTTCCGACGAGGTGTCCCAGACCCTCGCCGATACGGTGCCGGCCGTCGCCCAGTGCGAGCGCGCGTCGGTGCTCCTGTGGGACCCCTTCGACCGGAAATTGACGGTGAAAGCGATCTCGGGGGCGTCGATCGTCAGCGAGCAGACCGAAGGCATGGTGGTGCCCGCCCCGGCCGCCGAGGAGCACATCGTCTTCGATGTCGAGATGGAAGTGGACTTCCTCAACGAAACGCCGGTCGAGGGCGAGGAGTTCACCATCTCGGCCGACGACACGCCCATGATCCAGACCCTCATGAGCTCCCGGGATCTTGTCGTGATCGACCGCACCACCGACGATGCGTACCTGCGTGACCTTCTGGATCGCTTCGGAACCAACGTGAGCATCATGACCCCCCTCTTCAGCGACGAGGAATTCCTCGGCATCGTGGCTGCCGAGTTCTTCAACCCTCCCCGCGCTGACCCTCGATCCGACCGGGACCTCCAAGAGCGCCTCCGCGCGTTGGCCGACCAGGCGGTGACGGCGTTCCAGAACGCCTGGCTCCTCGAGCAAGTCGGTCATCTGGCGTGGCACGACTCCCTCACCGGCCTTCCGAATCGTCGCCTCCTCGAAGACCGGGTGCACCAGGAGATCGAGCGGGCCAAACGGGTCGGGGAACCATCGTCGATGTTCTTCGTGGACCTCGATCGGTTCAAGAGAGTGAATGACACGCTGGGCCACGCTGCAGGAGACGATCTGATCCGCCAGGTGGCCGAGCGCCTTCGCGAGGTGGTCAGACGTCCAGACACCGTTGCGCGTCTCGGTGGAGACGAATTCGCCGTTCTCCTTCCCGGGCTGGCCGACACGGCGAGCATCCGACAGCTCGCCCAGCGAATGCTCGACCGCCTTCACGAGCCCTACGTCATTGCTGGCATCGAGGTCTACACCTCGGCGAGCATCGGCATCTCAGTCTTCCCCGAGCACGGACAGACGTACGACGACCTCCTCAGCCACGCAGACGAGGCCATGTACCAGTCCAAGAGCAGGGGCCGCAACACCTACACCGTCTTTGCTCCCCAGGTAGAACAAGGGAAGATCGCCGACGCGTCGCAATTGGAAACCGATCTGCGGCACGCTGTGGAGCGCAACGAGCTGTTCGTCCTCTACCAGCCCTACATTGACCTCCAGACCAACGACGTCGTAGGGGTCGAGGCGCTTGTCAGGTGGCGGCATCCGGTGAAGGGCGTCCTCGAGCCGTCCCAGTTCATCCCCTTGGCCGAGGAGAGCGACGTCATCGTAGGCATCGATGCATTTGTGATCCGAGAAGCAGCCCGGCAGATGAGAACCTGGCTGGACGGCGGCCTTCCCCCGTTGCGCATGTCTGTCAACGTCTCGGGCCGCGACCTCCTCGACCCCAATTTCACCGACACCGTCATCGGGGCGCTGGCAGAGAGCACCATCGATCCGGAACTGTTCGAAGTGGAGATCACCGAGCGTGTAGCGATCGACGAGGACGGAGTCATGCGATCCGCTGCTGACCGCCTGCGCGAGCACGGCGTCCGGTTCTCCGTCGACGACTTCGGTACGGGTACCTCCTCCCTCCAGCAGGTCGCGGCCTTTCCGGTGAGCACCCTCAAGATCGATCGATCCTTCGTCCAGATCCTCGGTCCTTCCGATGAGCTGAATGCCCTGGCCTCTGCGATCATCGGCATGGCTGACAAGCTCGGCCTCGACTGCGTGGCTGAAGGGGTGGAGAACGCCCACCAGAGCCGCGTCCTGCTCCAGCGGGGCTGCACGACGGCCCAGGGGTTCTTTTTCAGCCCGCCGCTGTTGCCCGGTGACGTGCACCGCATGCTCGAAGCTCCGTCCGCTACGACACCGGCCGCGGCCCCCACGCCCTCTCTCCCGCTTGAAACCCCGCCGGGCTTTCCTCCTGGCACCTAACGGTCCTCGACTGCCGCCTGAAAGCCCGCCTGTCGGAGCCGGGGCGCTCCACTCGGCCCTCTTGCCGACCTGGCCGCCTCGGGAATTCGCCGGGTTGGCTCGCGATGAGGGTGGGCGCCCCGGGTCCGACCATCCCCCATTCGTGCCCAGCCCCAAGGTAGCGTCGTGCCGTCTCGGATTCGGGGGTCGCCCCCAAGAGACCTGGTGACCATCAGCGTCGAGAGGAGTCGAAATGGCGGAGTACGAGGGCTACTGCGTGAAGTGCCGCGAGAAGCGCAAGTTCGACGGGCACGAGGTCGAGCTTGCGAACGGGCGCCGGGCTGCTCAGGGAGCCTGCCCTACCTGTGGCACGAAGATGAACCGGATACTGGGCAAGAAGTCCTGAGAGCGCACGGTGCGCCGTCCCGGTGCACCGTGCGCTTTACCACACCGCCTGCGAACGTCGCCGTTCGAAGACGTGTCCGTTCAGGCTACGATGCCACTGGTCGTCAAAGTCGCGGGGAGTGGCGCAGATGGCAGCGCGCCTGCTTTGGGGGCAGGAAGTCGGGGGTTCAAGTCCCCCCTCCCCGACCAAATCTAGTTCACAGAAGTTGCAGCATCTAGTTCACAGAAGCCGCCGCGTGACCTGGTGGAGAGGCATGTTGGTGGCATGCGGCGTTGGATGAGCCCGCGCGAGGCACTCCGTTCAGA
>JAJYWG010000265.1 GCA_021791615.1 Actinomycetes bacterium
ACCGGGCCTGGCACGACGGGGCGGTTGATGACGCGGGCGATCGAAGCCACCGAGCTCGCTCGACAGACCCTGGCGCTTCTCGGCAGGGCGACCGATCAGCTCCTGGTCAGCCGACGCGCGTGTGCGCCCGACAACCTGTTCTGTCTGGGCGTGCCGATAACAGGGAGCGCGCGATGGGCTGCCGAGGCCAAGCTCACCACCCCTGACGGCCAGCCCGACCAGGTGAGCTTGCGGCGGCTGCGGCGCACCGTGCAGGTCTTGGTCCGCAAGGAGCCGGCACAGAACACCCAGCGCACGCATGAGTCGGTCTATCTCCTACCCGACCCGGCCACTCGCGGCGAAGCCGCCCAGACGGTCGCCGCCGGGCTCAACGACGCTATAGATCACGCTCAGGGGATCGTGACCATGCGCATGGTGCTCGGCGATGACGCAAAGGAGCTCATCGAGCTCTCCGACCATCCGGAGCTTGCCGCGGCGATCCGCGCCGGGTATCTCGACACGGCCGCCGCGGCCTGCACGGACTTCTCTCACAGCCCCTTCACCGACGGAGGCGGGCCCTGCACGGCGTCGTTCCTGTGGTGCTTGCGCTGTGCGAACGCCGTTGCGACCCGCCGCCACCTGCCGCGCCTTGTCTACCTGCACCAAGCACTCGACGAGTTACGGGGCACGGTCTCGCCGGGCGTGTGGGACCAGGACTGGCGCGAACATTTCCTCCGGCTGCACCACTTGCTTGCCACCCACACAACCTCCGCCGAGCAGGCCGCCGCCGCCCGCCTGCTCACCGTCACCGACCGCCAGCTCATCGACCGGCTGGTTCGCAGAAGACTCGACGCGTGAGCTCCCGGCCGGACGCTCCCCGGCACCCCGGCGAGGGCTGGCACCTGCACGACGACGAGCCGTTCGCAAGGCCCGAACGTCTGCCAGACGGCGCCCGCCTTGAGGAGCTGTCGCGCTTCGGCGACTCGCGGTGGTATCTATCCACCCTGAGCCAGCGGAGCACCGAGCCCAGCCAGGTGGTGAACTGGGAGCTCTTCCCGCTGGCCCTGCGGGCCTCGTTCCGGCGTGCCGGGTGGGCACTGGTCAACTTGCCTACCCCGTCGGCGCTACTCGAGCGCTCGGCGACACGGCGAGTTGAGTGGCCCCGGCCAGCCACGATGGCGGCGTGGTTTCTCGGCTGGCGCAGGTTCGCCAGCTGGCTCACCGATCGAGGAGTGAGCGCGCTGGGCGAGGTCAGTGGGGAGGACCTCGTCGACTACGCCGCCCACGTTGGCGTACGCCCATGGTCGACCGCTATCCGCCAGGACGCCCTCTATTCGGTGAGCCTGCTGTGGGGGTTCGCGCCTCACCTGCCGGCCGGGGACCGCATCCCGATGCCTGCGTGGGAGACCGTGGGGATGCGCCACTACCTGCCCGCAACCGCCGACCACAACGAGAACACGACCGCAGCGATCCATCCCGCCGTCATGTCGCCGCTGCTCATCTGGGCCATGCGCTTCGTGGAAGACTTCGCCGACGACATCATCGCCGCATCGGAGGAGCACCAGGGGCTGGTCGGTCGCGTCCGTCAGCGCCCCAATCCTGCCGCTACCGTCCCGCTTCGTGCGTTCTTCGATCGCTGCCTGACAAAAGACGGTGCCCTCCCGGGTGGGATCGCCCGGGGCAGGCCCGGCCTGGCGGCGCGCTACCTGGCCGGCCGGTTCGACACGAGCCTCCGGCACGTCACCTACGAGGCCGGCAAGCTTGGCGAAGGCAAGCCACCGCTCAGTCTCAACACCCCGCTTCCCACACCGGTGCGGGGCCTGCTCCACGGCAGGCCGTGGAAACCCTCGATCGACTTCCATGAGGCGCCGATCCTGATGACGCGCCTAGCGACCGCGTGCCTCATCGTGACCCTCTACCTGAGCGGGGCCCGTCCGGGGGAGGTACTGGAGCTTCGGGCCGGCTGCTGCCCCGAGCCGGCCGATGACGGCACCGGAGCTGTGCGCTACGAGCTGCACGGCCTGTTCTTCAAAGGTGCCCGCGACCCCGACGGCAGGCCCGCCCCCGCCGGCGCCGAACGGAAAGTTCCCTGGACCGTGGTCCCACCCGTCGCCCGAGCGGTCCGGGTCCTCGAGCGCATCGTCGAGGGCCCGCTGTTGTTCCCGGCGAAGGTGCCGTGGACCACCGGCACCAGTGGGCGCCGGCGCCGGACCGGTGACGCGCTGACCCCTGGGGGAGCCAACCAGCGCATCGCGACGTTCATCGACTGGGTCAACACCTACGCCGACGCAAACGGGCTGGCCGCCGAGCGCATCCCCGACGACCCCGACGGCGACGTCGTGGTCAGCCGGTTCCGCAGGACCATCGCCTGGCACATCGCACGCCTACCCGGGGGACGCATCGCCCTGGCCACCCAATACGGGCACCTTCGGGCCTCGGCGGTCGCCGAGGGCTACTCCGGCAGGGCACGCCAGGGCCTGCGTCGGGTACTCGACATAGAAACCGCCCGAGCTATGGCAGACCACCTCGATACCCTCGCCGAGGGTCTTGGACGCGGAGAAGGAGTATCGGGACCGGCAGCTGGGCGCCTGATCCGAGCAGCGCGCGATGCCCGGGTCCGCTTCGGGGGCAGGTTCCTCACGCCCAGGCAAGCTGAGGCGCTGTTCGACGAGTCGGAGTTCAACGTCTACGACAACCCACAGGCCTTCCTCACCTGCAACTACGACCCCGCCAAGGCGTTGTGCCATCCCGAACGGAGTGCGAAGCGAGCTGCGCGTTCCTCTCCGGCGATAGACCGCTGCAACCCCGCATGCGCCAACATCGCTCGAACCGACACGCACATCAGCTCCCTACGCACCGAGATAGCGAACCTGGCGGAGGAAGCCGCCAACCCCCTCAGCCCGACCCCGCTGCGCGAACGGCTGACCCAGCGCGTCAACACGCTGCGGCAGATCGTCCACCGGCACGAGCAGACCAGGATCGTCCCGGCACACCACAAAGACCAGCGCTCGCCATGACCGACGAGGAGGAACGCCAAGCAATCCTCGCCGCGATGGAACGGCTCTTCGCCGGGACGCCCCTGCGGTCCTCAGGGAGCCTGGACATCGTGGCGCTCGCTGAGGAGGCCAGCCTCAAGCGCAACAAGCTCACGCACAAGCACACCGACCTGAGGTAAGTGTTCAGGTCGCCGAGGGCGAGGGCGGCATCCACGGGTGGCCGTCGAACAGGTCGACAAGTGCGGTGATGGCCGGTACGCCGTTCTTGCGTGTTGTTGAGAGGTAGCTGCGTAGGTGGGCGAAGCGCTCGGCACCGTGCTGGCTACGGAAACAGCCGCTGATTTTCCTATGTAACTTCGTGGGCCTGAGGTCGCGCTCCCCCTGGTTGTTGGTCATGGGGGTCTGCAGGTCGTACATGAACCTGAGGATGGGCCGGCGGTGCTTGGCAAAGGCGGTCGCCAGGTTGGCCGACTTGCGCTGGTAGTAGTCCCGCTCTTTTCCGGGAGGGGGGTCGGGGTTGGCGGCAAGGCCCTGGGCGACCAAGGCGTCGTAGCGAGCGGCGAACGCCCGTTGCACGCTCGGGCCCAGTGACTTTAGGCCGCGCTCGCGTGCTGAGCCACAGGCGGTATTTATCTCGACCAACAGCGCCGCGAGCCCGGTCGCCCAGGCGGCCTGGGTGGCCACCGCCGCCACCTTGGCAAGGTCGCGGAGCAGGTGGGCCCCGCAAACTGCATGTTTTGCCTTCAACTTCCAGTACATGGCCAGGCGGTCGTGCACGACCACCCCCCGGTAGCCCCTCAGCACCCCCGCCTCGTCGATCGCAGCCTCGCCTCTTGTCACCGAGGCGTGGATCAAGGTATATAGCCTGCTGGAGGCCACGTGCATCCAGCAGGTCTTGGTGCCCACCCGGTCGCTCGTCTCGTCCACGTGGAGGACCGGCAGGGTGTGCAAGAACACCACCAGGGCGACGATGAACCCGTTTAGGCGGCGCGAGGCCTCGGAGTAGACGGCGTCTATAGCCCCGGTCGATATCTTCAGCCCGAACAGGTCCTCCATGGCCTCGGCGACGCGCCGGCCGGGCAAGTGCTGACGGCCGAGCAGGTAGGCCACTATCGCCTTTGCCCGCCTGCCGTAGCTGACCGGCGCCCGCACGCCCTCCGGGAACGACCCAGAGGTCAGGTGCCCGCAGCTACAGCGGCAGCGGTAGGCCCGGTGCTCGGTCACAGTCGGGGTGACCGGGGGGACGTCGACCACCTGGCGGGCGCTGTAGCCCTCCTCAGCGTCTTCGCCGAGAGCACCGCCGCAGGCCTCGCAACTGCTCGGCCAATGGGGGACGACGACGTCGGGGTTGGCGCTCATCTGGAGGCCAAAGCCTTTGGCCCCCTTCTGCTTGCCCCGCTTACGTTTGGCCCCGCCCGCCCGGCGCTGGCGCTCGGCCCGCTCCTCGGCCTGACGGGCGCGCTCGGCGGCCGGGTCACGCGACGGCGGCGCCGAAGAGTTCCCCGAGCTCTGGCCCAGTTTGGCCTCCAGCTCGACCACCTTGGCCTCGAGCTTTTGGACCGACCTTCGCAGCTGCTCGTTCTCGCCCGCCAGCCGGGCGTTCTCCGCCGCCAAAGAACTGTTCTCGGAAACCAGCTCCTCGACCCGGTCGGTACCAGCCACATAACAAGTATGACCAACCGCGCGCGTTGAGTGGTGGATAGTCGCGCGCTCCGCGCGCGCTACCTACTGAACAGTTACCTCAGGAAAGGGTCCGGCCGGCCTCATCCGCTAACGAGGTAGAGAAGCAACGGCAGAGCGGACCAGCAATCCCGCTGCGACATTTCCCTAACCTGATTGTCGACAAAGGGTGTTACCGTGGGTTCC
>JAJYWG010000048.1 GCA_021791615.1 Actinomycetes bacterium
AACCCCGGGATATCAGGCCGCGCCGGCGATATCCCGGGGTTTAGGACCCCTAAGGGGCGGCCTCACGTGCCCAGAATTACCCCCTGAACAGGGACTTTCGAGTCGTCGAAAAGTAGCCACACCCGGATGATTTCTCTCGGGGAGAAGTTGCCCGCCTGCACCGGCTGCTCTCCGGTGTGCTTGATGATGAAGTCCAGCACAGGCCCCAGAACGAAACCCGGCATGAACCGGAACGCGGTTCGATCTGAAGTCCCTTTGAGGACTGCGACGAGAGCCCTGCCAGGTCTGCCGGCGGCTAGCTCGCGCTCGTACTTAGGAGCCCAGGCCCCGTGCACGACGCCATCGAAGGACAAGGGCGGCTCGTATAGCGCAAGCCTCGCGATCTCTGGCCGAGCCAATGCGGTCTCGATCGCGATCACAGCTCCAGCGCTGAGACCGAATACATACCGGGCTCTCGTCGTATCCAAGAGGGCGCTCAGGTCGTCCATCTCACTCCGGAGTCCCCGGAACGCTCCGTACGACGGGCTCATTCCCCGGCCCCGGCGATCCGGGACGTAGATGGTGAAGTCCGGCGACAAGTCCCTTGCAAGCGCTCGGAAGCTCTCCGCCGTCTGTCCTGCGCCGTGAACGAGGATTAGTCCAGGACCGGTGCCCATGCGGTAGTAGCCGATCGAGGTCCCGTCACGGGACGTGACAGTTGACTCGGACGAGCGCTCCATCCCGTCAATGGTCGCAGGGCTTGTTGTCGGAGGGCTGTCATGCGGGGTCAGGGGACCCATCAACACGGTCAGACCCCCGGATCCGTTCTTCGAGGTCCCCCTGCACGAACGCCTCCCATTCCTCATCGAGCGGACCACTCGGCGCGGCAGCCGAATCCTTGTGATCGGCACCGCACGACAGCTCGCCGGTCCACGATCGCAGCAACGCGGCGATGTCGCGCAAGGCCCGGAACCAGTCGACCGGTGCCGTTGCGGGGGCGGTTTCGGCGAAGCTGACGAGTTCGTGATCCCGTAGGGCGGAGAGCGCCTCGACATGCTCGTTATGCCGCCACCAGCAGCGCGGGATGACATGGTGATCGAGGTGGGCAAAGCGGCTTTGAAGCTGCTCGACCCACCCACGTAGTTCGTCCCATCGATCGGGCACGTCGGCCGGCGGAATGTCCGGCCAGTGCGTGGCTGCGGGGACGTCGTCGATCTCGCCCATGTCAAACGCGTCGAAGATCGGGTCGAGACCGCCGAGCTTCAGCCCGGGCACGTCCTGCTGACCGCTGTCGCCAGTGAGGCTCACGCTGACCGGCCCGGAGGCTCATCCGTCGCTGGCCGTTCGAAGGCGAGTCGTGCGGCGGCGAGCGTCTTGGCGTCCCGGCGGGATGTCCACGGGTGGAGCTTCATCATCATCGGCTGAGCAGATCGAAGGAGGAGCAGCCCGTGGCCGATCGGCAGTCGCCGTATCTCGGACGGCTCGAGGATGGGGCGCCACCTCGTCGATGACGAAGCCGAACGGCCGCCCTGCCCTGGCTGCATGGTGTGCGACCATTCCGTCGTCTGCTTCTCGCCGATCAGTCGAGAGAGGTCTGCCAGGTCGTCCGCGTTCCCGGAGCCTCCGAGCACGATCTTGACGATCGCCGAGTCCCAGATGGAACCTGCCGCTTCCCGCCCCCAGCGGTCCCGCGCCTGGGAGAGCGACTGTAGGACGGCCATCGTGGTGATGCCGGAGCCGCCGCCTTCACTCATGAGCGATGGCAGAGAGGGCAGCGGATAGTTGGCGGCCTCGTCGAGGATGAGCGCCACAGGCGGGTCGAGGCGTTGTCCTGCCGAAGTTGACGCCAGCCGGCGTGCGGCGTCGATCACGTCCTCGATGAGCGCGGCGACGAGCGTCGCCGTCGCCGACGCCCCGGCGGAGGTTCCCATGAGAAACAGCGTCCCTCTCATCGCCAAGAACGCCACCGGGTCGAACTCGTGGCCAGTGTCGGGACTCACCGCTGAGAGCACTGCTGGGTCGGCCAGCGGGGCGAAAGTGTTGGCGACCATGGCCCACACCGAGTCTCTCGTCCTCTGGTCTGATCCGATGATCGCGTCGAGCGCTCGCTCCCAGCCAGGAGTCGCTGCCGGGTGTGAAGTCAAGATGGTCACCGCCTCCTTCGCTCCGGGAGCGGAGTGAAACCAGCGGTACAGGTCCGACGCACACCGATTGTCCAGGGCGGCAGCGTGAAGCAGACACCGGGTCGCGGCGAGTGCTTGCTGCCGCCAGAAGTTGGCGTTCTCGACACCGCTTTTGCCGGCGTCGCTCACCAGCGCCTCAGCTCGGATCATTGCTGTCTGCGGTTTCTCGCAGCCTCGGACAAGCGACCATCGAAGAGTCGGAAGGTCGACGTGCGCCGCGAGTCCTTGCGGGTCGAAGACGGCAACTGGACCGCGTGACTGACGGGCGGCCAGCGTCACGGCCAGATTGTCCGGTCTCGTTGACGTTGTAACAACTTGAAGGGTCCAACAACTCGGTCGTGCATTGCGACGCCGTCGAGATGCTCGTGATGAGCCGACGGATCTCCTGGCGCGGGCATATCGCCATGCAGTCCAGGTGCTCTGCACGTATCGACGCGCGACCCGTCCGGCGGCGCTTGTCGCGGTGGCGCGGGTCGGGGCCGGGGGGGTCTGTTTGATCAGGCGACGAGCTCGTACTCGTGGATGACTCCGCCCAGCACGTCGCGTCGGCAGATCGTTCGGGTCAGCGTCTGGCTACCCGCTGTTGCCGCCTGCGGCGGCTCGAGCCCGAGGCTCCGGTGCGGACGAGCTCGGTTGTAGTGGAGGAGGTACTCGATCACCACGGCCTCGAGGTGGCGTCTGTTGAAGATGAGGAGGTGATCCAAGCAGTCGTCTCGGATGGTGCGCACGAAGCGCTCGGCGAACGCGTTCGCCCGCGGGGAGCGGACCGGCGTCTTGATGGCCTCGACGCCGATAGAGGCGAAAACGGTGTCGAACGACGAGGTGAACTTGGTGTCCCGGTCGCGGACGAGGAAACGGAAACGACGTCCAGCCTCTTCCAGGTCGGTGGCGAAGGTGCGGGCAACCTGGGTCACCCAGGCGTTGTCGGGGTTGGCGGTGACGCCCAGCAGATGCACGACCCGGCGTTCGACCTCGACCACGAAGAGGACGTAGTAGCGGCGGAGCAGCACGGTGTCGACCGTGAAGAAGTCGGTCGCCAGCACACCCTTGGCCTGGGCTCGGAGGAACTCTGCCCAGGTCGGGCCGGTTCGCCGCGGAGCGGGAGGTAGGCCGTGGCGTCGCAGGACGTTGGCGACGCTGCCCTTCGACACGGTGATGCCGAGCCTCTTCAACTCCCCAACGATTCGCAGATAGCCCCAGCGAGGGTTCTCCTTCGACAGGCGCACGATGAGCGCGACGGTCTCCTCGCCGAGCGGGGGCCGTCCAGCATAGCGATGGGGGTACGTCCACCGGCGTCGCACGAGAGCTCGATGCCAGCGCAGGATCGTCTCGGGCGTGACGAGGAACGCCGCCCAGCGCTCTTTCGGGACAAGCCTCGCCAGGGCGGCGATGGTCGCCCGGTCCGACCACGAGAACCGGGGTCGTGCGACCTGGCGGCGAAGGATCGATACCTGATGGCGCAGCACCAGGATCTCGGCGTCCTTGGCTACGGTGTCCATGCGGTGGACGGACAGGATCTCGACGACGCGACCTACCAGGCGGTAGAGGAAGCTGAGCGCCACGGGTTGGCACGATCGCTGCTCAGATCCTGCCTGGTCAAGTCGGGGATCGCGTTGTTGAACCCCTTCAGGTCAACGGAGCACTCGAGGCTCGGCGCAACCTGTACGTTCGGCCGGATCCCGCACATGCGGCCAGGCTGGAAGCATTGATCGGAGCGTGACCCGAAGCCCTCCGCGCGCGATCGACACTTGTCGGACACATGTAGTACACTTAGCGTGGTGAACCGAGGTGAAGCTCTCGACTGGGGCTACCGGGGTGAGTACATCACTTCTCGCTCCGTCAGACACCTGGGCGACACTGACATCGAGCCGGCGTGGGCCGACGAAGCCTTTGCAGACGACGACGCTCTGGTCGACTCGCCCGATCCCGCCTCGAAGTCCGGGAAGACCGATCGGCTCGTGGGCTACTCGCCAACGGCTCGGATGGTCATCGTGGTCATCTACCTGCGAGAGGAGCTGATCGGTGTGAATGCCTGGAAGGCCAACGAGACCCACGCGCGTCGATACTGGGAGGACCGAGCGTGAACAAGAAGGAACTGGAGAAGGTCATCGAGGAGGAGACGGCCGCGTCGGAAGCCAGCCGGGACGACCCGCTCTCGGACCGTGCGGTTCGCAAAGGGAAGAGCCGCTCAGTGGTCTACTCCGTCCGGCTCACTCCCGAGCAGACCGAGGAGATCCAGCAGATTGCCAGCGAGGCCCGCATTCCTGCTTCCGCGTTGGTTCGCGACTGGGTCGTGGAAGGGCTCGCCGCGGAGCGGGACAATGCCACTCTCGATTCCCTCGTGGATGTCCTATCTCGCGACGTCGACAAGATCCGTCGCCGCGTCGCTCGGCGCGAGGCATCCTGATTATCGGTGCGATGGTGGCCGTGTCGGCCGACATTGAGCAGGCGGCCGCCATGGCGCGCGCCATAGGCAGGTATGGCTACCAGCACGTCCGCGAGAGCTGAGGCGTACATGCGCGCAACCTGGCGATGTCACCTCCACCGCATATTCCTGATCTTTACGCCTTTCGGGCTGACTGTCCTGGGTGTTCGTGCTGTTTCGTGGCATTCCCACGGGGTGTCCACAGGGTTTATCGACGCGATTATCGACCGTTGATCAC
>JAJYWG010000444.1 GCA_021791615.1 Actinomycetes bacterium
AGGCGGTCAGGGTGGCCAGGGTGGCGCCGGCGGTTCGGGCGGCACAGCGCCTGGGCACTCGGGGACAGCGCCGGGGCACTCCGGCACAGGTGGAGCAGGTGGTCAGGGTGGCCAGGGTGGCGCCGGCGGTTCGGGCGGCACAGCGCCGGGGCACTCGGGGACAGCGCCCGGCCATTCCGGCACAGCGCCCGGCCATTCCGGCACAGCGCCCGGCCATTCCGGCACAGCGCCCGGCCATTCCGGCACAGCGCCCGGCCATTCCGGCACAACCTCGAACCACGGCGGCGCCGAGCACACGTAGACGATCGGCTGAGCCCCTGCGACCCCGGCGAGCTCGACACTTCTCCACTCCACAACTGATCGCAAGTGGCGACCTGGATGTGAACCATTTCGCTACGTGACAGAGCGGATGTTCGTGATGCCGATCGCCCGCTCGACGTTCGAGACCCCTACCATGGTCCCGGCCGACGGTGGGCGGTTCGTGTCGCTCCTCGATCCGCCCGCCTGGGCCAACCCGTCCGCGCCATCCCGGCGCTCACCCGCCCCCGGCGCCTCAGCCACCCCCACGGCGCATCCTCGGCACCTGCGCCGGCTCTGCGCCAGCCGCGCCCGCTCAACCTGACGGCGGCGAGGATCCTCCTGTGCCGGACGTCCCGCCGGAACCCGGCGAGGACGACCCTGTCCCCGAAGACGGCTTCGGCCCGTTCCCTGTCCCCGGCGACTTCTCCGTGTACAAGACGACGGGGGTGCCAATCCTCTCCTTCTGGCCGGCGAGCGGGTCCGTCGTGAAGACGACCCCTGTCCCCGGTCCGTAAACCGCGCCGACCGTGAGCCCGGCCGCCTGGATGGCAGCCGTCGCCTTGGCGACTGTCTTGCCGATCACTGTCGGAACCGCCGCGTACTGGGGCCCGTTGGAGACCGTCACCGTGATCTGCAAGCCGACGGGGATCGTGGCTCCTGCAGGAGGTGTCGTCGCGATCACCCTTCCCGAAGGGACCGTTGTGGAGTATGCGAAAACCTCCTTGACAGTGAGGCCATCGGCGCTCAGGGTCGCCGCGGCCTGTGTGTAGCTCTGATTCGCGAATGACGGGATCTGCACGGGCGGGTTGCCCTCGGATATCGCCACGAGGATGGTGGCACCGTACGGCGCCGACGTCGGATCGAGCTTCCCCTGGTACGACCAATTGATGACATCGCCCTTCGGCACGGTCTTCGAGTAGGCCGAAAGTGCCGGACACCTCACGTTGAGGTGCTTCTCTGCAAGGAGCTGGCGCGCGATCGAGCAGTCGATGCTCGACGAGAGTTGCGGGATCCGCTCCATCGGCTTGCCCGAAGAAGGCACGATACGGACGACGCTCCCCTCAACGAGCGTCACGCCCTTGCCGGGAACCTGGCGGACAACGTCGCCTGCGCCAACCTTGATGGAGGTGACCGCCGCGTCGACTCTCACCTTGAAGTGATCGGCACGCAACGCGCGGCTCGCGCTCGCGACGGTCTCCCCCACCACCCCGGGCACGAGGTGCTTGGCTTTGAGGAGGTTGCTCCTCACGACGTACACCGCACCGCCGGCGATGATGCATGCCACGAGGAAGACAAGCGCGACCACCCACGGCCACCGACGTGGCGGTCGGTGCCTCCGCAGGGCGCGCACGGAGACGACCGAGGGCGCGCCGTCGACGCGGATTGTCGCCGTCGGCTCTCCGGTGTCGGCGAGTCCTGCACCTGGGAGAAAGTAGGCCCCACCCCGTGCCGCGGGCGTCCCGGGCGGCCCGGGCGCCCCGGGCATCCCGGACGCGGAGGGCGCAGAGGGCGCAGCGGTGCCGCCCCACCCTGCGAGCGAGGCGGTTCCGACCAACGTGAGATCCCCAGCGGCCGAGGTCGCGCCCCCAGCAACCCCAGCCCCATCACCCGCCGGCGCCACCCCGGATCCAGCAACCCCAGCCCCATCACCCGCCGTCGCCACACCGGCAACCCCAGCCCCAGCGACCGCCGTCACCGCAGTAGCAGCCCCCGGGTCGTGCAACGTTGGGGTGCCGAGATCAGCGTCCTCGACCGGGCCGCGGCGGACCAGGGGCAGCGGCCCTCCAGCCCCGAGCGAGTCAGCGACCGCATCGAGCCGCGCCGCAAGCTCGGCCGAGCTGGGTCGGTCCTCCACCTCCGGGGCGCAGGCGGCGGCGAGCACCTCGCCGAGCGTGCCGAGACCCGGGTGGTCGGGCAGGCGGCCGCCTATGCGCGCTTGGAGGGTCGCGTGCGGCGTCTCTCCTGCGAACGGAACCGTCCCGGTCACCGCCTCGTAGAGGACCAGGCCGAGGGAGTAGACGTCCGAGCGCCCGTCGAGCTGGAACCCTCGGGCCTGCTCGGGAGAGGTGTACCGGGCCGTTCCGAGCATCGTCCCCGGATCGGTCGTCGACGCGCTCGACAGCGCGCGGGCAACGCCGAAGTCCGCGACGCGCACCCGGCCCTCCTCGTCGAAGAGGATGTTGGCGGGCTTCACGTCCCGATGGACGATTCCTCGAGCGTGCGCGTAGGCGAGCCCGTCAGCCGCTTGCGCGCCGACGCGGGCCGCCTGGCCCGGCGAGAGTCGGCGGCCTCTCGCGAGCATGTCCAGCAGGCTCCCGCCCTCCAGGTACTCGAGCACCAGGTAGGGACCGTCCTCCCCTTCGCCCCAGTCGAAGACCCGAAGCACGTGGGGGTGGTTGAGGGCAGCGACCGAACGCGCCTCGGCCCGGAACCGGCGTAGGAAGGCGTCGTCGCGCGCGAGCGCAGGCTGGAGGACCTTCACGGCCACGCGGCGCTGCAGCACCATGTCCTCGGCCAAGAAGACATGAGCGGACGCGCCGGACCCGAGGGCCGCCACGAGCCGGTAGCGGTTCCCCAGCACCCGGCCGATGGGTTCGGAGACGATGGGCATGGGACCCGGTGACAAGGCTATCGGGGAGAGGCTTCGCCGTGCGGGATCCCACGAGATGCCCAGCGCCCCGCACAGGGTCAGGCGGTCGTCAGCCCTGGGGACGACCCAGGAAAGCGGCCAGCCGATCGCTCGCCGAGGCGCCAGCGTCGCAGGGCTGCTCGTCTCCGAAGGGCTTCCCGGGCCCCCTGAGCTCGGGCCGAACGCGCGCCCGGGACGCCTCCAGGAGCTCGGCGGCGAGCTCCTCGTCGATGTCCCGGGTGGACTGCCCCGTCGCCCGGGCGAGGTCCCAGGCGTGGACCAGGGCGTCGGTGGCCCGCATGCCGATCACCGTGGTGCCGGGCACTGAGCCGAAGGGAAGCTCGAAGCTGCGATCGAGCCCGCCCGGCGCTGCGAATGCTTCGTGCGCGTCCGCCGCGGTGCGCGCATGCAGCTCGACCAGCTCCGCAGCGTGCTCACTGCCCGGCGAGTGTGACGCAGCGCCGGTGGCGAGCCGCTGGTTCCCCGCGATCACGTGCCCGACGAGATCGCGCACCGTCCACTCGGTGCAAGGCGTCGGCGCGTCGAGCTGGTCATCGGTCACCCTCGCGAGCACTCGACCGAATGCGTCCTGCGCGCGTCGATGCGCCTCGAGCAGCGCCGACGATGTCGTCTTCGTGCCTGCGTCCATTCTGCACAAGGTAGCGTGGCGCGCTCTGCCTCAAATCGAAGCGACGCTGCGCCCACCTTCGCCCGAGCTGAACAGATCCCGACGGGCCACTCTCATCCCGACGGGCTGCACTGATCCCGACGGGCCACTCTCATCCCGACAGGCTGAACAGATCCCGACGGGCCACAGCCGCACCGCGAGCCGTTCGGCGTCCGAGGATGCCAACGAACGGCTGCGCCGTGCCGGCGACATCCCGCCGATGCGCCTCGGCCGGCGCTCATCGGAGTCGAGCGACGCGGTTGGACAGGAGGGCGCAGGGGCGTGGCGGGGCGTGGCGGGGCTCGGCGGGGCTCAGCCATGGCGGAACCGGCACGTCTGGTTCGCTTGTCTCTCCGCCGCACTGTCGAGCCAGGGCGCGCGCCAAAGCGCAGCGCGACGAGCGGCGCGGTGGCGCCAGCGGGAACGGGCCAATACTGGGGGTCATGACGCTGGTACGGGCTGTGATGTTCTTCGTGGCGGACCCCGAGGAGGCGTGCTCCTGGTGGATCGAACATCTGGCACCCGAGTCCGAACGACGACGCGACGGACCCTTCTGGTGGTTCGAGAAGGAAGGTGTCGAAGTGGGGTTCCACCCGGAAGACGCCGAACGCAACCCACCGGGTCGCAGCACGGTCGTCTACTGGCACGCGGACAACCTCGAAGAGCGCCGTCAGCAGCTCATCGACGCCGGCTGCACGCCGCACCGTGGTCCGCTCGTCATCGAGCCGAGACGCAAGATCTGCCAGCTGATCGACCCATTCGCCAACTGCTTTGGTCTGGACGGCCCGTAGACCGTGGACCCTCAGAAGCCATGCCTCCACAGGCGCGACAAGTTCAGCAACCTCTTTCCTTGAACGTCGCTCGTTCCCTGTGAATCGGGCGTCATGGATCTGGCCCCGCCCGTGGGGGCATCTGCTTCGCGTCGGGGTCGCCGTCTGGCGCCCGGCCACTCCCGTCTTCCCGGCCACTCCCGTCTTCCCGGCCACTCCCGTCTTCCCGGCCACTCCCGTCTTCCCGGCCGTTCCGGCCGTTCCGGGCGTTGCGGCCACTCCGGCCGTTCCGGCCGTTCCCGTCGACCGGCGCTCGCCGAGCCAGAGCCCTCGCTCGCGAGCCGAGCAGCCCCGCGCGCCGGTCGCGCTCGGTCTTCTCCTGGTGGCAGGGGTAGCAGAGGTCCTGAACGTTGTCGATCGACGTCCGCCCGTTGGCGGCGATCGGCTCGACGTGGTCGC
>JAJYWG010000541.1 GCA_021791615.1 Actinomycetes bacterium
GCAGGCAGCTCGTGGCCATCGAGATGCGCAGGCTGAACGACGTCCTCGAGGCAACGCCGATGGCCGGTCGCTACTGGGTATGGGGTGGACTGCTTCTCGGATGGGCGCGAGAGGGAAGAGTGCTGGCGAACGACACCGCGGACGTCGACTTCGCCTTCCGCGACAGTGACTTCGAGCGGATGCGCCAGAGCATACCAACCCTCGAGGCTCGCGGGTTCCGTCTCATCCACGCCGTGCGCAACACCGCCGGCGACCTGAGCGTGCTTGTTCTGGAACGCTCGGGGATCCATTTCGACTTCCTGAAGCTCACCCAGATCGGTGACCGCTACCGCTACTTCGGTAGCTTCTGGAGCGTGCAGGTCGTCGGAGAGATCCCTGCGCAACCGCTGGAGCCCTTTGAAATGTTCGGCAGGACATGGCTCAAGTCCAAGGACCACGACCTCGAGCTCACCGCGCTCTACGGCGACTGGCGCACTCCACGGAGCGACTGGCAGCCGGAGCGGGACAACCCCTCGATCGTCTCTCGGGAGTACGACTGCGTCCCTGTGGATGACGTCGAGGACCTCTCGGAGCATGCACATTCGTGAGAAGCACGAGCCTCCGACAAGCCCGGCGGCGACGCCCGTATGATCGACGACGAGAGGAGCGCGTGTGGTGAAGCCGGTCCTGCTCATCACCGGCGGATCTGGATTCCTCGGAAGACGCCTCGCACTCGCGCTGAAGGACCGCTACGAGGTTGTGCTTGGCGCGCGAAACAACAAGCAGAACTCCCTGGCTAAGGACATGACGGGTTGCACTACCGTGCCGCTCGACGTCACGAGCATCGAGTCGGTCCGCGACGCGTTTCGTCGCTACGAACCGGTAGTGGTCGTCCATGCCGCCGCAACGAAGTTTGTCGACCTGGCAGAGCGCCAGCCGCTCGAGTGCCTCGACGTGAACGTCGTTGGTTCGCAGAACGTCGCCCGGGTGGCGATTGACTCCCCGGCGGAGACCGTCCTCGGGATCTCCACCGACAAGGCGGCTCCTCCGGTACGCAACACCTACGGGCTCTCCAAGGCCCTCATGGAGCGGCTGTTCTGCTCGCTCGACGGGACGGCCGGTACTCGCTTCCTCTGCGTGAGATATGGCAACGTCGCCTGGTCGACCGGATCCGTGCTGCCCGTCTGGAAGCGCATGCACGAAGAGGCCGGCATCATCCGCACGACCGGGCCCGACATGCGAAGGTTCTTCTTCAGCGTGGACGAGGCGGCGGCGCTGGTGGAGACGGCGCTCAGCCGCGCAGATGAGCTCTCCGGACGGGTGCTTTGCCGCGAGATGAAGGCCGCCCAGATCCAGGACGTGCTCGACACCTGGATCGAGATGCGAGGCGGGTCCTGGGAGCGGATGAAGGGCCGTCCGGGGGAGCGCTCGGACGAGTTCCTGATCGGGGATCTCGAGCTTCCCTTCACGCGAGAGCTCGAGATAGCGGGCCTGCGCCACTTTGTGATCTCCTTCAACGAGAGGGTTCCAGTTCCTCTGGCTTCCGGGCTCTCGACCGCCAACGCCGAGCGCCTCACCCATGAGGAGATCAAAGGTCTCATCGAGGGCGAGCCGGAGGCACTGTGACGCGTGGCATCCGGCACGCCGTGATCATGGCCGCCGGGCGCGGTCGCCGCTTGATGCCGCTGACGAGCGACCTGCCGAAGCCGATGATGCCCTATCTCGATTCGACCCTGGTTGCCCACGGCATCCGCAAGATCCGCGCCCACGTCCCCAACGTCCACGTGACGGTCGGCTACCTCGCCGTGAAGCTTGCACCACATCTCGTCGAGCAGTCGGTGAGCAGCATCATCAATACCGAGGGTCACCCGAACAGCTGGTGGCTCTATAACACCCTCCTCGCCGAGCTGGACGAGCCGGTCTTCGTCCTCACGTGCGACAACGTGACCGAGCTCGACTTCGCCGCGCTGGAGGCCGACTACGTCGCGCAGGGAAGTCCGGCTGGAATGCTCGTCCCGGTAACCCCTGTCAACGGCCTCGAGGGCGACTACATCTTCGAGGAGGATCACCTTGTCACGGCAGTCGACCGGCATCGTCCCTCGCCCGTGTACTGCTCGGGGATCCAGATCCTGCATCCTGCGCGCATCCGCGAGCTGACGGAGGAGGGAGCGGACTTCTATGACGTCTGGCGACAGCTGATCGAGCGGCGGGAGCTGCGGTCCTCGACTGTGCAACCCGAACGCTGGTTCACGGTCGACACGCCCGACCAACTGAAGCGAGCGAACTCCACGATCCCGACGGGCACGTCGTCCCGCCCTGACCTTCATAGCGTCGACGGGTAGCCGCCGTCAGGTCGACGGCCCGTCGACGGCCCCACGCTGGTGCCGCTTCCACAGGTGGCCGCGCGTCCCGGCACTCGACGCGGACGATCGGCACGGTCCTGGCGAGCCCCGGCATACAGGGTGACGGCCCGGGTCAGCCGAAGGCCTGCTGGTACGCGTAGAGCGTCTCGGGGTTCGCACTGGTGAGCTGGAGCACTCCCTTGGTCCCGGTGTCGAACCAGGACTGGAACGCAAAGTCGCCATCCTGCTCGATGTACTGCGCGACAGCGGTCACATAGTAGGGATCGTCACCGTTTCCGTTCTCCGCCGCGGACTTCGTGCCCCACTCCGGGATGCTGAGCGGCTTTCCATTCTGCTCAGCGAAGCTCCCTATCGTCTCGAGCCCGAGCGGCTCGTCGACGACCAGCGTTGCCGCCGACGGCGACGGCGCCGGCAGTGGCGACGAGGTGCAGGTCTGGTCGTAGAAGTCGACACCGATGATGTCGACGTACGTGTTGCCCGGGTAGTACTCGGCCGGCGGCACGTCCTCGTCACAGGCGGCCACGTCCCAGTCGAAGAGGAAGTGGGCGCCAGCGACGACCCGCATCGCGGCGACCTCGGCGGCGAAGCACCCTGCCCAGGCAGACCGCTCGACCGCCGTCGTACCCATGAAGTCCGGCTCCCAGGGTCCGTTCATCTCCTGCCCGAGGCGCACCACCGCCGAGCCCATGCCGGCGGCCACGAGGTTCTTGGCGAGCGTCGTCGCGTAGGTGTCAAACTGACCCTGCTCGCAGGGCTCTTCCCAGGTCAGCGGGTCGGTTGCATCGACCTCACTCGTCGGGATGAGGTCCTCGGTGACGATGATCGTCCGCTGGCCGGGGTCGGCCTGGAGCCAGCTCGACAGACCTGCGTCCGGCGCGGTGATCCACGGGTCGTCCCAGGAGCTCCAGCTGGGATCCTGGTCGCTGAAGGTCTCGAGGCAGTCGTAGCTGACGCCCGTCTCCTGCTCGGCGGCGGCCAGCGCAGTCGACCATGCCGACGAGCCGACGTAGATGCAGTTCGTCCTTGAGTTTCCTGCCAGGACCGGGCCGAAGCCACCGGCTCCGCCCGGCACGATCACTGCCGGTGCCTGGGTCGTCGTCGTGGAGGTCGTCGTGGTGGAGGTGGACGTCGTCGTCGTCATGGTGGGGGTGGGCGCCGTGGTCGTCGTCGTGGGCTCGCCTGCGACCTGCGTAGCGATCGGCGCAGTCGTCGTGTCGGGGGATCCGGCCGACGCGGCGTTCGAGGAAGTACCGCCGCCGCCGGCGGCGGGCATTGGGCCCGCGCCGCCGCTGGCGCTTCCGCCCCCGGCGTCAGAGTACGACATGGCTGGCGGCGGAAGGTTCGGCGGGAACGGTGTCGGAGCGGACGTCGTCGGGGCGGACGCACTGGGTCCAGGAGCCGTCGAGCCGGTGCGGTTCACCAAGCTGACGAGCTCCTCGGCGACGACGGCGTCGATCCTCGCCTCGAGGTTCGTGACGACCGTCGACAGCGACGCGGTCACCCCAGGCGCCGGCACGGCGCTGCGCAGACCTGCACCGGCTGCCGCAGCCTGCGACGCCGACGGAGAGGAAGGGAGGGCCATCATGCCGAGCATGAGCCCGATGCCGACGAGCAGCGCCGAGGTGAGGACGGCCGCCGCTTGGCCGTGCCGGTGGCGACGTCCACGGCGGGCCCAGTTCCTCGAGACCATCGTGCACCCTCACCGCTCGATGCGACCAGCCGGTGCTCGATGCAATACCGGCTGACGCGGCGCTGCACCTGCTCCGGGCGGAGAGACTAGAAGGTGAGCGACCGGGCCTGCAGGACGACCGCGCATCGCAGGTGTCCCGCCACGAGGCGAGAGCACGTCGGTCAGCTCCTGAGCGGGCTCGCTCGATCGAGCAACCCCCGTTCGGTGCCCCGGCCTCGTGCGTGACCCCGACATCGGCTCGGGCCCGTCGCACGGCGGGCCGCCTTGCCGGCGCGCCTGGGGGCCCAGGAAAGCCGGTGGTCGAGGTCAAGCTGGAGCGCTGGCAGGCGCCGCCGAGCTTGGGAGAGCCGACAATGGCAGTCAAGAGCGCGCTCGTCGTTCCCGTCCCCCCGGGCCAACAACCTGGTCCGACTCGTGCGATGGATCGCCGAGCCCACGGCACGCCGAGGTTTGCCACCGCAGGTGACCGTGGGCGGTCCGTTCCTCGATGCCGCCGATCTCGATATCGCGCGGCAGGACGAGCTGGCAACGGTGGTGTGCTCGGTGCCGACCTTCTCGTACCGCACATGAGCATCGCGATCGGCCACCCGCTCCCGGTGCGCAGGGTTGCGGCAACGCTCGTCGCCTCACGCCTTCCGAGCCTCACGCCTTCCGATCGATGCGGTGGCTTCGAAGGTGCTGCTCCTGAGCCACGTCCCGGGTTGCCGGAGGTGGCACATCGCGCTGGCGTTCGAGCTCGGCTGAGCGCGCCGGCACCCACGCGGCACCCTGCGACCGCGGGCCTGACGTC
>JAJYWG010000414.1 GCA_021791615.1 Actinomycetes bacterium
CACCCGGTGCACGCGCCCCGCTGTCGATGGCCGCGTTCGCCGTCTTGCGTGATCTGGTCGGGCAGGCAACTGCAAGCGGCCCGGCCGGCGCGACGCAGTGGGCAACTGGGGCGGGCGTCCTGCGCTGCGATCTCGCCCGAGCCCCCGGCCGCAGCACCGTCGTCGAATGCCCCGAGGGACGCCTCGTGCTGCGCGACCTCGTCGTGAGCGTGCACCGGGTGGCCAGGCCGTGAGCCGGGGTTCCCAGGCCGTGGGCTGGGCATGACGGAGACTCCCACTCCCGCCCACCAGCTCGCCGAGCTGCGCGTCGCCTGCCGGCACCTGGTCTCCCGGCCACTCGTCCTCGCCGAACGCGATGCCGACGAGTTCGCGCTCATCCGCCGTCACGAGCACGCCCTGGACCGTTGGTTCACCCAACGCTTCGGGTACCGCTTGCAGGTCACCGCCGACACCGCCCGGCTGTTCAAGAGCACGTGGGTGCCACACCGACGAGCCCTGATGACGGCCGGCGGCACCGCGCGGCCGCTCACGCAGCGCGAGTACACCCTGCTCGCCATGGCGCTCGCCGCAGTCGCGGCAGGACCAGACGTCATCAGCCTGCGCGACCTTCTCCACGAGATCCGCTCGGCGGCGACCGACGCAGGCGTCGCGCTCAGCGACGAGGCCGCTGATCGGCGCGCCGTCGTGGTCGCATTGAAGTGGATGGTGGACCACGGCCTCGCCGAGGAGATGCACGACCGCATCGACCGTTACGCCGCCGACGAGGAGGCTGACGCCGTGCTGCGCATCCGCCCCGACCGCGTCGCACTGCTGCCCCTGCCGGTGCTCGCCACGGCCAAGTCCGCAGCCGAGCTCGTCGACCGCAGCGACGCGCGGGTGGCGACGTCGCGGGCCTGGATGCGCTGCCAGCTTCTGGAGGATCCCGTCCTGTACCGCAGCGATCTCGACACTTCCGAGTGGGCCGAGCTGCGCCGGCGCCTGGGTGAGGAAGCGGCGATCTTCTTCGAGATGTTCGACGTCACGATCGAGGCTCGCGCCGAGGGTCTCGCCATCGTCGACGAGGACGGCCGCTTGACGGACAGTGCGTTCCCTCGGACGGGCACCGTCGGCCACGCGGCCCTGTTGCTGCTGGCGCAGGCGACGGCCGGACGCCAGCCGCCGTCTGAGACTGCCGCTGGGTCCCTGCTCGACCGCGTCCACGTCGATGCGATCATGGCCGAACTGGCCAGTGGACATCGCAAGTACTGGTCGCAGCTCGCCGAGGAGCCGGCGAGGTTGACGGACTCCGTGCTCGCTCTGTTGGAGGACCACCGCCTGGTTGCCCTTGAGGGCGACGATGTCGTCCTGCTACCGGCCGCGTGGCGCTACGGCATCGACGAGGTGGCGGATGACGACGCCGTCAGCACCGGCCAGGGCCCACTCCCCGGTCAAGGAACCCTGCTGTGAGTGGGCGCGAGGTGCCGGCGTCGCTGCTGGAGCCGAGCCTGATCGCGCTCTGGGCGGGCGCCCGTCGCCGGCTCGATCGCGGCGCGTCCACCGGTCGAGCCACCGTCGCCCGGCCGGCCCTCGACCAGGCCGGGAAGTTGGCGCTGACCTCACTGCTCAGCGGTCCACCGGCCGCCCGTGTGCGGCTGGACGACCTGGAGGCGGCACTCGTACGCCGGGCCGTCGGCACCGACCTCGACGACGCGCTTACGCGGCTCGGGCATCCGCCGCTGGCCGAGGCGGTCCGCCGGCGCCAGCGCGCCGCCCGGCGCGCCGACGCCCATGCCGCCCTGGCTCAGACCGTCGGCGCCTGGCCCGAGGTCTGGGCCGCCGATTGGACCGAGGAGGTGCGGCGCCGCGGCCTCGTCGGCGACCTCGACACGGCGGACGTCGTCCGTCTCGTCGGCGACGTCCGCCGACTGCTCGACCAGGTCCCGGCCGCCGACGCCGCTCGCACCGAACTAGCAGCCCGGTTGTACGGATCGGCCCACGCCCTCGACCCCGGCACGCGACGGGCGGCACTGACTGTCCTGGCGCTGCGTCAGGTGGTGGGACCGCTCGACGGCCGCGAGCTGTGGGAGGCCGCCGGAATCGTGCCCGACCGCGTGTCGGCCCCGGTGCTGACCTGGCGCCTGCCCGTGGTCGGCGCGGCCCCGCTGGACCGCCAGGTGCGGATGGCCACGGAGGGCGGGTTGCCGGCGCACATCACGCTGTTCGCCCTCCGGCGCCATCCACTGACCGTAGCGACCGCTTCACCGGTCTTCGTCGTCGAGAATCCCCGGCTCGTCGAAGCGGCGACGGAGCGCCAACTTTCGGTCTGCGTGGTGGCGGGCAATGGCAATCCCTCGACCGCGGTCACCGAGCTGCTCACCCAGCTCCGCCGGGGTGGCGCCGACTTGCGCTACCACGGCGATTTCGACGCGCCGGGCATCGCCATCTGTGCCCGCATGCAGGCGGCCGGCGCCCAGCCGTGGCTGATGACCGCCACCAACTACACCGAAGCACTGTCGCACGCTGACGGCGCAGGCCTCGCTCTCGACGTCGACAGCCGCGACTGCGTCGACACCCCGTGGGACCCCGGGCTGGCTACCGCCTTCCGCGCCGACGGCCGCATCGTCCACGAGGAATTACTCGCCGACCAATTGCTGACCGCGATGGCGGCAGAGGGCAACTGAGCTGTTCTCTTCCTTCGGCTTCGTCAGGTCCGGCTGGAACTGAAGGCCGGAATGAGAGTGGCGATCAACGACGTGGACAGGAACTGGAGATGAGCCCTGTAGGTGGCAACAATGCACGAAGGTACGCATACTCGTACCCGTTCCGGTCGGGCGTAACGGCGCGACCGAGGGTTCGCACAGTGGCGGGGGCGACATTCGTGCGACCTCGGTTTACGTACCCGACAGAGGCGCTGATCACGGCAGCTGCCTATGCAGCTGCATATGCACGCTGCCTACTCAAAGTCGCCTCGAGTCGCTCAGGCCCCGAGAAACTCACCTGTGGGTGCCGACAATCGCATCCACCCAGCTCAGGCACCGTATCCGCGGTCGGCTTGTTGCTTACCCCTACCCAGCTGCCAGGCAACAGGTGGTCCAAGGCTGGCGCGACCGTCGCGTTACTACCTGCCGTCGCACTGGCCGCTCGGAGCGACTACCAGAGGTACGAACGTGACCTCTTGCTGTCGCGTCTGGCCAGCTCAGCAGGCGAGTCGAGTTCTCGGCACCCACAAGGTGACGCTTCCTTCTCGGAGTAGGTGGGCGACCGGTTCGCTGATCTTGACCCACCCCTTACCGCCGCCTCGGGTCGTGACGAGGTAGCCATCGATGAGGCCCCAGCCGATGATGGTCTCGTGCCCATCCGGGTGACGGAGAGCGGACTCGAAGGTGACGCTACGCAGGCGACCGAGGGAGGCTCGGACAAGAGCCCGCTGGCGTCCTCCGGCGGTTTCGTAGCCGAGCAGGTCTGATGCCTCGCTGAGGCTGAATGGCACCTGCCGACTCTCGGGACATCCCGCTCGGACGTACACGGTCGTGAGATGCGCGAAGAGGCGCTGATCGGTCGTGGTGAGGTTGCGTCCTTCGACCTTGCGGAACGGATGGCCGAAGAGGAAGAGGGAGACGACGGTGTCGTCGGTGGTTCCCCGGGGACGGGCATGCCAGATCGGGGTTCGGGCGAGGTTGGTCTCGTGGCCGATCGTGTTCTTGCCCTTCGAGAGCAGCGACGTGGTGATGACGGGGAGGGAAGAGCAGGAGTCGTTCATAGGCGGTGTTGAGCTGGATAGCTGTATATACAGCAATGCAGACATATAGACATCTGCATCACTTGGCCTCGTCGAGCATGCTGCGGACATCCTCGGCGAACACCGGGTCCGACTCAATGCGGCTGAGGAGGAGCCGGATGATGGTGCTTACGTCGCTGTCGTTCGCCAGAGCGAACTGCCGGATGTAGCGATGCTGCGCTTTCGGAAGGTTGATCGTGAATCGCTGGACCTGTGAGGACTGCCGCTCGCTCGGAGCGGCTTCGGGTGCCGGACGGGAAGCCTGTGCGGGCGGTGGGGAGGGTCGTGCACCGGCTGCGGTTGCCGCGAGTCGCGCTGCGAGATCACTTGCCTTCGGGGTCATGCTGCCACCTCCTTCTTGAGCAGTTCGTCCAGAACGGCGCCGTAGCGGTGTCCATCCGGAGGAACGAGACCGAAGCCCGTGACGTACGCCTCCAGGAGCGGAATCTCTGCATCGACCACGGGGATGCCGAGTTCGCCGAGCGTGTCCCTGGCGAGTCGGCTCATTCGGGTGTTGGGACGAACACGGGTGAGGAGCACGCGAATCGTCGGGGCGTTCAGCCGTTCGACGGCAGCGATCAGCTCGATCGTCGGCCGCAGCCGGTTGATGTCCATGAGGCTCGGAGCGAGTGGGACGAGGACGTCCGTTGCACTGAGGATGGAGCTGCGGACGACGGCATCATGTCCCGGCGGCGTGTCGATGACTATGTGCTGGTAGCCATTACCCAGCTCGGCCAGGCGGCGGTGGAGGTCCTCTCCGGAGTCCGTCAGCAGAGTGAAGGGGCATTCCTGCCCCATGAGCAGTGCCCATTCGGTTGCCGAGCCTTGCGGGTCAGCGTCGATGAGCAGCGTACGGCCACGCCTGCCGAGCCCTGCTGCCAGGTGTACGGCCGTGGTTGTTTTCCCCGTCCCTCCCTTGAGGTTGGTGACTGCGAGTCGCATGGTGAGAAGCACCTACTACAAGTGGGGTGCAGATATGCAGTTGTCTGCATGTATGGATATGCAGCCGTATGCATTTGCATATATCAATATCCGGCAATAGGAGCCTGTTTGTCAACGGTG
>JAJYWG010000071.1 GCA_021791615.1 Actinomycetes bacterium
TAGCCATCTCGTCGCACCTTGGCGTGTACGCCGACCAGTGACAACACAGCGCCGGGCAGCTCAGTCGAAAGGTTCGCATTGTGTAAGGCTGGGGGCGCCCACCAGTCCTCCGCGCGTACCTGCGCGGCCAGGTCGCCGGTGCCGCCGCGATCGTAGAGGGTGACTGCGACGTCGACGGCGCTTTCGGCCGGCTGGTAGACGACGTCGAGTTGCAGGGCGTCGAACAGCGCCCGTAGTTCGCCCTGGGGCGCCGTGTCGAGCCGGGTGGCGAGGATCGGCAGGCGGTCGAGCAGCGGGGCGACGTCGGCCAACGTGGGCGTCTCTGTCGCCGAGGCTCGGGCGAGTGCTACCAATCGCTCGCGCCGATCCGCGATGGAGGTCTCCAGCTCGTCGAGGCGCTGGGAAACCCGTCGGCGCAGTGCCGGCGTCACGTCGTCGGCTTCGAGGTTCACGAGCTGGCGGCCTATCCGGCGTTCGAGGTCGGCGATCTCGGCTTCGATCTCGCTGGCTCGCTCTCTCGCCGGGGCGGTCCGTTCGGGCTCGGCGGTGGCGTCGAGGGCGTGTCGCCAGTAGTCGGTGCGCTCGGGGCCGAAGAGGGCGGTGGCGAGGAACGGCAGGAGGGCAGCGTTCAGGCGCTCCTCGTTCAGGTACACGTGCGGCGGGTGGTCGGCGGGGATGTCCTTGGAGCGCTGGTGCGAAGGCTGGCACGAGTAGTACGTCGAGCTCCGGCGGTGGTTGCCCCACATGCGCAGCCCGCAGATCCCGCAGCGAAGCAGTCCGCGGTAGAGGTAGTCGCGCTTGGCCGTCGGCCGGGCGACGGTCGCGGGAACGCTCTGGCGGGACCGCTCGTTGGCCCGGGCACGCGCCTGGACCGCGTCGTGCTCCTCACGGGTGACGATGGCGGGGTGTGCGGGCTCTTCGGACCAGATCCACGCTTCGGGCGGGTTGGTCCGGTTGTGGCCCTGCTTCCGAGCCCTGCGGTTCCAGACCTGGTAGCCGGTGTACTTGGGGTTCCTGAGGACCTCCCAGACCGACGACCTGCTCCAGGCGCCGCGGGCGGTCGCCGGGTCGACCGGGACCGGCGGCGGGTAGCGCTCGGGCTCGGCGTTGAGTCGGTCGCGGATCTGCAACAGCCCCACCCCTCCGCCCAGGTACCAGTCGTAGATGGTGCGCACGACGGGTGCCCTCACGGGGTCGAGCTCCAAGGTGCGCTTGTTGATCCCGCGGTTCGCCTTGTGGGGGTTGGGGTGGTCGTGGGTGACGAAGCGGTACCCGTAGAGGGCGACGCCGCCGGTGTGCCAGCCCTGGCGGGTCGAGGTCTCCTGGCCCTGGCGGGACTTCACCATCAGCTCGTGGTGGTAGCCCCGCGCGATGCCGATGTTCACGTGGCGGAGCACGATGGTGCCGAAGGACTCCTCCATTGGCTCGTCGGCCGCGCACAGTCGCACTCCCGCCTGGCGCAGTTCGTCTTCCACCCGGAAGGCGACCGACGAGTTGCGCGACAGGCGGGAGATGGACTCGACGATCACCCGGTCGAAGCGGGCCGGGCGCCGGGCCGCGTCGGCGAGGAGGTCCTGGAGACCGCCGTCTCGGGGAATGGGGATGTCGAAGCCGGCCAGCCCGCCCGAGCCACGGGCCGCATACGCCCGGGTCCCCGACTCGATGTCGTAGTAGTGAGCGACGATCCGCCCGCCGGCCTCTTCGACCTGGCGCTCGGCGTTCTGGAGCTGGCGGGGGAAGCTCAAGGTCGGGTCCTGCTCGTCTTCGGTCGACACCCTCCCGTACCAGGCGTAGCGGGGAGTGGAACCGGCAGGCGTGGTCATGGCGAGACCTCCTCGCCCTGTCCTACCTCCGTCTCGGCGAGCGTTGCGAGCAGGGCCGAAAGCGCCTTCCCTTGGGCGGCCGCCAGCGCCCGGCCGGCTTCGGCGCCCACGAGGCGGACCTGGCAGCGGACGGTGAGCGCCGGTCCGCCGCGCTCGGGCTCCGCGACCGGTGGGAGGCTGCGACGTCGGTGCTGTGGGCGGATGGCCCGGCGGGCTGCGTCGGGCTGGCCGGCGGTCATCGGCTCGCCGCCGCGGGGCGACCGGCAAGAGCGATGAGCGGGCGCCGGGGCGCCACCTCGCCGACCGGGAGCCAGACAGCGTCGGCGGGGTTGGTGGTGCCGACGACGGCCGTCGCGACCGGGAGCGCGCTCCCCTGGAGCGCCTTTCGCAGCGCAGGCTCGCGGCCCGGGCTCGCCAGCCAGAAGAGGAGCGGCCGGGCACCGCCCTCCGCCTCGGCCAAGTCGCGGTAGCCGTCGAGCTTGGCCGCCACGCGCGAGAGCGTCTCGGTGCCGGTGTCGTGCTCCAAGAAGAACTCGACCCGCCGACCCGCCTCCTCCCAGGCACCGTAGGCGTCGGGCCGGACGAAGTCCCCCCACTCGGCCGCGCACCGACGCTCGGACCACCAGGCACCCACCGCGGCGTCAGGGCGGCTCCGTGCCGCCTTGTGGAGCGCGCAGAACACACCGTTCACCCCCAAGGTGTGCGCGGTGCGCTGATGGGCCGCGAGCGCCACCACCCGGTCGTGCACCGCCGAGGGGCGCGGCGCCTCGACGCCGCGCTCGGACGCCACGATCGCAGCGCCGCAGGGACCCAGGGTGTAGCGCCACGGCTCCGATCCCGTCGGTCGGAGCGGGCGGAAGCGCTCCAGGACCCCCAGGCGCCACAGCGCCACGAGCCGGTGCTGGGTCGAGGTGAGGCTCGAAAAGCACAGGTCCAAGACCTGCTCGGTCGTGAGCACCCGGTGCTCCCAGAGCACCCGGCAGATGAAGCGGTCGCGTTCGGTGAGGCGTCCGACGATATCGAGCGCAGACGCGCCGCCCCGCCGAAGAGATGATGAAGAAGTCATGGATTGCTCCAGGAGTCGGGGTCGCAGGACGCCGGGGTGGGAGACGCCGTATGCCGGTGGTTCTGCCCAGGTGATCCCGGCGTCTCAAAGACGCCGGGGGAGACGCCGCCCCAGACGCCGGGCGAGACGCCACCAGACGCGCCGGCGTTGTCTTGGCGCCGGTGCCGGCGACGGCGGACCAGTAGCTCGTGACGGCGCTCGGCCCGGGAGCGGCCGTGGGTGCGGGCATGCTCGCGGGCTTCGGCCTCCCGGCCGGCGATTGCCGGCGGCAGCGGCCGGGTGCGCAGCGTGAAGGCATGCAGGTCGCGTCCGCCGACCACGAGCCGGCAGGCCACCTGGTATGCGTCGAGGTGGGAGAGGTCGTAGGGCTTGAGGTAGGGCTCCGTGTGGCGGGCGAGCACCCGGGCGTCTTCGGGGGAGACGTTGAAGTACACCTTGTTGCGGGCGTTGGCAGAAGCCGCCTCGGCCAGGTCCCGAGGGAGCTGGGCCAGGTGCTGGTGGGCGAGGACGACCGAGAGGTGGTAGCCGCGCGCTTCGGCCAGGATGTCGTCGATGGCGGTCGGAAGAGCCAGGAAGTTCTGGCACTCGTCGACGTACAGCGTGGCGTCGGGCCGGAGGGTCCTCTCCACCCGGGCCGTCGCCGCCTGCCAGACCCGGGCGACCAGGAGCGCCCCCACGAGCCGGGCCGTCTCTTCGCCCAGGATTCCCTTGGGCAGGCGGGCGAGCAGTATCCCGCCGTCGAGAACCTCAGCCATGTCGAAGCTGGAGGTGGCCGAGCCGAAGAGGTCCCGGGCGAAGCGCCGGGAGAGCACCGCCCGCAGCTTGTTCATGATCGGCCCGATCACCTGGGCCTGGCCGGCAGGGGTGAGGGCGTCGTAGGCGTCCCAGAAGCCCTTCAACCCCGAGCGCTCCGAGAGGGAGGTGACGAGCGGTGCCCGCCACGCGCGGTCGGTGAGGAGCACCGGGACGTCGGCCAGGGTGGCACCCGGCAGCCGGCGCAGGGTGGCGCAGGCCGAGCGCAGGACGTCTTCGGTCCTCGGCCCCCACCAGGCAGAGAAGATCCGGGCGAAGACCGACACCACGTGGTCGACCGCCACCTCGGCGGGTTCTGCGTCCAAGACGTTCAGCGACGCCGGCGCCTCGGTCTCCATCGGGTCGATGAGCACCAGGCGCTCCAGGGCACTTCTGGGCAGCCGGGCGAGCACGTCGGTCACCGTGTCGCCCTTGGGGTCGATCATGACCACGCCGCGCCCGGCTCGCGTATCGGCGAGCGCCATGTTGGCAAGGAGGGTCGACTTCCCAGACCCCGTGGCGCCGACGACGTGACTGTGGAACCGGCCGTCTTCGACCGCCAGTGCCACGGCCCGTCGGGGACCGACCTCGCTGTCCCCGATCACCCGCAACCCGGCCGGATGCTCAGAGCCAGTCATCGTCGTCCTCCTCGATCGCTCGTTGCCAGTTGCCGGACACGATGCCGGGCGGCGGTGCGACCGCCGCCGCGGCGGCGTAGGCGAGGCCCGGGACCATCTCGTCGTATGGCAGGTGGGCGAGGGCCGCGAGCTCGGAGAGACCGAGCACCTGGCCGCGCCCCATCACCCGTCGTTCGAGGTGCCGGCGACAGCCGGGGCGTCGATAGGGGACGAAGTGGTTGCGCCCGGCGTAGACCCCGAACGCCGCGGTGAGCTCGTGCGCCCGGGCGCCCAGGCGCCGCCGTGCAGCGCGACCCGAGCCGTGCCCGGAGACGCCGAAGCGGACGACGACCACGAAGGCGGGGAGGTCGATCGCCTTGTCGAGGGCGTGGCGCGCGTCGGCCGAGCGCATCGGATCGGGACGCATGGGCGCAGGTGGCGCCGTCCGCCATGCGGCCAAGAGCCGGGGAACGGGGGCGATGGGCCGACCGGTCGACAGCGACCGGGCAGC
>JAJYWG010000025.1 GCA_021791615.1 Actinomycetes bacterium
TACGCCCGGCCAAGGACGCGGGCATCCGACGGCGCCGCCTGCTTGTTCCGGAGTACCTGCTGGTATGCGTCGGCCTGCATCCGGCGCGGCAGGCCGCCGAGGTATAGGCCTAACTCGCGGGGCAGCACCCGCGGTTTCGTCAGGCGCGGCCACACTTCGTCCGGGGGGAAGCCACAGCGTCGCAGTTCGTGCGCCACCCAGGCGTCAATCGCCTTTGCCAGTCGGCCCGATTCCGAGCCTCTCCCCTCGCTGACTGGAATCCCGATGAGTGTCTCCAGGAGCCCATGATCCGGCAGATACGTCCCGTCAAGCTGCCACGGATTGCTGGCCGGCCGAGCTCGGATGGCCTCCTCGAATGAGTCGAAGACATCCTCGCGCTCAGGCACGGCGGACCGTCCCGTTGTGCGCTTCGTAGAAGTCGAAGTTCCGCTCTGCGGGGAGCACCACGAACTCGCTGAACGCGGCATCGAGAGCGACCTGCGTTGTGGAGTCGTTCACCTGGTAGCACGCGAGCGCCGGGTTGAAAGGGTTGGCGTCCACGAGTAGCAGGTGCAGCCGCTCGAACTGTTCATCACGTCCGGCGGGATCTTCACGACCCGTGAAGAGTCGCAGCCGTGGGAAGGCGTTGACGAACGTCGAGTTGCGTTTGTTCGTCTGGTCGTTCTTCGCATCCTTGTCGAGGAAGAAAAACCCTCCGACGACGGCGTAGGGAAAGCGGCGGTGCAGCGTTAGCGCGTCGCCGAGCATGTCGCCCCGCCGGTTCGTGAGGTTCTTCTGGAAGCTCTTTGACCGTCCGGCCCGGAAGTTGATAGTCTTCACGCTTATCCGAAGCAGCGGGCCGGAACCCTCGGTCGCCCAGGTCGCATCGACCTTCTTCGCGCCGATCCCGCCGGCAAATCTCCGCTCTGCACCGGGGGTCCCAACGTCACCCGGATCGGATGGCCGGGCTCCCCGCATGCCTCGATGGCGCAGCTCGTCCGCCATGGCGAGCGCAACCTTGGCGCTCATCTCCTGCGAGTACGCCTTTTTCGTCGGGGGAGGCGCCGCGTCAGGCGGCTTCGTCGGCACGGTCTTCAGGGCCGTTGCGAGCAGATCGTCAATCCGTGCCACGTGGACTGGCTCCTCGGGCGACGCGGCGGCTCGTCAGCTCGGCATGTGCTTCGCGAAGTGATTCGACCTTGGCCCTGGAAAACCCGAGATGCCCAACAAGCAGCACGTCGTCCACCAGCCGTACCGCTTCCAGAAGTCGCCCACTCCGGAGCGCGCGAGCCATCTGTGGCCGGAGCATCGAGAGAGCCTTCTGCGCCTCCTCTAGGACGGACTTCGTCGGCACTGGGAGCTGGTCTGCCTCCCGAGGTTCGAGCTTTAGCATCCCTCCGCCGTACGCACGGCCCACCGTCTCTGCACCAAGGAGCGTCATCGAGTTGAGCGCCCCGAGCGGGAGCAGGTCCATGCCGGTCCGGACCATGCCAGGTTTGAAATACAGTCCGTGCACCGAGTTGAGGTGGTGCACCCGTGCCTTATTCGCACAGAGCCGTGGCGTGTCAGCATTCATGTACGTGAGGAGCGCGTCTGCCGGTTCGACGAGCGGTACCCGCCACCACGGCGTGCGGACCCGGCACTTGTACGCCTTGTGCACTCCGACCGCCTCGCCTGCCTCGATGTAGGAGGCTGCGGTCAAAGACGGCTCACCGGACGGTCGGAAGAGGAGCGTCGCTCGGTCTGCTGCGCCGAGTTCCTTCCACGCAGCCTCGCTGAAGGTCATGCCCCGCAGGTGGCTCGAGCCAGGCGGCGAAATAGCGATGGTGTCGGTGGGGGAGAGGCCGAGTTCGGCCACCCGAGCGGGACTCATGGCGAAGTACCGATTGTTCCCGGTCACCATGCCAAGCGTTGTGTCGCCCCAGGTTTCGAGTGTCGTGAATGAGTCGTGAGCGACCAGCTCGGTGTACGTTTCCAGTGCCATGGGCGGCAAGAGACTCGGTGTCCATTTCCCCTCCGGGCGGAGTGGCTTCCAGTGTCGGGCGATACCTCCAGCGGTGCGCAGCTCGCTCAGCTCCCGGACCTGGTGCAGCTCGCAGTGATCCGTCGGGCCGATCCCGTCCGCGAGGAGCAGGACGACCTCTTCGAGGACGCCGGGAAACACCCGCTGCGTGAAGAGAACGAGCCGGACCCTGGCGAAGCGCTCCATGAGGTACCGACGTACTTCGGCCGCATAGTTGACCGTCAGCAACTCCGCCGGGAGCACGAGTCCGAGGCGTCCCTCCGGCTTCAGGAAGAGCGTGGCGTGGACCGTGAACGCTGCCCACGACGACGCAAGCCCGGTGAGGGGGACACCGGCACGGAGCGCAGCAGCTCTGCTCCTGGCTCGTGGCTCTCCGGCAAAGTCCTGATATCGGACGTAAGGGGGGTTCCCTACGACGGCGTCATAACGGGGCTTCGGCTCTACGGTGAAGAAGTCCGCCACCTCGATGTCGGCGTCATAGCCTGCTGTTCGGAGGAGAGCGAGCGCAGCCTTGGCGCTCTCCTCGTGCACTTCGACTCCATGAAGCCATCCGCCGCGGGTGCCCGCTTCATTCTGGAGCTGGGCGAGGCGAGCACCGGCCTCCACCAAGAAGGCCGCTTCACCGCACGAAGGCTCGAGAACATCGTCGCCGGCGTCGCGGATCGCCCACTTGACGATGTATCGGCACAGCTCCGGCGGCGTGAAGAAGGCCCCTCGAGCCTTCCGAATCTCGGAGATGGCCGCGTCTGCTCCCGGGAGACTCACGCGCGAACGCTAGCCGGTTTAGCCCCAGGGGCGGCGGATGCTATCGGAGCGCGCGAGAGGACATGAGAGCTGTCGAACATGCCTCGATAATACGAGGGCGGCGTGACATGTGGGCGGGTCAGGACACATCCTCCCGAGATTGTGTACCGGATCTTGCGCAAACTCGCGTTGCACCTAGACAATCTGAGCCGATGCTATCGCACCCGGTCCGGCGAGCGGAGGGCTCGCCCAACTTTGGTGGCGGGAAGATGTCTGATCGGGTGTGGAATTGGTGGCGATGCTCCAAGAGGACACCGGCGCCCCCTATCGCCAAAAGGCCGGCTTGCAGTTGCGGATGCGGTTTTGAGCGCGTAGTGCAGGCCGCGCACCCATCGGAGGGTGCATTGCGCTGCATATATATCGGTAACCAAGACAATGACACGGAGAGTCCGTGATCTACAAAGGAGCCGAGAGAATGGGCGAAGCGACGGTCCTGGCCGATATCGCCATCTATGACTGCCCGGAGGGCAACCTCGAGGCGGTGGCGCACATCCTGAGCGAGACGGGGTTCTCCCTCCGGGACGGCAATGGTGCACACGTTCGCGGCCAACTCTTACTCGGGCAGCGCTACTGGTGCGACGAGTTCTGCGGAGGCAACGAGCTCTTCGAGCAGCTGGCTTACCTTGGGTGCGTCGGCCTTTTCCAGAAGGGCGCGGATTACCTCCGTTCTCCCGCCGTGGTCTACATCGCCCAAGGCGAGTGGCGCAAGCTGCACGCGGAGCTGTTCAAGGCGGCACCGTTGGTTCCGGTGGCCTTGGTCGAATCCGTCCTCGAAGACGGGTCGCTGGACGCCTTTGCACGGCTCGACGAGGCGATGGGCGGGGACGTGCGCCGGATCGTAGAGATGGCGGCCGTGGCCCGTGGCGACAGAGAGGTCGTTGCCTGCGTGCGCGGGCTGGGGCCGAGCGACGATATGGCACCAGTTGCAAGAAGCGGCCTGCGGGTGGGCTTATGACAATCCCCGACGTTCCCGACCGAGCGCCGTTAGCATGGCGCTAGCGCCGGCACAGGGGGCTGTTTCGCGGTTGCCAGAGGAACGGATGGGCCGATGAAAGTCGAAATCAAGGACAACAAGCTCTACATCGAGATCGATCTGCAAACACCAACGCCGTCGTCGTCTGGGAAAACCTTGGTGGTAGCCAGCACGCGGGGCAATACCGTCACCGAGGCCATGATTGATGGAAAGCCTGTCACCATCGGGCTGAACGCCTATATCAAGCCGTAACATCTTTGGCCACCTAAACGCCCGGTACCCGAACCCACCCGGGGTTGACTCATAAGTGGCGGAGATGGGTCCCCAGGGGAGCCGGCCTCCAACGGCCGTGCGGTTCCGACGGCATCGGCGACCGCGGAGCCGTTAGCATCGTGGGATGCTGTATCTCCAGTGGCACTAACCGAGCGGTTGATGGTCTGTCGCACTCTCTGGTTGCTACATGAATCGTGACGTGAACGCCCTTTCAGCCGATGATCCACCTGGTCGATGGTCTGCATTGGCAATGCTCGCTTTTTCGATGCTGCTGGCCATGACGACTTGGTTCAGCGCATCTGCGGTGCTTCCCCAGGTGCGGGCCCAGTGGCATCTCTCTGCGACGAGCGCATCATTTCTTACAATCGCAGTCCAGTTGGGTTTCGTCCTTGGTGCGGTCGTTTCTGCTGTGCTCAGCTTGGCCGACCTTCTGGCTCCTCGGAGGCTGATACTCTACGGCGCTATCGGTGCTGCCGCCTTCAACTCGCTGCTCGCGGCCAGCCACGGATCGCTCACCGCACTTCCGCTTCGCTTCGCCACCGGCGTCTGCCTGGCGGGAGTGTACCCGCCCGCCCTCAAAGCGATGGCAACCTGGTTCCGACGTGGGCGGGGCACGGCTCTGGGAATCATGGTCGGTGCCCTGACGCTCGGATCGGCAACGCCACAACTCGTCGTGAGTCTCGGCGGGATCAGGTGGCAAACGGTCATAGTCATCACGTCTTTGCTCACGCTGACCGGTGGCATCCTGACC
>JAJYWG010000452.1 GCA_021791615.1 Actinomycetes bacterium
GACCATCGAGGCGAGGGCGGTACGCAATGAGTCGGAGGGCTTCGAGATCGCGCGGGCTCAACTGTCTCCGCGTGCCGGATCGCCACGGCTTGGGCGAATCCGTAAGTCAGGTACGCCGTGACTGACGCTCCTGCCGTTCGTCGAACTTGGTGGGCGAAGCTTGAGCGTGCCGATCGCCACGTGGCTGAGTTCGAAGCGGAGTTCAAGCGCCTGCAGCACGAGCGGATCCCCTACCTCGTCACCGCGCAGCCCTACGAGTTCAGAACCGGGACGATGCTCGAAGCCCGCGCCGAACCGCCTGAGGTCTACCGGGATGACGTGGCAGCCGTGGTCGGCGACATCGTCTTCAACGCACGTTCAGCGCTCGACCACCTCTGCGTTGCTCTGTCGGGGAACGACCGATCCCAGTACCCGATCTTCGAGACCGACCCGTGGGCCGTCTCCGAAGACCCCGAAGTTGAGCGGATCAATGCGCGACGCCGCCAAGACTTCAAGGGTTACACGAAGGGGATGCCCGTAGGTGCGGTCGAGCTGATTCGTGCGTCTCAGCCGTATGTACTTGAGGGCTTTCCACCCCCGTGGCTGCACCCGCTCGCGATCCTCAAACGGTTATCCAACGCCGACAAACACCGCCGTCTTGTAGCACTCATTGATGGAATCTGCAATGTCGAGGTTAGGTGCACCTTCGATGGTGTGGAAGTGCCCAACCATTTCGCTCCGGCCTCCTGGGCGGTAAGCGGCGCGGTCGTCGGCATCTTCCCCCTTCCAGATACTGGGGTGGACGTCGATGTGCATGCGAGCGGAGGGACGCACCTCACCCTGCGGGAACCGCAACCACCCGAGATCCAGTATGAGGTCCCCGCCTCCCTACGAAACCTCGTCCACTACGTCCGCCGCGCCGTCGTCGAGCATCTCGACCCACTCGTCTCGTAGGTCCGAGGAGAGTCATGTCTGCGACACCCAGCAGTCCACCAGGGCCGGCAGTTGCTGAGGTCGTCGACGACTTTGCGGAGGGCGATGCGGTCGACGTCGTGCCTTGCAGGTTCTACGAGCACATCGTCGGTGCTGTCCTGGACGGACGAGACATCGAGACCTCCCTGGGTGAGCTGGGTCCACCCTGATCTTCGGATCGGAGAGAACCCAACGAAGGATCTCGGCGATTATCGCCGGATGCTCAGAACCTGAGTAGGGGCTGCCCTACGGCACTGCCCTATGCAGCGCCCGTGACCAGCACATTCGCAGGATCCGAGGCGTGAAGCCGCGCGAGTACGTGACGTCACCTCCACCAAAGGTTCGCTCGTGCGAACCTGTGTCCCAGAATGCCGCGATAGTGCCTTCTCCGGATGCTCCGGGCCGTCCTCGCTCGTCGTCGAGGACCTGTGGGTGCCGAAAATGACGTCCGCTCATGTAAGGGACACCGGCGTCGTGGAGGATCCACCACTGCGCCAGGGTCCCAGGGTTGCATGAGCATCCCGGCTGGTCCGGGGGCGCGGCGTAGAACACGTCTCTGAGGGAGCCTTGGCTCGCCTCGTTGAACTGACTGCCGCCCTTCGGCTTGGCCACGGATGCCCCGGATGAGGGAAGTGGTTCGGCCCATCGAGGTCGGGACCGTTTGCAGCACATGAGTGGGAGCCGTTGTCGAGCTTCCTTGGGACCGTGGCGAATGGTGCGTCGCTTCTCGGAGCGGCCGGCGCAGACAGCCAAGGATCACAGAGGAGGCGAGCATGACAGTCATTCCTGAAGGAGCGCCTCGTGTCAAGTGCAGTGTCGGCCCTTTGGGCCGACTCCTTGTTCGGGTGCTGCGAGTCCTGATGTGCGTGAGCGGGCTTGTTGGGCGCGCGAACTCATCCCCCCCGTCGGGGTCGAAGACCAGGGCAGTCAAGGCCGCAGGAGCAGCGGAACCGCCCGGCGATAGCACCGACAGTCGCGGTGCGACTGAGCGCCTTGACTGCCCGGACGGTGCGGCACAGCACAATGGGGGCCGGAAGCCCGCCAGGGCTTCGTGGGTGCAGCTCTGGCGTGCAGGAGATCTTCAGTGGATCGTTCTGTCAGCTCCTCGTTGGGTGGGATGGGACACGAGGTGTTCGTCTCCAGACCGAAGCGAGCTTCGGAGGGCACGCCGCAGACGCGGGTGCCGGTCATTCCTTCGCCGTCGTGCGGCATGGAGTGTTGCGGCCACCGACCAGGCGGGGTCAATCAGACGCGCGGCCACGCCGGGGATCCGGGGGCCATGACTTCGAACGGCCACGCGCCTGGTGGTGTCCGGACCGCGTCACGCCGCCTCGATGGCCTTGGATCGGATGGTGCCGTCTTTCAGGCCGTAGTAGACGAGGGTGACGATCTTTCGGGCCACGGCTACCCGGGCCACCTTGCGGGCGGCGGCGGTGTCGCCGTGGTTGGCGGTGATGCGGGCGAAGTCGTCGCGGAGCTTGGTGCCGAACACCTGGCGCTGGGCCGCTTCGACCGCCGCCCAGCGCACGAGCCGGGAGCCCTGTTTCGTGATCGGACCCCGCTTGATCGTCGTGTCGGACTCCCGGTGGCGGGGCGTGAGCCCCGCCCACGAGCACAGGTGGGCGGGAGAGGCGAACCTCGTCACGTCGCCGATCTCGGCCACGAAGATGGCGGCGAAGATCTTGCCCACGCCGGGGACCACCTGGATCGCCCGGTAGCCGGCATGATCCTCGAGCTCGCGCTCGATGTCGCGCTCGAAGATCGTGACCTGGCGGTCGAAGGCCTCGATCAAATCGAGGAGCGACTCGACGCGCGCCGCGTAGGCCGGGGCGAGCTTGGCGCCTGCGAGCAGCGTCCTCCCCGTCACCCCGAACAGATCGGTCATCGGGACCGCGACGCCCTCTTTCGCGAGCACCGAGTAGACCTGGAGCTTCAAGTTGGTGCGCAAGGAGACGAGCTTGGCCCGGTGACGGACGAGCTCTCGGAGCTCTCTGATCTCCGGCGGGGCGATCCACGCTTCGGCCAGGCGCCCCAGACGCAGCAAGTCGACCAGGTCTTCGGCGTCGCGGAGATCGTTCTTCACCCTCCGGTTGCCCCAGGCGTTGCCGAGCGGATGCGCGAGGTGGACGGTGCAGCCGAGCTCCTGGAGGAGGTCGACCGCCCAGTACCACCCGTACGTTGCTTCGATCACGACCTCGGGGTGCTCGCCGGCGTCGGTGACGGCCTTTGCGAACGCAACCACATCGTCGTTCGTCACCTGGGTGACTGCCAGCGTCTCGCCTTCGGGGCTGCGTCGGACGATCACACTGCGGCGTCGGTGCAGGTCGATCCCGACATAGGGTTGGGGTTGCAGCACTTTGGTCCTCCTTCGTCGTGGAGTGGACGGTTTGCCAACCCCGAGTCTGCTCGGACTCGGTCCTCCACGGCGAGGGCGGACCTCGCTGCGTTCCTGCGACCTGCGCGCCATCGGCCTTCCCCTTGGAACCGGCGCCGACCCCGCTTCAGCACCGAGGTCCGTCACGCGGGAGCGGTCAGGCGCTCCTTCATCACGTCAGACGGCTGGTCGGCATCGACCTCGGTATCGCGAGCGCGCACACGGTGCGGGTGCTCGACGGAGCCGGGGCGACGATCGCAAAGCGCAAGGCGTGGCCGACGGTGGAGAGCCTGGGTGAGGTGGAGCGTGCTGCCCTCGCGGGCGCCAAGAAGGGGACCCGGCTCGAGGTGGTGATCGAGCCGACCGGCCCGGCGTGGTTGCCGATCGCGGTGTTCTTCATCGGGCGGGGGCACGTCGTCTACCGGGTGTCGTCGGCCAAGGCGGCAGATCTGCGGCGATTCCTGTCTCGGCACGCCAAGTCGAACGGGATCGACGCCGTCACCTTGGCCCGGCTGCCGCTCATCGATCCGGACGGACTGCGTCCCCTGGAGCTGCCCGACGCCGATCGCGCCGGGCTTGATCGCCAGGTGCGGGTCTGCGACCGGCTCACCCGCCAAGGCGCGCTGCACAAGCGCCGGATCAAGGACCTGGTGCGCCAGCTCATCCCGATGACCCCGCTCGAAGGTGAGCTCGGCCAAGCCGACCTGGCCGTCCTCGAACAGGCTGCCGACCCGAATGTCCTGCTCGCGATGGGTCTGGAGGCCCTCACCGCGATCATCACCCAGGCATCCCACGGCCGCCTGGGAGAGGCCCGAGCCAGGCGGTGGCTGGCCGCCGCCGAGGACGCCGTTGCGCTCTACCACGGGTCCCCGGCGGTCGCCTTCACCGAGCTGGCCGGCGAGGTGGCCACCGAGGTGCGACTTCTGCGGGCGGTCGAAGACGAGCTCGAGCGCCACGCACCCGAGCGCGAGCGGCGCTATCGGGCGGTGGATCCCGAAGGTCTCGCCCGGAGCTTGCCCGGCGTCGCCGAGATCGGCGGGCCTGCTCTGGTGGCGTGCATGGGGATGGCGGCTCGGTTCCCGACCGGCGCCAAGTTTCGTTCCTTCACGGGCCTCACCCCCAAGGCGTCGGAGACCGGCGAGACGGACCGCAAGGGTCAGGCGATGTCCAAGGCCGGCAACGGCCTGCTCCGCACCACGCTCGTCCGCGCCGCCGACAACGCCCGCAAGCAGGATCCCCAGCTCGCCCGCCTCTACTACGTCCAGATGGTCGAACGCGGCAAGGATCACCTCGGCGCGCTCTGTGTCGTCGCCGCCCACCTTGTCGCGGATCGCTGAAATTGTGGCCCTTCCGGGTTCTCCGTGGGTCGCCCAGTTCACGGGGTGACCGGGTAGAGCTGGAGTCCGCCAAGATGGAACCAGATGGCGGTTTTGAAGTGCTCTCGGTTGCGATACCCGCGTGCTGAGACCC
>JAJYWG010000348.1 GCA_021791615.1 Actinomycetes bacterium
GGGGTGCGAGTCTCGGAGCTGACGGCCCTCCGCGTCGGCGACGTCACCTTGGGCACCACGGCTCACCTCCAGGTGACCGGCAAGGGGCGCAAACGTCGCGCGGTCACCCTCACCGCCGAGACGGCCGGGGTCCTTCGCCGATGGCTCTCCGAGCGCCAAGGCCAGCCAGCGGACCCGCTGTTCCCCACGCGCCAAGGCAGGCCGCTCAGCCGCGACGCCGTGGCGTTCCTCGTCGCCAAACACACTGCCACCGCGTCCGCCACCTGCCAGAGCCTCGCTGTCAAACACGTCAGTCCGCACGTGCTCCGCCACTCCAACGCCATGCTGTTGAAAGCCAACGGCGTCGACGTCGCCACGATCGCCCTCTGGCTCGGCCACGAGAGCATCAAGACCACCGGCATCTACCAGCACGCCGACCTCGCCATGAAAGCCGACGCAATCGCCAGGACCGCACCCTTCGGCGCCAAGCCCGGTCGATACCGACCAGCCGACCAGCTGCTCGCCTTCCTCGAAGCCCTCTGATTATGCCGAGCACCTCAACGACCCCGAGGCCCCTGACCAGGACCGATCCGCCGTCGCGGGCACCCTCTCGGCATAACCGCCCGCTCGGCATGAGACCCGTTATGCCGCGTTGTCTGGCCGTTATTGGTTCCCGTTTAACGGGAACGACGACCGAGAAAGTCCCAAGACAGCGGTGGTTTCGGGCTGCGCGACCTTTTCGTGGTGTGCGGCCCACCTGGTGCTTGTGAGCCATCAAGCCCCTAAATCGAGCGGTCTGTTGTGTTGTTGTGTGGTTCTTGGTGCTATCCCATGATCGTTGCTTTGTTCCCGTTAGATGGGAAAGACTCCCTTATAACGGGAAGGGGATCGGGTGGCTGATCACGGTGCGCTGGGCAAGGTGGTGCCGCTGCGGGCGGTGCCGGAAGAAGACCGGTGCGAACGGACGCTCCAAGAGATGCTCCAGGGCTGGCGCAACCAGCAGTTGGCCCGGAACCTGGCGTTCGCGACCATCAACGCGAGAGAGGCCGAGATCCGCCGGTTCGTGGCCCACACCGGGGAGTACCCCTGGGCCTGGTCGGTCCAGATGCTCGACGAGTGGCTGGGCGATCAGCGAGCCGTGCGCCACCTGCGCCGCTCCACCATCCGGTCCAAGGCGATCTCGGTGCGCTTGTTCTGTGCTTTCCTGATCGATGGGGCCTATGGCTGGCCGACCGAGTGCGAGGAGCGCTTCGGCACCCATCCGACCCAGATCTGCCACGAGTGGAACAGCGCGGTGCACGTCCAAGAGGCCGAGGGTCGGGCGGGGCTGCGGGCCTTTAGCGTCGACGAGCTCCAGGCCTTCTTCGACTGCGCCGACGAGCTGGCGGTCACCGCCCGCCAGCGCGGCCGCAAGGGCTGGATGAGCGGGTTCCGCGACGCCACACTCTTCAAGGTCACCTATGGGTGGGGGCTACGCCGCCGTGAGGTCCAGATGCTCGAGACCACCGACTTCGGCACCAATCCGGCCGCCCCCGAGTTCGGCAACCTCGGCGTGCTCTATGTCCGCCACGGCAAGGCAATGAAGGGCTCGGCGCCCAAGCAGCGCAGCGTCTTGAGCGTGTTCGGCTGGCCGGGCGAGTGCCTCGAAGAGTGGCTGAGCGACATCCGACCGCAACTGGGGAGGTCGGCCGGACAGATGCTGTGGCCGACCGAACGCGGTGGCCGGGTGTCGGCAACTCGGATCGACGAGCACTTCGGATCGGTGCGCCAAGAGCTTGGCCTGCCCTCAGACCTCACCTTCCACTCGCTACGCAGGTCGTACGTGACCCATCTGATCGAAGACGGTTTTGACCCGAAATTCGTCCAAGATCAAGCGGGCCACGAGAACGCCTCGACAACGTCTCTTTACACCTGCGTGTCGTCGGACTTTCGGACCAAGACGTTGCGGGCGGCACTGGACCGTTCCATCGGGCCGCTCGGCTTAGATGTCGGAGTGGAAGGGAGAGAGTGATGGCACAGAGGCGGTTCACCTGGCGACTCGAAGAGCGCATGCACGAGCGGGGCATCCACCAGATCACCGCCCTCCAGCGCGAACTGGTCGCCCACGGCATCGACCTGTCCTCCTCGCAGATCCACCGGTTGGCGACCCAGACTCCCGAGCGGCTGAACCTCGAGGTCCTCGCCGCCCTCTGCGAGATCTTGGCCTGCACGCCGAGTGACCTCGTCGAGGTGCACGAGAGGAAACGCAGACGAGCCGCTGCCGGGGCCAACGTGGTGGACATGGCCACCACCATCCGCCCCAAGCGAGCCCGGGTCACCCGGCCCAAAGAATCTCGGTGAGCCCCCGCTACGCCACGTGTGCCCGCTGCCGACGCCCAGAGCGCCAGGTAGCCAAGGTGTTCCCCGACGGCTCATTGTGCAAGAAGTGCCATTCAGACGCCGTCCGGCGCCGCGGACGCTGTGGCGGATGCGAGCAGGAACGCCTCTTGCCCGGCGTCGACGGCGCTGGTGGTCCTCTGTGCTGCTCGTGTGCGGGGATCGACGAGAACTACACCTGTTCGCGCTGTGGGACCGAGCGGGCGTTGCGACGGGGCATCTGCGAGTGGTGCCACCTGGCCGACGTGCTTGACGCTCTCATGAACGGAGAGGTCGACCTCTCAGCGTTGCGGCAAAGGCTTCTCGACACTGCCCGGCCCGAGAGCCGCATCATCTGGCTCTATCAGTCCCATGTTCAAGAGCTCCTGCATGGGCTCAGCGTCGGGGTGATCCCGCTCAGTCATGAGGGCCTCGACGATTATGCGCATCGACAGGCGGCCGATCACCTGCGGGATCTGTTGGCCCATTCGGAGCTCCTTGTGGTGCGGCCACCTCAACCACCCGAGGTGCGGAGTCCGAGGCGGGCGACCTGCGCCCGGTGCTTACGCCCCGATCTCTTGGTGGCCAAGAACTTCCCCGACGGCTCATTGTGCAAGAGGTGCCATTCACAAGCCGTCAGGCGCCGCGGCCGCTGTGGCGGATGCGAGCAGGAGCGCCTCCTGCCCGGGGTCGATGGCGCTGGTGGTCCTCTGTGCTGCTCGTGTGCGGGGATCGACGAGAACTACACCTGTTCGCGCTGCGGGACCGAATGGGCGTTGCGCCGGGGGCTCTGTGAGTGGTGTTATCTGGGTGACACTCTCGACACCGTGATGGTCGGTGAGGTCGACCTCTCAGCGTTGCGGGACCGCCTTCTTCGTGCTGCCCGGCCGGACAGCCTCATCATCTGGCTCGGCGGGACCCACGTCAAAGAGTTGCTCGGTGGCCTCAGCGCTGGGGACATCCCCCTCAGTCATCAGGGCCTGGACAACTACGCACACCGGCCCGCGGCCGACCACCTGCGGGGCCTCCTCCTCGCGGTTGGGCTCTTAGCGGGGCGAGACGAACGCCTGGCCCACTTCGACCGATGGGTCAGCGAGCATCTGGCCGAGGTCGCCCCGACTCTTGAGGACTTGGGGCTGCTCACGCTGTTCGCCACCTGGGAGCTGCACCGACGCCTGGTCTCCCGCTCTGATCGCGCGCCATTGCGCGACGAGCAGGTCAACGCCGCCACCCAGAACCTGCGCGTCGGCGCCGAACTGCTCGCCTGGCTGCACCAGCGGGGCAGCGATCTCTCCTTCTGCGCCCAGAGTGACCTCGACGAGTGGTTCGCCACACCACCGAGCACCCATGCCCACGCCAGGGCGTTCGTGCGCTGGGCCACCGCCACGCACCGGTGCCCCAAGCTCGTCCTGGCGCCGCGCCGGCACCGATCCGCCCCAGTGCTCGACCAGTCTGCTCGCCTCGACGTCCTCGCGAGGCTTCTCGACCCCTCCACCGGCCGACTCGAGCACCGGGTCGCCGGCATGTTGCTGGTGCTTCTCGCTCAGCCCTTCAATAGGATCGCTGCACTCAAGGTCGACGATGTCGTCGTCGACGGGGCAGAAGTCGGCATCTCGCTCGGCCAAGATGTCACACCCATACCCACCCCCTTTGCCGCCATGGTGTGCCAGCTCCTTGCGCAGCGACCCAACCTCAACACCGCTGCCAACCCGACCAGCGCCTGGCTCTTCCCTGGGCGCGTGGCCGACAACCACGTCCGTCCCTCCACTCTCAGATCCGGTGCCATGGCGATGGGCATCAACCTGATGGCCGCCCGCAGCGGGGCGCTGCGCCAGCTCGTGCTCGACTGTCCTCCCTCGGTCGTCGCCGACATGCTCGGCTACAGCTACGGGGCAATGGATCGCCACGCCGTGCTGGCAGGCTCCCCCTGGAGCTCCTACGCCGCGCTCCGGGCCCAATGAGAACACCGACGCACTCCCCGACATGAGTCCAGACGTCAGCCCGCTGTACCTGGGGGCCGAGGACGTGATCGAGTTGGCCGAGCTGCTCGAGCTCCTGGGCGATTGGCTGGATCACGCCCCGCGTGCCCTCGGCGACGCTCCAGTCAGCTTCTGCGGGCCGGGCCATGCCCTCGGTGAGCTCCGAACTGATCTCGCTCGTTTCGCCTTCCTGCTCGACGGCAGTGCTGCACATCGCGCTTTCGGAGAGGAATAATGAACCAAACACCGTCTCTCGGACTTCTGTTCACACGCTCACCGCGCGCGAACGCCAATACCTATTCCCGCAGTCGAATATGGGCTCATACCAGTAGAACATAAGGAACCTTGAGGGGTTCCTCGATCCCGCGCGACTATGGTGCCATCCACGTTTTGAAGCGGTGCAACCAGCCACCGCTTTATGTAGAGGATAACCCACGGCAAGTCAGTGTGCCGTTCTACCGCTTTT
>JAJYWG010000026.1 GCA_021791615.1 Actinomycetes bacterium
CGCTCGAAGAAGGTGCCACCAGCGCCACCCGAGCGACGCGGGCATCCACCGAGCCTCGACCGGCCCCGTGCTGATCGGCCGTGGCGAGCAGCCAACTGATCAGAATAAGTGGGCTCAGATGAATATCCCGTCGGTCGATTTCGCGACAGCCTGCTTTGGGCGCGAAACCCACCGAAGCTGGCGTCAGACGAAGCCTCCCTCCTCGAAGTGGCGGATTCGGACGTTGCGATCGGCGATTCGAAGGAATGCGTCGAGCACTGTGTCGTCGAGCAGGGCGATCAGCTTAGCGACACGATCTCGCTGTCCCACGAGCCAGGCTTCGAAGGTTTCGTTTTGTGCGTCACCTTCCAAGGCACGTCCGAGCTCCGTGAGCACGATTGTGTACTGCCGCAAGCCCTCTACAGCGGCACCGAGCGCGATGGAGCATTCGTCCAGCAGTCTTCGGCCGACGACGGACGCGGGCTCGCGCGTCGGCAGGTGCCCATCCGTCATCGGAATTTCGACCAGCGCCGCCAGCGGAAGGGAAGTTCCACGATGGCGGGCTCGTGAAGTTCGTCGAACAGGCGAAGCGTTGCTGCGAGCACGAGCTCGTGTTGCCACGATTCATTCGGCTCGCCAAAGATTTGACCAGTCGGGAAGCGCACATAACCCGCGCGCGGGACACGAAGCGCACACGTGATCTCTGGTCGGACGGTGACGGAGACCGTTGGAATTCCCTCGTGCTCGATTGCGTTCTGAACCAGTCCCACGGACCGGTGGCACATCGGTCAGCCGGGGGAAAGTACGACCGCGTCTGGGGCAGACTGGCGTACCGAGCCGACCAGCGCGTCGAGCAAGGTGCCCAGCTTCTTCGGGTCGGGGATGAAGCCCATGAATCCGAAGTGCACTGGGCTCAGATCGCCGACGCGGCCCTGACGTTTCAACTCCTTCAACGCGTCGATCGGGAAGACGACGTTCACGTCCGTGTTCGCCGGCTCGGTGTCATAGTGCCCGTGGCTCGCAATGAGGTCTCTCGCTGTCGCCAAACAGTCGATCGTCCGGAAGGAGCCGTCGCCGCCTGGATCGGTGAGGTCGAACGCCGGTTCTTGCCGGTGGTGGACGCCTGCGCTGGTCACGAGCATGACCCGACTCTCGGCGATCGGTCGGCCCAAAGCCGCCCATGCACCGTTACCGGACGGCACCTCTTCAAAGCGCGGATGCATCCGGTGCACACGCCGCCGCCACTCTTCGTAGCGCTCGGTAAGCGCGTCACAATCTACGGGCGTGTACACCCACGGACCTCCTTTCCGGGCATGCGAACGTGGTCAATTCTCTGCATCACATGCTACTGTCGAGGCGTTATAGACGTCAAGGGCATCCGCTGTTGGTAAGCGTTCGCGGTAGGGACCGCCCTTGCGGGCGGCCCCCCGCGCAGATGCCAGCGAGCGGAATTCCCGCACTGGGCTCCTGCCTCAGGTTCTGGCAGCGAAGCGCACCTGAGGGAAAGGACACTACGGGATATTCAGCTGAGCCCACTTGATGGAGTAGGCTCGACGGCGTGATCGACCACCCCAAGGCGGGACTGCACTACCCGCGCTCGACCGGTGAGTTCCAGTCGTGGTTCGCCACGGATCAGGACTGCCTGGACTATCTCGACTGGCTGCGCTGGCCGCAGGGGTTCGTGTGCCCTCGGTGCCAAAATCCCGGCGGCTGGCTTCGGGCCGACGGGAGCTACAAGTGCGCCAGCTGCAAGAAGGAGACGGCCGTGACGGCCGGCACGCTGTTCGATCGGCGTCGGACGCCGTTGACCGTGTGGTTCGCGGCCTGCTGGATGTTCGCGTCGCAGAAGGACGGCGTCTCCGCACAAAGCCTCCAGCGCGGGTTCGAGATCGGCTCGTACCCGACCGCCTGGGCGATGCTCCACCGCCTGCGCTCCGTGCTCGTGCACCCCGGGCGTGACCGGCTCTCCGGCACCGTCGAAGTCGACGAGACCTACTTCGGTGGTAAGGAGCCAGGGCTGCGCAGCGGCCGCCAGAAGGGCAAGAAGGTCCTCGTCGGCGTCGCTGTCGAGCTTCGAGAGCCTCGCGGGTTCGGCCGGTGCCGTCTGAGCGTGCTCACCGACGCCTCAGCCGTCTCTCTCGAGCGGTTCGTCACCGAGAACATCGAGGAGGGATCCACTCTCGTCACCGACGCGTGGCCGAGTTACCCGCCAGCCCTCCGAGGCCGCTACGTCCACGAGCCGATCAACGTCAAGCGCAGCGGGCAACCCGCGTACGTCGTGCTCCCCGGCGTGCACCGGGTCGCCTCGCTCGCCAAGCGCTGGGTGGCTGGGACCCACCAGGGGCGCTTCGACGAGGCGCATCTCCAGAGCTACCTGGACGAGTTCACCTTCCGGTTCAATCGCCGGCGAGCGAGGAGTCGAGGGCTCGTCTTCTACCGCGTGCTCGAACTCGCCGTGGGCCACGATCCTGTGCGCTTCCGACAGCTCGTCGCCAACTCGCGCTCGAAGAAGGTGCCACCAGCGCCACCCGAGCGACGCGGGCATCCACCGAGCCTCGACCGGCCCCGTGCTGATCGGCCGTGGCGAGCAGCCAACTGATCAGAATAAGTGGGCTCAGCAGGCTGTAGCGAAATTGCCGTAGTCCGCGCATATCGATTCATCCGGGCTTGTATCAGCGGTCGACGTTCTACCTGATAGAGGGGGAACTCCTGCTGAGCTGACTTCCGAATCGAGAGAAGAATCGCTCTTGGAGACCGCGTCGAGCGGAACCCAACGACTTCTCGATGCCGGCGTGTGGCGGTGTTCAGCACGAGAGGAGGCGGTGTCATCCACCTCGCGTCAAGCGATGACGACCGGTGCTCGGCGACTCAGGCGGTGCCGAACACGACCGACGGGTCGTGGCTGAAGACCTTCTTCAGGTTGTGGACGGTGAAGATGAGGTGGGCTTCGCTGTTCGCCGCGTCAAGGCCGCGGCGCATGAACCGGCGGAACCCGTGGTTCTCCTTCACGTCGCCGAACACCGGCTCGACGGTGTGGGACCTCGTGGCATACGCCGCCGCACCCTCTTTGGTGCGAAGACGATGCTCCATCTGGACGAGCGTCGACGCTCCCTCGGGCGGTGGACCGGTGGTGGTGCCCATCTCGCGGGCGGCCTTGCGCTGCTTCCAGTCCTTGGTCGTGGCGATGAGGCGCTCGGGACCCTCTGCCGTCGCGTTCTCCTCGCTCCAGTAGCCGGCGTCGGCGAGCGCCAAGCCGATCGGCCCCTCGATGCCAGCGGCCCGGGCGTTCTGCTCGGTTGCCACGGTCATGGCGCTGAACTGGTTCTGATCGTTGTGGTCCTGGGTGGCCGCAACCGCCATCACGACCTGGTTGGCGTTCACCGAGCCCTGGACGTTGTAGCCCTGGATCCAGGCCTCCTTGGTCTTCATGATCCGGCTCTCCGGGTCGGTGACGTTCACCTGGATCGCCGGGGAAGCAGCGGCCTCGGCCGCGCCAGTGGCTTGTTCGAGGCGTGCCTCTGCGTCGGCGACCTTGGCGGCGAAGTCCGACCGATCCGGGTGCTTCTGGGCCTTGGTTCTCACGGCGGCCAGGTCTACCCGGGCCCGCTCTTTGGCGGCGTAGGGTGTGGCGGGCTTGCGGCCGCGGAGTTTTCGGCCCTCGGCCGCTTCGCGCTCAGCGTAGGCTGCGGCTTCTTTCTTCTTCTCCCGAGCGGTCTCTTCTTGGACCTCCACCTCTTTGAGCGCGGCCTTCAGATGGGCGAGACGGCTGTTGCGCTTCTCGAGCGGCCCGGGGACGACCATGTCGTCGAACAGGGGTGGAGCGGCCTCCTCTGCGGCATCGGTGGTCGAAGCCTCGGCGAGGATCCCTGCGATCTCGGCTCGGATCGCGTCCCCGCTGCGGTTTTGGTCCAAGGCGGCGTCCGAGCCGATCTTGGTCCCGTCGATCGCGATCGTCCCCAACGACGCGAGGCCAGCTGCTGCGCACAGCTTCAGCACGTCGATGAAAGTGCCGACGATCGCGTCTTCGTTCTCGGCGCGGAAGCGGCAGATCGTGGTGTGATCGGGCACGTTGCCCGCGCAGATCACCCGGAAGGCGACGTCGCTTCTACACGACCGCTCGATCTGGCGCGAGGAGCGCATCCCGAGGCAGTAGGCGTAGAGCAGCAAGGCCAGCATCATGTCGGGGTGATAGGCGGGACGCCCTGCTCCGTCGTTCGGGTGACGAGCGTGGAACTCCGAGGTGTCGATGAGCCCTACCGCGTCGATCACGAAGAGTGCCAGGTGGCCCTCTGGCAGCCAGTCCCACATGGATGGCGGCAGGAGGAACAGCTGGTCCCGGTCACAGTCCATGTAGCTGTACGCCATGCCATATATTACTATATGCAGCTACAACAATACAAGGATAGATCCCCGATACCGAGCCATGTATTGTGACCTGTCACCACCGCTAGAGCTTCGAGCTCACCGTGCATGATCATACAGATACGTGCATCACTATCCAGTGGGCCGGGCATTTCGCTACAGCCTGTAGGGTCCGAATATTCGGCCGGGCTGGTCACGCGGCATGATACTCGTTGATGAGGGCGCCCAGGATCCCGCGGTGGCGGATGCTCGCGAGCTCAGCAGGCGTCGACGGAATCGTTGCTGTAGGCGGATCTGGTGGACGCAACCCCAGGGCGCGGTGCGGGCGGTGCCCGTCATAGTGGCGGACGTAGCAGACGAGCACTCGGCCGAGGTGCCGCTCGTTCAAGATGAGAAGGCGGTCGATGCACTCCGATCGCACGGTGCG
>JAJYWG010000456.1 GCA_021791615.1 Actinomycetes bacterium
CTCGACTCCAGAGCACGACACGGACCCAGACCCCGCCAGGCTACGAAGAACCGATCGTCTGCGCGGCCTCATCCACGAGTACCGGATAGTCGCCTGAGCCGGGCGGACGGGGTTCTCGGCACCCACACGGTGGCAGGGAGTTTCTAGACCCTTCAGGTTCATCGCTCACTTCCGTCGCGCCCACGGACCCCGGCTGCTGAGGCGAGCACGGGCTGGCTGGTGCGGCCGAGGTGTTGTGGCGTCCGGCACGCCGGGGTGCTGTTGGCGTCGGTCCGGGGGTCTAGGCGCCTGTCCACCTGGTGGCGGCGAGTTCCACCCGGGGATCGTCCCTGGCTCCGATGGCAGGTGCCGGTTTACCGGCGATAGTGGGATCTATGACAGCAAACATCGTAATTCTGCAGTTGGCGGTCTTGGCCGTGATCCTGGAGTCGGATCTGGGTCGGCGCAAGATCGGTTGGGTCAGGATCCTGCGCCCGGTCGTCACTATCGTCGTTATCGTCCCGTTCTTCTTCACGACGCTCCCCGCGGCGCCAAACGACCTGCTCTTGCAGGGCACCGGGGCGCTGGCGGGGGCGCTGCTCGGGTTGGCGTCGGTTTCTTCAGCGGTGGTCTGGGTTGGCTACGAGCCGGCTTGGCGTTCGCGTTGGTTGCGCTCGGCTCGTACCCGTTCCGGGCCGGCCGCGGTCAGTCACGCCGGCGTCGGGTACGCGGCTATCTGGATCGCGGTGAGCGCGGCCCGGCTCGGTTTCGCGTACGGCGCGCAGCACCTGTTTCCTGCCGAGCTGGGTCGGTTCCTCGCCGATTATTCGCTCAGCCAGAACGCGCTGGTGAACGCGTTCATCTTCTTGTCTTTGGGCATGGACCTGTTCCGCAGCGTCGGACTGTGGACACGGGGCCGGCGCGCCCGCCTGGCCGAGGAGGTCCCCGCGGCAGCGGTGGCTGTGGGGATGGTACGGTGAGCCCGATCTGCGTGCTCTCCTAGCGGCGGCGGTCGGTAGCGTGAGCGGGCGGCCACCAGCTCCAGGAGCTGGAGGCGCCGGGCTTGGGCTGAGAGAATGGATGCTGATGAACGTGAAAGCCCGATGGCGTCCGACGCCGGACCACGCGGGTGTCGGGTTGAGTGGACTGATTCCCGACCCGCGGGCGAGTGCCGCGGTGTTCCTGGCCGGTCTTGGCGTGTCGGTGTGGGTCAGCGTCGGCGGGCTCGCAGACCACGCAGGAGTCGCGGTCCTTGCCGCGTTGGCGTTGGCCGGGGCGGCCTGGCTGGTGCTGGCCTCTGCGAGCACCGGCCCGCTGGCTCCGGCTGCGGCGGCCGTGATGGGCGCTGCTGGGGGGATGCTGGCGGTAAGCGACCGGTACGGGCTGATCTTTGTGGGTGTCGGGGCGGCTGCTGCGGCGGTCATGGTCGAGTTGCTGCCCGCGGCGGTCGTGTCGGTAGCGGGTCCGGCGGCGTTCGCTGTTACTGCGGGTGTGCAGGGACGGTTCCCGGGACGCTTGGATGAGGCGGCCACGGTGTGCCTGGCGGGCTTGGTGGCGGGCTCCTACCGTCGTGCTGTTGCCGAGCGGGCCAAGCAGGCCGCGTTGCTCGCTACTGCCAGGCAGCGCTCGGAGGTGGCTAGCCAGCAGGCGGAGCTGGCCGCCGAGCGCGTCCGTCTCGGGCGGGAACTGCACGACGTGCTCGCTCACACCCTTGGTGCGTTGTCCATCCAGCTGACCGCCTTGGACACGTTGGCGAGGGACGGCACCGGACGCGTAGAGCTCCTCGCCCAGGTCGAGCGCAGCCGCCAGTTGGTCAGGGCGGGGCTGGACGAGGCCCGTCAGGCGGTGCGGGCGCTGCGCGAGGACACCGTGCCCCTGGCTGAACAACTTGAGCAGCTGTGCGTGTTGCACGACGCTGAACTAGAGGTGAGCGGCGCGGCGCGACCGATCACGGCCGAAGTCCGCCTCGCTTTGTACCGGGTAGCGCAAGAAGGCTTGACGAACGCCGCCCGGCACGCTCCGGGCTCGGACGTGGCGGTCCGGCTCGCCTTCGAGCCCGGGGAGGTAGCCGTGTCCGTGCGCAACTCGCGTGCACGCCTGGCGAAGCCTGCCCAGCCGGGCGGCGGCGGTTACGGCCTGAGCGGGATGCGCGAACGCGTCCTGCAAGCGGGAGGTCAACTCCAAGCCGGCCCGGTCGACGGCGGATGGCAGGTCACCGCCCGGATCCCGGCATGAGCGCTGACCCCGCCGCCGCCAAGCCGATCACCGTGATCGTCGCCGACGACCAGCGCATCGTCCGAGAAGGCCTGGTCACCATCCTTAGCGCCATGCACGGCGTACAAGTAGCGGGGACCGCCGCGGACGGAGCCGAAGCCGTCGCCCTCGCCGGCGAGCACGACGCCGACGTGGTGCTGATGGACCTGCGCATGCCCGGCATGGACGGGGTCGAGGCCACCAGGAGACTGCGGGCCGCGAGCCCTTCTGCAGCCGTGGTGGTGCTCACCACCTACACCGACGACGACTCCATCCTGGCCGCCTTGGAAGCCGGCGCCGCCGGATATCTCACCAAGGACGCGTCCGCCGCCGACATACGCCGGGCGATCGAGGCAGCCGCCAGCGGGCACGCCATGCTCGACACCCGCGCCGCCGCCCGGCTCGTCCACGCAGCCGGCCGCGACACCCGCAGCCACGACGCGCAGGGAGGTCCGCTCCCCGATGGGCTCACCGAACGCGAAGGGCAGGTCCTGGCTCTGATCGCCCAGGGCCTGTCCAACGCTGAGATCGCCGCCGCGCTGTACGTGTCTAGGTCCACCGTCAAGACCCACATTAACCAGATCTTCGCCAAGACCGCCAGCCGCGACCGGCCCCAGGCCATCGTCTACGCCCACCGCCACGGCATCACCGGGCCACCCGAACGCCAATGAACCGCCCGCCGAACGCATCAGCCACTGGAAACCCTTGCCGTCCCGAAGCCGATGCCGAGAGGTCAACCCCCAGGTCGCGCGGACCGGGGTCCCGGCAACGAGCGGCCTCGGGAACTGCCAGTCCGGCCTAGGTGGTGCGCCCGGGAGGAGCCATCGGCTGAAGCGCCGCTGTCGCAGCACGTGGGGTTGGCCGTCTATATGCTTTACTCAATACCGTATAACTTCACCGCGTTGCGACGACCGCTGGAATCCAAGCTCAGCCGCCCAAGACAACACCCTCGCCACCTGCCGATCCAGGTCAGCTTTCTGCTCAGCAGATGACACTCTCGCGTAGATCGCCGTGCGCCCATCTTCCCCGCCGTCCATTTGCTCTAAGTCTCCGACCAAGATGAGCTTGCCCATCCTACGGGCGGGCACCGGGAGTTTCCCCCGCCTAAACCAGCGATAAGCGGTCTGAGGGTGGATACCCTATTTCAGCGCCCATTTACGAAGATTCACTGATATGCATCATAGTTCATCATGCTGCCAACTGTTGGAACCCCACAGCTTCTCGGCGGCGAAGACGGCGTCGAAGGAGGAGGTGAACTTTGTGTTGCGATCGCGGATGAGGAACTTGGCGAGCTTTGCCTCGTCGGCGAGTTGCATCGAGACGTTGCGGGCATACTGAGCCACCCCTGCGGCGCCTGGGATCATGGTGATGCCGGCGATGCGGACGAGGCGCGTGTCGTGGTCGATGACCACGAGGACGTAGAACCTGCAGAGAAGAACGGTGTCGACGTGGAAGATGTCACACGCCGTCAGTCACTTCGTCTGGGCGGCGAGGAACTCCGCCCAGGTTTGCGCCGACCTGCGCGGCGGAGGCTTGATGGCTGGCGCTTGAGGATCGCCTAGATGCTCGAGGCGGCGATGACGGTTCCCGTGGTGGGCAGTTCGCCGTGAATGCGACGATAGCCCCAGGTCGGGTTCTCCTTCGCCAACTGGAGTGCCAGGGCAGTGGTTCCCTTGGCGATGAAAGGTCGACCCAGACGGCCGTGGGAATGCGTCCATCGCCGTGTTCACACTGGCTGGTGAGGCGACCTTCCGCGCCTGGAGCAGCGACGGGCAAGTGTGCGAGTGGCAGACGGGCCCTCGGCAGCTCGTCATGCTACGCAGCGCGAGCTGGCCGAGGCTGACAGCCACGTCCCCCTCCACGAGGTCGACCCTCCCGTCGGGGGCGAGCGGAGGCTCATGACGCTGCGGCACAACCTCGGCGGACCAGGAGCCGGATACACCGTCTGAGCGCGCCCTGGGGCGTCGCAGTCAAGGGTCGCCTCCCGGGACGACGGCAATACCGCCAGATACACTTAGCATATGGCCAAGGTTATGGTTTCGCTTGCCGATGATCTGCTGGCGGAGCTCGATGCTGAAGCGGCCCGGCGATCAACGAGTCGCAGCGCGCTTCTGGCTGGGGCTGTACGACGGGAGCTTGCGCGTCGAGATCCTGATCGGGTGGCAGCAGCGATCGAGCGGTCTGAGCAGCGTTTCCGCAATGCGGGCACCTTCGAAGCGGTCGATCTCGTGCGGGCCTACCGGGAATCGCATCGGTGAGCCACCTGCTGATCGACACCTCGGTGCTGATCAAGTGGTTCCACAGCGAAGGAGAAGCAGAGCTGTCGGCGGCTCGCGCCTTGCGCTCGGCGCACGTCGCGGGTGAGCTCGAGGCGCACGTGCTCGACCTCGCGATTTACGAGGTCGGCAACGTGCTTGTTCGGGCGCTGCGATGGGCTGCTTCGGATGTCGCCGATCAGCTCGACGACCTTCGTGCTGTCGTGGGTGAGCCTCTGGTGATGACCGCTGACTGGCTACGCCAAGCAGCAAGGCTCGC
>JAJYWG010000399.1 GCA_021791615.1 Actinomycetes bacterium
CTCGAGGGGCGATGACGATGCCCATGGTGGCCAGTTCGCCGTGGATGCGGCGGTAGCCCCACTGGGGATTCTCCTCCGCCAAGCGGAGCACCACGGCCGTGGTTCCCTTCGGATAGCCGGTCGACCTGGCCGAGGCTGCGGGTAGGTCCAGCACTTGGCCGCGAGGTCTCGGCGCCAGCACCGCTCGGTCTGCCGGCTCTAGCGCCGGTCGGTGGACCTGGCGCCGCAGGACCGCCACCTCGTGGCGCAGCACGACGACCTCGACGACGAGATCGGTGTCACTGCGGCAGATGAGTCGGATGAGCCGGATGGCGCGCCAGAACGCCCGGTAGAGGAACAAGAGGGTCACGGCCGGACGATCTCCGTGCCTGCGTCCAGTCGTCAAAGTGCTGGTCGCAGGGCGTGGATGGCATTCTCGGCACCGACAGGGGTCTGGGCCCGTGTTGTGCTCAGGCCTCGAGTCCAGTGTCGGCGCAGGCTGGCTGCCCCTGGGCGGGCACTTTGGTGGCGGAACTGTCCTCAGTTTGCAGGGCGTGAAGGTGGCACGCCGCCGGCGGAGAGTCCTCTCAGCAGGCCCGTGATGACGGTTTCGGCCAACGCTTGGGGTTGAGAGCCGGCTCTCATGCTCTCGAGGGCCACCCCCGTCAGGGATGCCCAGATCGCGTCGGCCACCAGACGTGGCGGTTGCGTCGGCGGAAGGACCATGCGCTCTCTCACGGCGTCTGTGAGCGCGTCGCGCAATGGGGTCTGCGCTCTGTCGAACCTCTGACCGATCTCAGGATAGCGACTGGCATGCACCCAGAACTCGAAGAACAATTGCTGCCAACCGGGGTCACTTTCGGCATAAGATGCGAAGCGCTGGGCGAGATCTACCGCTTGTTCATCTGTGGGGCGCTGTTCCTGGTTGGTGTCCCGAATCGCCAGCGCACGTCGGTTCAGCCTCATCTCGACGAGGGCGAGGAACAGCTCCTCTTTGTCCTTGAAGTTGGCATAGAAGGCACCTTTCGAATAGCCAGCTTCCTCAGCTATCCCCTCTACAGTTGCCTGATGAAATCCATTTCGGCGAAAGACCGTTTCAGCTGCTAGCAGCAGTCTCTCCCTAGTGCGCTGCTTTTGCTGTTGACGGCTCAACCTCATCTCTTCCTGCCTACACCAGCTAGCTCCTCGAGAGCCTCGCTGACTGCCCGGCTGATCGACGCCTGCTGCCACAGCAACTCTCGTTCGGCCTTCGCCGCGTCCGCACGAGCTCCCCAAAGGAGCACTTCAAGCTGTCCAGCGGACAAGAGCGGGCGCCGACGAGTCACGCGACTTGCCGACTCGGCAAGCCGAGATAGGACCCGGGCCGGACCGGCGGGCAACGTGGGAGGCAGTCGCTGCCTGCCGGCACGGTCGAGGACAAGTCGCGCCAAGCCTCTGATCGTGACGTAGCCATCAGAGAGGATGTATCGCTCGCCAGGCGCACCACGCTCTGCCGCCATGATCAAGCCGGTGACCAGCGACTCGATCCCCACCACATTCAGGGCGCCCGGCGGCAGCAGAGGGAGCCGACCGCGGACCAGCGGCAAGAAGAGCTGGTGCCCGAGACTTTGCGCTCTCGCTCGGCCGCCAATCACTGCGGCTGAGTTGACCACCACCACCTCGAGGCTGCCTGGCGCTGACAGGACGATCTCCTCAGCCCGCTGCTTGGAGCGCTGATAGGCGGTGCGCTTCGGCCCGGTGGCCAACCTCGTCTCGTCGAACGTCTCGGCGGCAGCGGCGTCGAAGACATCGATCGTGCTCAGGTGCACCAGCCGCCGAACCCCTGTAGATCTGGCCGCCTCTACCAGGGCGGCGGTCCCTTCGGCGTTGACCCGGTCGAACGCGCCGACATCGGCTCTCCATTGTTCTGGCACGCCCATGGCGTTGTACACGACCTCTGATCCCTCCACAGCCGGGCGGATGGTCGGCGGGAGGCTCACATCGCCGACGACCGGCTCGACCGAGCGGTGGCTCAGCCAGTCGGCAGACGCCGCGTCGCGTACGAGGCCACGCACGCGGTGCCCGCTTCCGGCGAGCGTGGTCGCCAGGCGGGAGCCGACCCTGCCCGAGGCACCCGTGACGAGGACCCAGCACTCCTGAGGGCTGGTCATGTACGATCCGTATTCATATGCGGAGCGTATACCAACCACCCGGCCTGGTGGTGGCCGAAGACGTGTGGATGCTGCCGGGCAGCCGAGTCAACCCGAACGCGTACCTTCTGGGAGACGTTCTCCTCGACAGCGTCAGCCGGCTGAGCCGCCGTCGCCTTCTACGACGGCTCGACGGAACCCGCCTGGCCGCACACGCTCTCACTCACGTGCATCCCCCTACCCAGGGCGCTAGCCGTGCGGTAGCAGAGGCCTTCGACATCTCCGTGTGGTGTGGGGCTGGGGACGCCGAAGCCCTCAGGTCCGGAGATCCTCGGCCGTGGCAGCCGCGGCATCTCATCAACCATCTCCAGAAGCTGGTCCTGGGCGGGCCCGGGGTCGAACCCGCCCGGACCCTGCGCGAGGGGGACCGTGTCGCAAGCTTCACGGTGCTGGAGACGCCCGGCCACTCTCCGGGCCACCTTGCCTTCTGGCGCGCAGAAGACCGTGTCCTGGTCGTGGGTGACGTTGTCAACGCAGTCAACGTGTGGACCGGGCGCCGGGGCCTCCGCGAGCCCCCGGACGTGTTCACGCACAACCCTGTGCAGAACCGCTCGTCGGCTCGCCGACTGGCGCAGTTGGGTGCGGAAACCGTCCTGTTCAGCCATGGGCCGCCGCTGAGAAATGGAGAGAGGTTCGCTGCGTTCGTGGCCGGGCTGCCGGATTGAGGAAACGTCAGGGTGGGGTCGGCGGGTGTTGGCCCGCACAGGCCGGGCCGGCTGACCGCGCGCTCGGCTACCGCATCCCGGCCGAGCCCGAACGCCTTCCATCGCCGCGCCGCCGTCAGGCTGCATGATCGACCCGACCAACCTGTCCGTCGAATCGCAACCTGTCCGTCGCCACGTGCCAACGCCGCAAGGAGCGGAGGGACAGACGAGAGGATCACAGGCGATCACTCCTCGGCAGTACCGTGGAACCGGCACGGGCGCCGAGCGGGCCGGTGCGTCCTCTTCATCCGCGCAGGGCGTGGCGAGCCTTCGCGTAGTCACCTTTGGGGATGACAGCGACGACCACGCTCGATGCCGCGCTGAAGACGGCAACCACCCACAAAGCGCCGAGCCCCCAAGGCGCGTGGGCGGCCGCGGCGGCGCCTGCGGCGCCAACGGTGCAAACGGTGGTGGCGGTCTCCCCGGCGGCGTACATGGCGGCGAGCGCGAAGCGGCTGGCGGCCCGCCGGCTGGTGGGCTCCGTGAGCGCCACCCACATCGGCAGTACCGACATGACCTGGCGTAGCCCTGGGGGATAGAGCTCGGGGTGGTCGGTGCCGCGCAGCCCGAAGCCGCGAAAGCCGATGCCGAGTGGTCGGCCGACGAGGTAGTGGCACGCTGCATGGGTGTCGAGGTACACGATGAGGAGCCCGAGCACCAACGCGGTTTCGCGCAGCCCGGCGCCGAGTTGGAGCCATCCGCCGGCCGTCGCCAGCAGCGCCGCCCCGGCAGCGGTGGCGGCGCCTTGGGCGGCGAGACCAGTTCGGACCCCGACTCGCAGCCACAGCCGCGGCCGGGGTGAGATGGACTGGGTGCTTCCCACGACGTGCTGTGCGGCGGGCGTGGTCATGGGCGTCTCCTTCTGCGTGCCGGGCCGACGGCGCCGGGGTCTGGACCGTGGGCGAGCCAGGTGACGACGGCGTCGACGATGTGGGCAACCGATGCGGCGTCGATGTGGCGGTCGAGGACGAAGGCTTGGAGCAGCGGCGGCCCGGCTAGCAGGTCACAGACCACCTCGGTGTCGGCCGGTGGCGGGATCTCGCCTCGCTCCACGGCGCGGGCCAGTGCGGCCTTGGTCGAGGCTCGCCGCGGGCGGATGTAGGCCTCCTGGAACCGCTCGGCCAGGTCCGGTTGATCGCCGAGGTCACCGAGCAGACCGGGCACGACCCGGCGGGCGAAGCCAGAGTTGTACATCTCGGCCATAGTCGATGCAAGCGCTGTCAGGTCCCCGCGAAGCGACCCGGTATCGGGGGCGGGGTCGGTGCCGGCCACCTTTGCCAGCGCGGCGACGACGACGGCTGCTTTCGAGGGCCAACGCCGATAGAGGCTCGGGCGACTGACCGAGGCCCGCCTCGCGATCGCCTCGAGCGACAGTTGTCCGTAGCCGACCTGGTCGAGCAGGTTCAGCGCGGCGTCGAAGACCGCACGGTCGATCTCAGGATCCCGGGGCCTGCCCGCGGCGCCAGGCCGCGCTGACCGCTCCGCCTCCGTTCCTCGGGCAGATGAAATCATTATGATATGTATCGTAATGTAAATCGTGGCGGTCAATTGCCACTCCGAGCGGCCCGCTACGAGCTGGCGGAGTGGACGAAGGTGACCGCAGCGCCCCCGACGATCATGCGGATCTCGGTCCGACGCTCACGGCCAGAGGGGGTGTGTCGCGATGAAGGAGATGAGGGCTGAGGACTTCGACGAGCGCTTCGATGCCGGCGACGACTCGACCGGGGTCCTCGACATTGCCTCTGCCCGAGGCGACGCTTCAGGCGAGCTCCGCGCTCGTCTTGCGATATCATCAAGTAATCATGAGATTAGTTGAGACCGACACCGGAGGAGTCGGCACCCGAGCAGCTAAGGGAGCGCTGTTCGACGCGCTGGCCGAAGTTGCC
>JAJYWG010000426.1 GCA_021791615.1 Actinomycetes bacterium
GAGAAGGTGTTCTGCGGGTAGGTGTCCATGTCGAAGAAGTCGTTCGAGCGCAGATGGGCGTCGCGGTCCGCGTTGCGGGTGTCGATGCTGGCCGCCTTGATCGAAAGCTGCAGCTTCGAGTTGGCCGGGTTGGCGACGTCGAAGTAGCCCGAGCCCTCGAACTCGTTGAACGAGCCCCGGACCTTGGTGACCATGGCGTGGCGGGCGACGAACCCGATCCGGGTGTGGGCCGGATCGATGGTGTAGCTACCTGTCAGTGTGGCGGGAACCGTCGGCGTGCTCATGGGCTGCTCCTTCATGTGGTGGACATGCCCTACAACATAGATGACAGATCAACTATTCCATTCCGTAGACTTGAGCCCATGGGTGAGGTCCGCTGGCTCGACGAGCACGAGCAACGAGCATGGCGGGCCCTCCAGTTCATGCAGCTGCGACTCGCCGGCCGCCTGGCTGCTGATGTGGCCGCCACCTCCGAGCTGTCCTACCCCGACTACCTGGTGCTCGTCGCCTTGAGCGACCAGCCCGACGGCCGCGCCCGGCTGTTCGAGCTGGCCGAGGCCCTCGGCTGGGAGAAGAGCCGGCTCTCCCACCAGGTCGCCCGCATGACCGGGCGGGGCCTGGTGAAAAAGGAGCGCTGCGACGGCGACCGCCGGGGCGCCTTCGTCGTGGTGACCGGGCCAGGACGCCACGCGATCGCGGAGGCTGCGCCTCACCACGTGGCGCTGGTGCGGCGCCTGTTCATCGAGCCGCTCACCCCCGGCGAGCTCGACGCCATCACCTCAGCTGCCGAGAAGGTCCTCGCCGTGCTCGACGCCGAAGCCGCCGGCGGCCACCATGACGGTGCTGGCAGAAAGGAGCGTCCCAGCAGGTGACGTGCGGACCGGTCATACGAGACGCCATATACGGCAGGGGCCGCCCGGCGTCGGCTGCGTGCTCTCCGCGGGTGTGGACTTCTCCCTCGCCGTCAGGTTTCGAGCGGAGGAGACTCGAAACGGAGCTCCCCGAGAGACGGACCTCTTCGAGAGCCGGGGCCGTGGAGCCGCCGGCAGGACCAAGACGATCTTTCTCCGGCCGCGCCCATGCTCACCGGCCGTCGCCGAGCTGTCGGCTGTTCCGGCCGCGCCTGTTTGGCAGGTCTGCGATGAGCAGCCCGGTCACGAGCCTCGACGCTCCGGCCGAGCCGCAGCCCGCCGCTCCCGAGGCCCGGGGCGACGCCATCCAGCGGATCGTCGACGCCGAGTGCCAGGCGTCGAGATGCCCAAAGCCGGCCGACTACGAGCTGTTAGAGCGCTTCCCGCTCACAGACAACGACGCCGAGACCACCGAGAAGGTGGCGGCGGCCTTCGCCTCGTACTTCGGGGAGCGCGCCCGGCCGCTTCCGATGCAGACCGCCAGCGAGGACTTCAGCGAGATCGCCTCGGCCCTCGGGGTTCCCTGCTGCTACTGGGGGATCGGCGGCACCGATCCCGCCACCTACCAGAAGGCCGAGCAGGCCGGTCGGATCGCCCAGGACATCGTCGTCAACCACTCGGGGCACTTCGCCCCGGTCATCCAGCCCACCTTGGACACCGGGATCCAAGCGATGGTCGTCGCGGCGCTGACCTGGCTCGCCCCGCCCCGAGCCGGCGAGCAGTAGCGGAGGTGGCGAGCCCAGCCTCCAGCCTCCAGCTGGCGCTCGATCTCTCGGGCACCTTCGTGTTCGGGCTGAACGGCGCCCTCACGGCGATGGAGGCCGAGAACCTCGACATCGTCGGGGTCGTCGTCCTCGCCGTGATCACCGCCCTCGGCGGCGGCATCATCCGCGACGTGCTCATCGGTTCGCTTCCCCCCGCGGCGTTCCGGGACTGGCGCTACCTGGCCGTCGGCGGCGGAGCCGGCATCGCCGCCTTCTTCGCCCGCCAGGTGTGGCTGCGCCTCCAGCGCTCGATCACCCTCTTCGACGCGGCTGGCCTGGCGCTCTTCTGTGTCACGGGCACCACCACCGCTTTCGCGGCGCATCTCGGGCCATTCCAGTCGGTCGTCCTCGGCACCATCACCGGGGTGGGCGGCGGCACCGTGCGTGACGTGGTGATCAGGAGGGTGCCGACGGTGCTCTCGAGCGGCCTGTACGCCATCCCGGCCGCCTGCGGCGCCACCCTCACCGCCCTGGCGCTCGAGTTCCACTTCTACGGCGGCGCCATCGCCATCGTGGCCGCCGCGCTCTGCTTCGCGATCCGCATGGCCGGAGTGCACTTCAACCTGAACGTCCCCATCTCACACCCCCGGACCACGCCCCGAGCCGAACCACCCAAGGAGAAGCAGTGACCGCCACCGTCGGCGATCCGGGCACTGTCATCATCTGCGGCGACCACTTCGACGGACGCTCCGATGCGCTGGGCGGCCCGACCGAGATCCTCGTCAAGGAGGGAAGGATCGCCCAGCTCTCCCCCGGCCTCTCTCGCCCCGCGCCGGTGCCGGTGCTGTCAGTGGGGCATCACCCTGGGCTGTCGCGCGGCAGCCAGGAGCTGGCCCGGTTCACGAGCCGAAGGCCAGACCGGGTGCTCAGCAGGCGAAGTCGCCATCATAGGGATGGCCGGCCCACTGGGTGACCAAGACCGTGCCTCCGGTGAAGGATGCCTGCGTGCAGTTCGCCTGCGCCCCGGAGAGGGTCCGGGCGCCGGGAATCCAGTTGGGAATCTGGTAGAGCGAACCCGACGCTGAGCTGGTGCCACCCGTGATGGCATCCCACTGGCTGGAGGTCGAGTACGCCCCGACCGTGGTCGCCCCAGCGGCTTGGAGGCCTGCGATCATGCCTTGGAGATCGGCGACGTTCATCGCTGTGTCCGACTGCCAGGTGTTAGCCGTCTCGACGTCGAGCCACCAGGGATAGCTCGCTGCCAGTCCGGAGACCGCGACTGGAGGTGACTGGCTGTTGATGGCGCCCGCCGCTGTCGCGAGCCAGCTCGCATCCTGCGTTGCCTTGTTGTAGCCGTACTGCCAGGCGCAGGCCTGCGAGTCGGAGCCGACGGTGTAGGTGCCGCTCGAGAGCGTCACCGTCGTCGTTGTGCACGACCCGTACGGAGTACTTCCCGCCGTGGGCCAGTCGGCGATCACCGTGCCGTTGTAGACGTTCCCAGGATCGGCCGTGTTGACATAGAGTGACGCCTTGGAGTAGGTGGTTCCTCCGACGGAGGAGGCGACCGCCCAGTACAGCTCGCTCTCGGTATAGCTCGGGTACGAAGACGATGGCCCGAAGCACGGGTTGAGGTCGTTGGCGAGCCCGCCGGTCACGCCCACGATGCCAAACGCTGGGTCCGCCGGAAGGCTGCTCCCGCACTGCGGGTAGGAGACGTCGTTGCCGGTCGGCGTCGATGTTCCGCCCCCGCCCCCGCCGCCGTGACCCGTGGACTTCGCAGCGAAAGCCGGAGTGGCACCTCCGATGACAAGTGCGACGACGATGACCCCTTGAGCGGCGACACGAACAACTCGCCGTCGGGCTTTGTGCCTGCCCATGCCCAGCGCCTCCCTCACTCGTGGTGACACGGATCCTAGGTGAAGGGCGGCTCTTGCGCTGGAAAGCTGAACGGCACCGAAGCCCGCCAACTGGTCGGCATGAGCCGTGGCCGGCCGCCGGAGGGGGCGCACCTTTCGGGACGCCCCCTCCGGCGACTAGGCTCCGTCACTGAAGGGGGTCGTCATGGCCGACAAGTCACCACGCAAGGTCGCCTCCAAGAAGTCAGGCAAGACGCTCAAAGAGAAGCGTCAGGAAAAGAAGGTCAAGGAACAGAATCGCAAGGGGAGCAGCCGCTGACAAAGCCGGGCGCTCTGGTGAGATAGACCACCGAGTGGCTTGGTGCGCCGCAGAGCGTCGGGGCCTGCACCTCGATCGGACTCTTGAATCTCCTTGACGTCACTCTGATGGCGCAGGAAAACCCCTGATCCAGCAGATGGCAGTGGTGTCGGCGCTCGCCGCGGCTGGGTCCATGGGTGCATTCACGCCAACGGTCAGGTCATCGGCACCTCGGGGCCGCACGGTGCTTACTGACCGTTGACCGGCTGTATCGGCTGTGGACGTCGTGTCTCATATCGAGAGCTCGGACCACGCCACCAACGCAGGCGAAGCGTAAGGTACGACTCCGACACAAAAGCCTCTGCGGCGCCTGGCCGCCAGCGGGCAGGCTCAAGGCCACTCACGGCCCCGTTGGCAGCCCTAACCGCTAGCTCACAAGAGCGGTGTAGGGTGGCAGTGGTTCACCTCGGACCTGTGCACCCCCGCTCGCTCGGGGGAAGATCGGTTGTCCAAGTGGATCCCTCCAGTCCGGCCGGTGCTCTCATGCTGCGCGCTCCTGGCCACAAGACAAAGGGCGAGACGACAATCCTGCCTCTTGCTTCCCGCCGGCCCCTCAGCATCGCCATCGTGGCTCCTCCCTGGTTGCCGATCCCACCACGCGGCTACGGCGGAACCGAGAACGTCCTCGACTCGCTGGCGAAGGGGCTGCAGGCCGCCGGGCACGAGGTCCTGCTCTGCAGCACCGGCGACAGCACCTGTCCGGTCCCAATCTCGTATCTCTTCGACAAGGCAGTCGGCGTCGGCACCGGCAACGGCCTGCACGAGATCCGCCACGTCCTCCACTCCTATGAGGCGGCGAGAGACGCCGACATCGTCCATGACCACACCCTGATCGGGCCGCTCCAGTCGATGGCCTACCCCCACTTGCCGGTGGTGACCACGAACCACGGCCCCTTTGACGCCGATCTCATCGATCTCTATCGG
>JAJYWG010000070.1 GCA_021791615.1 Actinomycetes bacterium
AACGCGTGCTGCTGGAGCTTCGCGTTGCGGGCGAGGAACTCGTCGAGCGCGTTGGTGTTGCGCTCGTGACTCAGCCGTTCTTCGTTGGTGGCCCTCTTCTTCAACGGGCCGACCTTGAAGTGGGGCGGTGGAGGGTTGTCGAACAGCTCATCGTCGGTCGCGACGCAGTAGGGCACGCCACGCACGATGCGGATGCCCTCGTAGTCCTTGACGCCACGGTCGAGCGGGTGGATGTCCTGCACCTGGCTGATGGCGCGCCGGTGGAGTTCCATCGCCCAGTCCTCGGGGCGCTTGTAGGAGAAACCGCGATCGACGAGCAGTTCGTCGATCCGGTATCCCTCCTCGACCAGCCGATCGAGCGCGCCAAGCGTGGGATCCGACGTGTCGCCGGCCGCGGGGCGCAGCGTCATCGAGAGCAGGAGCTTGGGCATCTCGTCGGGGTCGGCCCCGACCGGCAGCACCGCCACGCCCGCGAAGAGGTCGTAGCCGAAGAGCTTCGTCGACTTGTTGTCGTGGGTCTTGGTCCGGTATCCGAGGTGAGCGTCGCGGTCGCTGGACGTGACGTCGCGAACCTCCTTCTTCCCAGTCTTCGCTTTGCCCTTCTTCGTCTTCTCCTTCTCGATGACCTCTCGCACCTCGGCCATCGCCGCCTCTACTTCATCGAGATCAGCGTCGGCCGCGTCGCTCGTTGCGGTGGCCGCCCACCTTGGCTTGCCGAATGACTCCACTCCCGAGCTGTCCCAGGCGATCGAGATGTTCTTCGGCATCATCTGAGGATGCGAGGCCCGGATCAGCTTGTCGATGATCGCTTGCAATGTCTCGCTACGAATGTCTCGCTCGACGTCGGTGAGGTCGGGGGCGTAACCCACCGAGAACTCCAGACGCTGCTCGATGGCACTCAGCAGATAGCGGACCTGACGAATCGTGATGGGCTCGCTCTGCACACCGGACTCGGACTTCACTCGGGTCCCTAGGGCGTTCTGAACCGAGGGAGCGATCCACTTCGTCAGCGCCTTGTGTACGTTGTCAAGGGTGAGTGTGAGACCTCGCGAGGCCACGAGTATCGCCCCGACGAAGAAGACCTCGACCGAGAGTTCGCGCGGGCGGCCGGTGTGATGGGGCACGAGGATCTTCTCAACGTCATCGGCGACGCCGCTGCGACGAATGGCCTTTAACACCAAGTCGACCTCACAACGCCGGATCACGAGGCCACCGGGTTCTCGCGCAGCTCAGCCGTTCGCAGGACGGCTGCGACCGCCGCTTCGTCGGGCGATGGGCAGTACGCGAGGAGGTCAACGAGCGTGCGCGCCGAGCGCAGTCCCGACGCCCGCAGCAACGCTCCAAGCGGCACGGGGGCGCTCATGACGGCCACGAGCCACGTCGAACGCAGTCGCGCAGGGTCCACGTCGACGCCCGTGGTGAGCGCGGTCATCGCCCGTGCCGTGACCGGACCCGTGACGTTGTGACGAGTCACCGACAGTCCGTAGAGGGGATCGGAGGACTTGCGGCCGGCCTTTCGGTGCAGTTCCAGCGCTTCGCGCAACAACTCCTCGTACTGAGCACGCACGACGACAGTTCGAGACATGGCGCCACCCACCGTCACGAAGAGCGCGGTCACGCCAGCGCTCAGCTCACCCTCGACGATCAACTCCGGGGTGACCGCACGCTGCTCGGCCGACGAGAGTCCCGCCCCGAGCCCGAGGGCGACGATGGCCGAGAGTCCACGACGCAGCGTCGCGGTCGGCTGGTTGCGCGCGAGGCGTACCAGTGAGGCGCACTCGAAGGGCGTATAGGGGGGCTGTACCGGTTGATAGGCGATGACCTGAGGGGCGGACGCGGGGGCGAGTCGTCTCACGGCACGACGCAGCGCCGAGCGAACGGTGGCGCGAGTCGCGTCGGGTGACCCAGCGACCGGTCCGGCGAGATACGCCTCGACCAAGCCGCTCTCGAGGAGTTCTGCGGGTCGAAGCGGGTCGGTCGACGACGGTCGCGACGGGCGAGTCGCCACCCACAGACAGAAGCGCGCGAGGACTCCCATCTGGGTGCGGACCCACTCGACGCTCGGCGGCTCGTAGACGGTCGCCAGGTGCCGCGTGGCGACGTCAACGAATGCCCAGTCCGCGTCGCTGAACCGGTAGGGGCGAAAGGCCGCGACGGCGGCCGCGACGGCGGTGTCGAGCTCGGGTAGCGCACCCACCTCGGCTCGTACACGCGGACCGCTCACTCGCGCCGCCTCGCGCTGCGCGTGCGCGGCTTTCGCCATCCGAAGCGCCGCGGAGCGCGACAACGACTTAGCCGCCTTGGGCTTCACCGACTCGGCCTTCGTTGGATTAACGACACGGACCCCCATGGGCTCGACGTCACGTGCGGCCCGTAGTTCCCGAGTCGCGCGAACGGCTGGCTCGATAGTGCCCGGCTCGCCTTCTCGCGCACTCACCGCTTCGTCGATGAATCGAACGTCGTCCCAGTCGGCCGTGGCGAGCTCGCCGATGAGGCCCTCGAAGATCGTGGCCATCACCGCGTAGCCGCGACGGCGATAGACCTCGGCCAACGTCGCGAAGGATCCGAGATCGGTGACCGTGGTCCAAAAGCGCCGAGCCGCCGGCCGGTTCTTGACCCGCCTGACCGGAGTTGTGGCCGGGATCGCCCCGATCGCTCGAGCGATACGACGCAGGTACGGCCGGGCTACGCGATGCTGAGGAGACGCCGAGACGAACGCCTCGAGGTACGGGGCCGACAGGAAGTCCTTGAGGTTTGGCGCTGCGGAGCGATCCCAGACCGGGTGCCACACGAGGAACCGTGCCAGGTGACCGAGCAGGACCATGTGGGACTCGTCGGTGGACACACCGGTCGCCACGACGGCACCAACGGCCACTTGCCGGGCGAGGTTCCACTGACGCTCGGACAGGCCCCGCGGGCAGTAGCGAAGTAGGCGACCGATGTCTTCGTTGGGGGGCAGCATGCCTGGACCGGTGAGGTCACCTCACCAAGACGCAATCGGACAACTTTACGCACACAGCCTTATCAGAGGATCTAGCCTCGATCATTCGCGAGAGTTCTCCGAGGGCGTCTCGCCGCATGTTTCTCAATGATTGAAGCCGGTGCGTGTTGATTTGGTCATTGTTTTGATTGCCACGACGTCCATGACGTCGAATTCGACCATGCAAAGTGACCCGAGGGGCATGTAGGGACGGCCAGAGACGCGCGTAGCCGGTTCTCGTGGGACATGGTGAGTCAGGTCAGCAGAGCGAGACGCTGGTAGGCGCCGAGCAGGACGCCGGCACTGGGCCAGCCCTCGAGCAGTCGCACGATGCGACGTCGAGACCGGCAGACGAGGCGTCCCGGCGCGTGGAAGATCTCCCAGCGCAGGGTCTTGGGGCGAGCCTCTCGCCAGCGACCCTCGAGACAGAGCAGCTGAAACCAGCGCACGAGATCAGCGGCCAGGGCGACGGTCATGAGCCAATTGCTGTTCGCCTCGAACTTCGTGAAGGGGAAGCGGCACAGTCCCGACTCCTTGAGCCGCTGGATGTGACTCTCGACGTGGGCGTGGGCGCGCATGGTGACGTCGAGTGCCACCGGGTCGCCCGCCGCGTCGGTGTAGAAACCCCAGTAGCGGTAGTCGTGGCTGGGAAAGAGACTGCGCTGGGCGCCGGGGTGCAGGGGCTCGCGACGGATGATGCACCGGGTCCCCGTCGGGAAGTCCGCCAGGTCCAGGTGCTCGGTCATCTCGCAGACCGACGCCTCACTGTGCACTTCACCCTTTTGCGTGCGCGAGGGCTGCCACCGGTCGGGCTGGTCCGAGGCCGCGTAGATAGCGCCCGTGATCTGGGCATTGGAGCGAGCGGTGACGAAGAACGTGACGTTGCGTTCCCGGCACGCTGCGAGGAACCCCTCGGTGCAGCCCGCTCCGTCGGCTCGGGCGATCACCGAACGCTCGACCAACGAGGGATCGTCGCCGGCGTGGTGACCTCGGGTGACTGACGCAGGCAGCTGAGCAACTGCGGCGTCGAAGACCTCGACGTGGTCGGTGACCGTGTTGGACCCGGCGTTGCCCGCGCGCAGCTTCGCGGCCAGGGTCTCACCGGTCTGGTCGGCGAAGACGAAGAGCGGGTGAAACCCGAAGCCCTTCTTATAGGTCGGGGCCGCCTGCTCCTTGAGTTCCGAGTGCACGTCGACGAGCGAGGCGTCGAAGTCCAGGATCACGGGGTCACTGGGCCTCGTGTCTAACTTCGCCCACACCCGAGCGCGCACCTCGGCGAGGGCCTCGGCGAGGTGCGCGCGCTGGCCAGTGTCGAACTCGTGGAAGGTGCGAAAGACCGTCGTGTCCGACGGCACGGAGCCGAACAGCTCCTCCTGGATTCGTAGGTGCTCGATGTCCGCGCAGCTCTCGCCGCCTCCCGCGAGCACGAGCGCCATCTGGACGAGCACCTTGCCCCGGTCGTGCAGGGGCAGACGTTCCCCGCGCGGAGCGATGCGCGACGAGAGTGAAGCACCGAGCCCCACACGGTCGGCTAACGCGCCCAAGGCGTGCAGCCCGACGTGGGTCGCGACGCCGTCTCCACCGGATTCCACACTGACGGGACTGGTTGAAGTACTGTGCATCTCTGAGGTGCCCTTCGTGTTTTGGTTTCTGGTTGTCTAAGCAACTCCAGTTTCCCTGACGCGAAGGGCATTTTCGCGGATGGCGGTCAGTCGATCACGCGGACTGATGAAAGATCCGGGCTAGCCTCGATCATTCGCGA
>JAJYWG010000165.1 GCA_021791615.1 Actinomycetes bacterium
CCGCTCCGGGGAGACGAAGTTGTACGCCATGGCCCCATCGTGTGCCATCGCGCCTGGTCAGGTGGTGGATCTCACGCGCGCGCTACCAGGGACTTCGCAGATTGCCCGGGGTTCGTGCAACAGGCTCAAGTGTGGGAGCAAAGCTCTTGCGCCGGAGGTAGGCGGCCCTGTCTACCGCTCGGCGTCCCGCCGTTCCTGGAGCGGTGTTGCTTCGAGTGAGCAGGCCCACATCGGCGGCATCAATCAGCCGCTGGGACGGTACGCGTCCACGCGGACCCCCACCACGGTTGGCGGCGCGTCGGAGCGAATGTGGAAGCTCAGGCGGCGCCACCGCGTGCGGTCCTTCCCTGAGTTGGCTCTGGCGCCGGAGGACACGCGTGCGAGGCGATGAAGGCGTCGATGTCGGCTACCCGGAAGCGGCTGTGGCGGCCAACGTGGGTGCCACCGAGCTGACCGGTCGACCGCAGATGGCGCACCCGGCGTTCGGTGACACCGAAGAGCCGGCCGGCGTCACTCCAGCCGAGGGGTGGGCGGGATTTCTGGTCGTACATGGACGCGTTCCCTCCACGCCCAGGACCGGGAACGGCTCAGTGGCCGGTGCCGGAGGGCAGAAGGGACACGCCCACGATCAGTCGTCTCTAAAAGCGTACACTGCCGACGAGGCGGATCGGGTGATGTCGGACTCCAAAGGGGAAGCGGTTTTCTCGTCGAGCGATGCAGGGAGCAGGGTGGTCCAGTTCGGCTGCCAGGGATGCATCCACAGCGGGATCAAGCCGCCTCGATTGGCAATCGTCGTTCAAGAAGCGGACAGGACGTGGGAGGTGTTCATTCGGGTTCCCCGGATCGGACGACCTCGGCCAGGCAACGAGCATGACGCCGAGGGCTACCTCCGGCGCTACGCACGAAACCATCCCAACCTCGACCCCAATTCCGTCTCGACGGACTTTGTGAACAGCCCGTATGCACAAAGGAACGCACAGCACCTCGACCGGGGCCACTTTGCTCCCGCACCTCGTGAGGGTCGATTCACGGTCGAGTGTGGGCGAGGACACGCGCTCCAGATGACCGCGGCGATGCTCATCCAATCGGCCAGACGAGCGATCGCCGGTGACTCGGAGGAGAGCACATGGGCACGGGGAATCGCGAGGCTATAGCTGTCGCCCACTCCCCTCATTAGACGCGCTCCCCCTCTCACTCTCTGAAGCTGGTCTGTTGTTGCCGTCCTCTCTGTGCTCGGCTTCCTGATGGACCTCGTGCGGAGCGTTGGGACCATCCGGTCCAGCGCGCTCGCCGGCTCGGGAATGGTCTGGTTGCGCTGCTCGGAGCAAGTGCGAGCTCATCCTTGGCTCCGAACTCGGTAAGGACGTGCTGACCTGGGACTTTGAGTCACGTATGGGCTGGAGCCAGCTCAGAGAAGAGCGGTAGGGTTGGGGTGACAGAGAAAGGCCCCGGGCGGTGTTGGAGCACCCCCGGGGCATGGACCACGGAGGTAGTGCTCCATGGACGAAGTGCACGCTAGCGCCGCGTCGGCAACGTCGGGTCCGAGGATCGTCGCCATGGGGCCGGCGCTTGGTCCCGACGAGGTGGCCGATCGACTGGAAGCGGTGGCCAACACCTATGGCGGCTCCGGAGACGCTCACGTCATCGTGGCCGACGGCTTCGACGTGAAGGTGCTTGTGCGAAACAGCGCGCTCACGATCTGCGACGGCATGGCGGAGCACCGCCGGGAGCGGGCCTATCCCAAGGTGGCCGCTCCAGAGCGCCTCGTCGTCGCCGGTGACGGGTTCCTCACGACCGAGGCCCTGGAGTGGTGCCGGGCGCAGGGCACTGCGGTCGTCGTCTTGGCCCGGGGCGACGTGCTCCTCGGTGCCTCACCGCCTGGGCGAAATGACGCTCGCATCCGTCGGGCTCAGGCGCTCGCCGCGGGTTCTCCGGCTGGCTTGGCCGCCGTCCGGCACTTGCTCTGCGCCAAGGTCAACGGCCAGGCGAAAATACTTCGGGACGTCTTCGAGGCCGCGGAGACGGCCGTCACGCTGACCGACCTGGCGGCCGGGATCGGCATGGCCGAAGATGTCGACGAGGCCCGCCAGCTCGAAGCGGTGGCCGCAGCCGCCTACTTCACCACTTGGGCCGGGCACCCGGCCACGGCGGTCGGCTTCGTCGCCCGGGACCGCCGCCGGGTCCCGCCGCACTGGCAGACCTTCGACTCCCGCCGTTCGGCCATCACCGGATCGGCCAACACCAACCGGCTCGCAGAGCGACCGCTCAACGCCCTTCTCAACTACTGCTATCGCCTGGCCGAGATCGAGGCCCGCTTCGCCTGCGTGCGGCTCGGGCTCGATCCCGGCCTCGGTGTTCTGCACGCTGATGCCGCCGGGCGGGACTCGTTGGCACTCGACCTCATCGAGCCGGTGCGACCGGCGGTCGACCGGTTCGTCCTCGACCTCGTGTCCGAACGGAGCTTTCACAAGCGCGACTTCGTCGAGCGGGGCGATGGTCACGTCCGGGTAGCGGCCCCACTCACCCACGAGCTAGCCACCACGTTGCCGACGTGGCGCCGGGCCGTCGCCAGCCATGCCGAGGCCGTCGCTCACCTCTTCGCCGACCAGGTGACCGGAAAGCTGGCCCTGGGGACCCCGCTTACCAACGCCAAGGCCACGGCCGCCCAGGCAGCAGTTCGGCGGCGGAAGACTGCCGAGGCCCGAGCCAAGGCGGAAGCCGTCAACACCGAGCACCGTCTGGCTCAGCCGATCCGCAGGCCGAAAACGACCGACGTCGAGCGGGCGGCCACGCTCTTCGCCACCTGCGTCGACTGCGGGGGACCGCTGGCCCGCTCCCGCCACGTCCGGTGCCCGGCCTGCTGGGAGCGCCAGCCCGGTCAGTCTCGCGATGCCCGGAAGCGCCGGGGACGTTCCATCGCCATGGCCCGGTCCGAGCTGGAGCGCTGGAAGGCTGAGCACCCCCACGCCAACGCCGACCCGGCAGCGTTCGAGCCCATCAGGGCGGGGCTGTCGTCGGTCAAGCTCTCGGCGATCGTGGCGGCGTGCGAGGTGAGCAAGGCTACGGCGTCAGCGTGGAGATCGGGGCGGTATGTGCCGCCGGTGCGCCACTGGGAGGCATTGGCAAATATGGCTGACGCAGCAGCGCGCTGAAGTCCACTCGTGGAATCCAAATTTCCCGCGTGCTATGGCTCCGTGGGCGCGATTGGTGGAAGGAACGCTTGGACCACCTCGTGCCGACTGCGGTATCCGCCACGGACTCGACGGATGAGACCAAGATCCATCAGTCGATTGAGATCCCGGGACAGCGTGCGTGGCCCAGCGGCTGCATAGAGCCTGGCAATCTTCCGGGTGAGCCCCTCGAGATCGGCTCTCGGAATCGTTTGCTCCCGAGGCATCGCCAAGACGAGGGAGCGCTGACGATCACTGGCGGTCGTGTTAGGCATCTCAGCGAAACGCTCGTGCACATAGTTGACCCATGCAACCTGGAGCTGTTGGTCTCGAACCATGCCGATGACCTCTCGCAATCCATCGATGAAACCCTCAATTGCGTACCGGAGGAATCCTAAGGTTGATTGGCCGGGTTTGCTAGCAAGGGACAATTCTCGGTAGTAGCGGTCGCGCGTGAGGTTGTAGTGGTTCGAAAGAAGATGTGCGGCAGGTATCGGCACAACTCCACAGTTGGCCAAGATGGCGAACTCCATGAGCCGGGCCGTCCGACCATTGCCGTCACCGAAGGGGTGGATCCATGCCAGGTACAGGTGCGCGTACACGGCCTTGGCCAGGATAAGGGCGAACTGAATCTCCGGATCGTCGCTCTTGAAGATTGGGCCATTCAGCCAATCTACGAGGCGGCGTAAAAGGTATTCGCAGTCCTCGGCGGGCGCGGCTCTGTAGGTCCCAACCGCTACGGATCCCGTGCGGATTTCTCCTGGGACCACGCCCGGTCTGAAATCGGTCCCCTTGAGCATCTGGCTGTTGAATTGGCAAATCAGTGTGAATGAGATCTCGACGGGCGACCCATCGATTATCTGGCCCGCGAGGGACTGCAGCGCGTCGAGGACGTTGCGGACCTCGGTCTCCTGGTATTGCCGTGACGGTGGCGCGGTGAACGATCCGTCGAGGATGCCTTCAGCCTCCTCCGTCGTCAGGGTGTTGCCCTCGATGGCCGTGGTCGCAAGAGCGCCCTTGACGAGGGTGATCCGATAGAGGATCTCCGACAGGCGTGGCTGCAGGGGCGCGCCCGCGAGGTGCTCACACTTTGACCTGGCCTCGCCAAGGAGCATCCAATGCCGTGGCTGGACGTCGTTGACGTCCGTAGCCTCGAAGTCGATCCACGGATGTGACTGTTCGTATGCCCGCACGCTGGAAGTATACGCTATCGCACCCCCAGTATGTCCAGATGACTGACCGGAGAATTGTCCGTCACTTCGTCCGTAGCGTCGGGGCCCCAGAACAGGGCCCACGGTGGCAGGTCACGAGGCCGTGCTGGCTGCCCCCCGGCCACCGCAGGCCTCTCCCGTCCCGTTGGCGGGCTGTTGGTCCGGACAGGGCAGAGCGTGGCCGAGCTAAGCGGTGCGCTTGCCCAAGTCCCCTCAGCACCCTGAAGTGCCCACTACCGGCCTGCGTCCCTCGCCCTGCGCCCCTTCCCCTCCCCGTTCCCGGTGGGCTGCGGCCGTCCGTCGTTCCTCGTGCCGTCCCTCGGCTCGCCGTTCTCCCGCCTCCCCGCGGCGGTTT
>JAJYWG010000459.1 GCA_021791615.1 Actinomycetes bacterium
GTGTTCACCCGAGACGGACCGGACGGCCCACTGGCGTACCCCGACACCCTGGTCGGCACCGACTCCCACACGCCCATGGTCAACGGGCTCGGCGTGCTCGGCTGGGGAGTGGGAGGGATCGAGGCCGAGGCGGCGATGCTCGGCCAACCGATGAGCATGCTGATCCCCGAGGTCCTGGGACTCAAGCTCATCGGCGGACTGCCGGCCGGCACCACCGCCACCGACCTCGTGCTGACGATCGCCGAGCTGCTCCGTCGGACCGGAGTGGTCGGCAAGTTCGTGGAGCTCTTCGGGCCAGGCGTTGCGAACGTGCCGCTGGCCAACCGGGCCACCATCGGCAACATGAGCCCCGAGTACGGCTCGACCTGCGCCATCTTCCCGATCGACGACGTGACGCTCGACTACCTGCGCCTGACCGGGCGCACTGCGCACCAGGTCCGCCTGGTGGAGGCGTACGCCAAGACCCAGGGCCTGTGGCACGACCCGGACCACGAGCCCTCGTACTCCCGGATCGTCGAGCTCGACCTGGCGAGCGTCGAACCGTCGATCGCCGGGCCCAAGCGGCCGCACGACCGCATCCCGCTGCGCAGCGCCCCCCACGCTGTTGCCGCCCTGCTCGCCGACGAGACCGGCGCGGAGACGGTTGGGGCCGGCCTGGACGAAGCGTCCGCCGAGTCGTTCCCGGCCAGTGATCCGCTGGCGATCGATCACGGCTCCCCCAATGACGCCCCACGCGACGGATGCAGCTGCGAAGGGGACCACGACTGGCCGCACCGCCGGGTCGCGATTACCCTGGAAGACGGCAGGACGACCGAGGTGGACAACGGCCACGTCGTCATCGCCGCCATCACCTCGTGCACCAACACGTCCAACCCGTCGGTCATGGTCGGTGCCGGGCTCCTCGCCAAGAAGGCCGTCGAGCGCGGGCTGTCGACCAAGCCCTGGGTGAAGACCTCGCTCGCGCCCGGGTCGCGGGTCGTCACCGACTACCTCGATCGGGCCGGCCTCACGCCCTATCTGGACCGGCTCGGGTTCGACCTCGTGGGCTACGGGTGCACCACCTGCATCGGCAACTCCGGCCCCCTCATCCCCGAGGTGAGCTCCGCGGTCGCCGGCAACGATCTGACCGTGTGCTCGGTGCTCTCGGGCAACCGGAACTTCGAGGGGCGCATCCACCCCGAATGCCGGATGAACTTCCTCGCCTCTCCACCGCTCGTGGTGGCCTACGCCCTCGCCGGCACCCTCCACGTCGACCTCGTGCACGACCCGCTGGGGACCGATCTCTACGGCCAGCCCGTCTACCTGCGCGACATCTGGCCGGACGAAGGGGAGATCGACGAGGTGGTGAGCCGCTGCCTGCAGGCGAACATGTTCGCCAAGGACTACGCCGACGTCTTCGCCGGCGACGAGCGCTGGCAAACCATGGTGGTACCGACGGGGACCACGTTCGCATGGGATCCGACGTCGACCTACGTCCGAAAGCCTCCGTACTTCGACGCCATGGGCGTCGAACCCGCCCCCGCCACCGACATCTCCGGCGCCCGAGTCCTGGCCAAGCTGGGCGACTCGGTCACGACCGATCACATCTCGCCTGCAGGAGCCATCAGGAACGACTCACCCGCGGGCCGGTACCTCAGCGAGCACGGCGTCGACCGGCGTGACTTCAACTCCTACGGGTCGAGGCGCGGCAACCACGAGGTCATGATCCGCGGCACCTTCGCCAACATCCGGCTCCGCAACCAGCTCGCCCCGGGCACCGAGGGCGGCTACACCCGGGACTTCTCCCAACCCGGCGCCCCGGTCACCACGATCTACGACGCGTCGGTGCACTACGCCGTCGCCGGCACCCCGCTCATCGTCTTGGCCGGCAAAGAGTACGGCTCGGGCTCGTCGCGCGATTGGGCCGCCAAGGGAACGGCGCTGCTCGGCGTACGAGCCGTGATCGCCGAGTCCTACGAGCGGATCCACCGCTCCAACCTCATCGGCATGGGCGTGCTGCCGTTGCAGTTCCCCGAAGGGCACCGCGCCAGCTCACTAGGGCTCACCGGCGAGGAGACCTTCGAGATCACCGGCGTCGACGGCTTCAACGACGGCAACGTCCCCGCCACGGTGCACGTCGATGCCTGCGGGTCGGCCTTCGATGCCGTAGTGCGTGTCGACACGCCCGCCGAGGCCGCCTACTTCCGTCACGGCGGGATCCTGCTCTACGTGCTGCGCCGGCTGCTCGGCCACAACCAGCGGGCTGCTCACGAATCCTGAACACCCGTGTCTTGAATGACCGCCACCCCGCTCGCGCCGGTGCTTTCGAACGACGAGTCTGAGGTGCTCGTGTTGGTGCTGGTAGCGCACGCCAAGCCACAATGGTGGGTGTGACGACTTCCGTGACCCTGCACGATGTCGACCTGGGTGACACGGCGACCCATGGCTCCCAATTCTTCGAGTTGCTGGAGACCCTCCGACCCGGTCTGACGCACCTGGAGTCGGATCGATTCCTGGCAGAGGGACCCCGCCAGGGGTTGCGCGGCGTCGTGGCGCTGACTCCAGAGGGCGAGCTGGCCGGACTGGCCCTTTACCGGATCCTTTCGACCAGTCGAGGAAGGATCATCTTCCTAGACGATCTGGTCACGAAGCCCGACGTGCGCTCACAGGGGATCGGCGCGGCCTTGCTCGAAGAGGTGGAGGTCCGGGGCCGGCAGACTGGCTGTGAGCGCATGGAGCTGGACTCGGGGACTGCCAACGAGGACGCGCACCGCTTCTACGAACGTCACGGCATGAGCGCCGTCGCGCTTCACTTCGGAAAGAACCTCGGGTGACGGCCTGGTACTCCCTGATCGAGAGGTCGGTGGAGCGCGAGAAGCGCGAGAGCGGATGGCCATGGCCGTGACCGCCGTGCCTGAGACGATGGACGCGGCGTGGATCGTCGAGCGTGGCCCTGCAGAGGCGATCCGCTACGGAAGGCTCCCCGTCCCTCGACCGGGACCGACCGACGTGCTGGTACGGGTCGAGGCGGCGGCGGTCAACCCGGTCGACCTCTTTGTCCGCTCTGGCCGCTACGACACGCCGCTGGCGTTCCCGTTCATCGTCGGGCGCGACGTGGTCGGCACCGTAGCGGAGTGTGGGCCCGGGGTGGCCGGTTTCGCCGTGGGGGAGCGGGTGTGGTCCAACAGCCTTGGCCACGGCGGCCGCCAGGGACCGAGCGCCGACCTCGCGGTGGTGCCAGTCGATCGTCTCTACCACCTCCCCGACGCTGTGGACCCGCTCGCGGCGGTGGCGGTGGTGCACCCGGCGGCCTCCGCCTACCTTGCACTCGTCATCCACGGAGGGATCCAGGCAGGTGAGACGGTGCTCGTCGCCGGGGGAGCGGGCCATGTGGGCCGGGCTGCGATCACAATCGCCGTGCACGCCGGAGCTCGGGTGCTCGCCACCGCCGCGGCCGATGACCTCGACGAGTGCCGCCGCCTGGGCGCCGAGGCTGCCTTCGACTACCGCGACCGGGACCTTGCTGGCACGCTGAGGGATGCCGCGGGCGGCCAGGTCGACGTGCACCTCGACACCTCGGGTCACCACGACTTCGACCTGGTGACCGACCTCATGGCGCATCGGGGTCGCATCGTAGTGATGGCCGGGATGGGAGCACGCCCGCAGGTCCCGATCGGGCGCATCTACACTCGGGACCTCACGGTAACGGGGTTCGCGATCAGCACTGCCACCACCGCCGAGCTCATCGACGCGGCAGCACGGGTGAACCAGCTTCTTGTCGTTGGTGCGCTCGTGCCAAGAGGTGTGGAACAGTTACCCCTCTCGGCGGCTGCCGAAGCGCATCGGCGCCTCGAAGCCGGCGAAGGTCGAGGGGTCCGCCTGGTGCTCACCCCAGGCGACTGATCGCTGGATGGTGGAGGTGCTCGCAGCTCGCCCACGGTTTCAGTACCGCGGCGAGGAACGCCGCGCCGGGAAGCTCAGCCGGGCCCGAGAAGGTCGCGCAGCTTCTCGTGGTCTGGTGCGCGGTGTGGCACCTGGACACACAGGGTGAGCGAGGGGTGGGCTGCCACCTTCAGCTCGGTGACATCGAGCCGGATGACCCCGAGATGCGCTCGGCGAAGGGCGATCTGGGTGGTGAGGGCCTGTTCGACGCGGTTCTTTGGCCACGAGGTGCGGAACTGCTCGCTGTGCTCGGTGAGCTCGCCGACGATCTCGGCGAAGCGAGGGTCGCCGGGGTGCTCTGCTGCGACCTCGTGGAACTGGGCGAGGAGATGGCGCCCACGCTCTTCGCGGCCGACGACCGTGGCGGTAGCGGTGCCGTCGGCAAAGTAGAGCCACATGAGGTTGCGGCGTCCGGCTGGGAGCGAGCCTGGATCCCAGAGCCGGTCGAAGGGCTGGTTCCAGGCGGCGAAGTCGAAGTGCAGGTCGAGCAGGCACGCCGGCGCCGGCTCGATGGCCGAAAGGAGGCGGGTAAGGGCCGGGTCGAGGTCACCAGTCATGTCGTCATCTTCGGGCACAGGAAGCCCGGCCAGGCGGCGCAGGTGGCGGCGGGACTCGTCGTCGAGTCGCAGAGTGCGGGCGATGGCGTCGATCACCTGGATGCTCGGCTCGCCAGGTCGGCCTTGTTCGAGGCGCGTGTACCAGGTGAGGCTGACGCCTGCAGCGGCGGCGACCTCTTCTCGGCGAAGCCCCGGCGTGTTGCGCCGACCGGGGTAGGCGTCGAGGCCGATGTCTCCTGGCTGCAGGTCCGCCCGCCG
>JAJYWG010000328.1 GCA_021791615.1 Actinomycetes bacterium
CCCCGCCGGGCCCCCACGCCGGGCAACGGGGACCGGGGCGGGCGACGCGGGGACGGGCGACGCGGGGGTGGCCGACGCGGGGGTGGCCGGCGGTGCCGGCGAGCAGGCGCGCGACCGGGAGTCGAGCCTCCCGGAGCCCGGCAGCTTCGCCAACGCCCCCGATACCGACTTCACCCAGGCCGACCGGCGGGCGGCGGTGGCCGGCGCCCTGGCCGACCTCGTGGCGTCGCCGCCCGGCCCGGTGCCCGCCGTCGTTGACGGCGGGCCGGTCACCGGGCCCATGACCGGGACCGGCGTCGACCCGTCCCACCCCGAGCGCCCCTGGTACCGCTACGTGGAGGCCGACCTCCCCACGGTGGAGCGGGCCGTCGCCACCGCCCGCCGGGCGGCCCCCGGCTGGGCGGCCACCCCGCCCGAGCACCGCCGGGCGCTGCTCCACGCCGTCGCGGACGTGATGGAGGCCCAGCGGGCCCGCACCACCGCCCTCATGATCGCCGACGCGGGGAAGGTGGTCCGGGAGGCCGACCCGGAGATCTCCGAGGCGATCGACGGCGCCCGCTACTACGGTGACCAGGCCACCACGCTCCCCCACCACCACGAGGGCGCCGCCTTCCGGCCGCACGGGGTCGTGGTCGTGACCCCGCCGTGGAACTTCCCCTACGCCATCCCTTCGGGCGGGGTGATGGCCGCCCTGGCGGCAGGGAACGCCGTCATCTTGAAGCCCGCCCCCGAGACGGTGCTGACGGCCGCCGCCATCGTCGAGCAGTGCCACGCCGCGGGTGTCCCCACCGACGTGCTGGAGTTCCTCCCCTGCGCCGACGCCGAGCCCGGCCAACGCCTGGTGACCCACCCCGACGTGGACGCCGTCGTGCTGACCGGCGCCTGGGACACGGCGCGGCGCTTCCTCGAGTGGCGGCCCGGCCTCGCGCTCCACGCCGAGACGAGCGGCAAGAACGCGGTGGTCGTCACCGCCGCGGCCGACCTGGAGGACGCCGTGCGCGACATCGTGCACTCGGCCTACTCCCACGCCGGCCAGAAGTGCTCGGCGGCCAGCCTGGCCATCCTGGAGGCTCCCGTCTACGACGACCGGCGCTTCCTCACCCGGCTGGCCGACGCCGTGGCGTCCCTGCGGGTGGGGCCGGCCGAGGACCCGGCCACCGCCGTCGGCCCGTTGATCCGGCCGCCGGGTGGCCCGCTCGAGCGGGCGTTCACCACCCTCGGGCCGGGCGAGCGGTGGCTGGTCCAGCCCTTCCAGGTCGGCGACAACCCCCACCTGTGGTCGCCCGGTGTGAAGCTCGGCGTCGCCCCCACAAGCGAGTTCCACCTGACCGAGTGCTTCGGGCCGGTGCTGGGGCTCATGCGGGCCCGCGACCTGGACCACGCCATCGAGCTGCAGAACGCCGTCCCCTACGGGCTGACCGCCGGGATCTCCACCCTCGACAACCGGGAGATCGCCACCTGGACCGACCGGGTGGCGGCCGGGAACGCCTACGTCAACCGGCACACCACCGGGGCGGTCATCCGGCGGCAGCCCTTCGGTGGCTGGAAGCGGTCGTCGATCGGCCCCGGCGCCAAGGCCGGCGGCCCGAACTACGTCGCGTCGATGGGGCGCTGGCAGGTACGGGGCACGCCGGACGTCTCTGCCGGGCTCGCCGCGGCGCGCCTGGCAGCCAAGCGGCTCCTGGCCGGCGAGGACCCGAGCGGCCTCATGGCCGAGAGCAACGTGTTCCGGCTGCGCCCGCTCCCGCGGGCCGCCCTCCGGCTCGGTGCCGCACCCGACCCGGCCGTACTGGAGCTCTCGCTCGGCGTCGCCTCGGAGCTCGGGGTGCCCGTCGAGGTCTCGGCGTCCGAGCCCTTCCCCGGGCTGCCCGCCGGCGCCCGGGTGGAGGACGACGCCGCCTTCACCGCCCGGGCGGCCGCCGACCTCCCGGCGCGCATCCGGCTCGTCGGGACGCCCCCGTCGCTGCGCCTGGCCCTCCTCGACGCCGGGGCCGAGGTCGACGTGGAGCCCCTGGTGGCGGCCGGCACCTACGAGCTCCTGCGATGGACCCACGAGCAGGCCGTCAGCACCACCATGCACCGTCACGGCAATGTGGTGCACCGCCGGTCACGTCCCTGACCCCCCGACCTCCGGACCCCAAAAGCTCCCGGAGCGACGCTTCCCTGCCTCCGGACGCCGGCGGCGGCTGGCGGCCAGGCGGGGCGAGCCGGTCGGCGGGCGGCCGGCGGCCAGGCGGGCGGGCCGGTCAAGGGGAGAGGCGCTCGGTCCGCCAGCCGTCGCCGTGGCGCACGAACCGGATGCGGTCGTGGAGCCGCGCCGGGCCTTCCTCCCAGAACTCGATTCGCACCGGGGTGATGCGGAAGCCGCCCCACCGGTCGGGACGGACGGGCTCCTCCACGCCAGCCAGGGCGGCGACGCCGTCCTCCAGCACCGTCCGGCTCTCGACCACGCTGCTCTGGTGCGAGACCAGCGCGCTGCGCCGCGACGCCGCCGGCCGGGTCGCCCAGTAGCGATCGGAGTCGGCGGCACTGGTGCGCTCGACGGCGCCGGTCACCCGGACCTGGCGATGGACGGGGGCGAAGTAGTGGAACAGGGCGGCGGCGCGGGGGTTGGCTGCCAGGTCCCTGGACTTGTCGCTGCCGTAGTCGGTGTAGAAGACGACACCGGTGTCGAGCCCGCGCATCAATACCATGCGGGCCGCCGGCTGACCGTCCGCCCCGGCCGTGGCCACGCACATGGCCTCGGGCATCGGCTCCCCGGCCGCCCGAGCCTCCTCCATCCAGCGCTCGAGCTGCCGAAGCGGGTCGAGGTCGAGGTCGGCGAGCTCCATGCCGCCAGTATCGCCGCTTCCGTCTGGCGGGGCCACGCTCCCCCGCTCACCCCGTGACACCGTACAATTCGCGCCACAGGCATCGCGCCTCCGAGGGGAAAGGGGCCATGGGGTGGAGGCACCTGCGGACCGGGCCGGAGCCGTGCCGGACGAACGTGGCCCGGCGCGCCCCGCCGACCCTCTCGAGACACTGGCGCTCCTCCTGCGGGAGGCCAGCGATCCGCTGACGGTCATGCAACGCATCACCGACGAGGTGCTCGAGCTGGTCGACGCTGCCGAGGGTGCTGCCGTCGAACTGGTTGACGGCGGCGCGATGCGCGCCGTGTGCGGCACGGGGACGCTTCGAGAGATGGTCGGGACCCGGGTGTCGGTGGACGCCAGCCTCTCCGGCCTGGCGGTCCAGCAGGGGACGACGCTGCTCTGTCACGACGCCCGGCAGGACCCGCGCATCGACCGGGTGGCCGCGGCCGGGCTGGGGGCGATCTCCGTCGTGGTCGTTCCCCTCCGGTGCACAGAGCGGCTCGTCGGCGCGCTGAACGTGGCCGCCACGTCGGCCGGCGCCTTCACCGAGGGAGACGTCGCCACGCTGGCCGGTCTGTCCTCGTTCATGACTGCGATGGTGACGGCGGCGTCGGATCTCACGGGCGCCGCCGACGAGCTCATGTCGGCGGCCGGCAGCGCCGATGGGGCGGACACCGCCGGCATGTCCGGGTTCGTGGCCAACGTGCTGCGTCCCGGCGTCCTCACCGACGTCCGGACGGCCCGCCGGGTCGAACAGGTCCTCGCCCGGCGGGAGGTGGCCACGGTGTACCAGCCGATCGTGGACGTGTGCACCGGGCGCGTCGAGATGGTGGAGGCGCTGACCCGCTTCCCGCCCCACCCCGCCCAGCCGCCCGACACCTGGTTCGCCGACGCCTGGCGCACCGGCTTCGGACCCGACCTGGAGCTTTCGGCGCTCGAAGCCGCGTTGGCCGGCATCGGCGGTCTCCCGCCGGGGACGCGCATGGCGGTGAACCTGAGTCCCCAGCTGGTTGGCCACCCGGCGCTCGTGCCGGCACTGGAAGGTGCCGGCCCGCAGCGGATCGTGCTCGAGTTGACCGAGCACGTCGCCGTGGAGGACTACCCGACGGTGCGACGGGTGCTCGACGGCCTGCGGTCCATGGGCATGCAGCTGGCCATCGACGACACGGGGGCGGGCTTCGCCAGTCTCTCGCACATCCTGAAGCTGCATCCCGACATCATCAAGCTCGATCGAGAGCTCATCCGGGGCATCGACGGCGACCCGGTGCGCCAGAGCCTGGCCACGGCGATCGTGCACTTTGCCGCCGACATCGGCGCCGACGTGGTGGCCGAGGCGGTGGAGACGCCGTCGGAGCTGGCCGCCGTGCGGGACTTGGGGATCCGCCTGGCCCAGGGGTTCCTCCTGGCGTGGCCCGCCGGTCTCGAGGAGGCGGTGCGCGCCCTCGATCTCGGGCGGTTCGCCACCTGCTGAGGCTGGCGCCGGGACGCCTGCCATTAGGGGTGGGGCGTGGCGCCGGCGAGCAGCGCGTACACCTCGACCAAGGGCGCGGTGGCATTGAGGGTGCCCAGCCTGCCCGTGGCGCGCACCGCCCGCCGCCCGAGCACCCCGTCCCACACGGCATCGGCATAGGCGGCGGCGAGGGCCCCGATGCGCGAGTCGGGCACCTGGCGGTCCAAGAGGAAGAGGTTGCGGAAGAAGATGGCGTTGAACGCCGGCCCGTTTCGGAGCAACGTCGCCACGTCGTACGACGCCAGCGAGGCGTCGGCGGTGGCGCAGGCGTCCTCCAGGTACCGCCGCTCCCCCGTCGCCTCCGCCAGCAGGACCCCGGCTCCGATCATCGTTCCCTGGTTGTACGTCCAGCGCTCCGGCGCCCGCGTGCCGTCGGGCATGATCCGGTCGAGGTAGAGGCCGTCGGGCCCCAGGAGGGCGGCTCGCACCCAGCCGTAGATGCGCACGGCCCAGGCCAGCGCGTCGGGGTCGCCGGTCCTGGCGTGCACCAGCGCCGCAGCTTCGGCGACCGGCCCGTTGGCGCAGGTGTTCCGGGATCGGCTGGCGGCCCGCACCTTCCACCGGATCCCACCGGGGACGGACCACCCGGGGTCGGGGTGCCACCCCGTGCAGCAGAAGGCGACCACCCGCCGAGCCAGGGACAGCGAGCCCTGGTCGTGACGGCGCCGGTGGTGCTCGAGGAGGGCCAGCGCCACCCAGGCGTTGTCGTCGTAGTAGACGTCGCCGCCGCGGCCGAGCGGCGGGGCGACCGACGACTGGAACCCGACGGGCTCGCCGCCGACCCGCCCGTCCGCCGCACCGTGCGTGCCGACCGTGTCGTGCGTGTCCTGCGTGCCGTGCGTGCCGTTCGCACGGTGCGTGCCGTTCGCCGGTGCATAGGCGGCCAGACCCGACAGGAGCAAGCCAGCCACCTCGGCGGCCGAAGACCCGGTGGCTCCGCCGAGGTCCGACGCCGTCTCCATCGCCGACCAGGCGCAGGCGAAGGGCCACAGATGCGCATACGCCCTACCAGGGCGGACCCGCCGGACCCCGAAGAGCCCCCGGCGGCGGTCGAACCCCCGGGCGGCGGTCACGGCGTCGAGCAGGGCCGCCGCCCTCCCCTTCCACACGGAAGCGTCGGCAGCCTGGTCACCCGCAGCGTGCACCGGCCCTGCATAGCGCGAGAGGCGGCGTCACGGGGTGCCGGCGATCTGGGCCAGGATTGGGCCCATGTCAGACCCGTTGCTCGCACCCCGGCCCGCCGTCGACGTCGCCACCGCCTCCGCGCTCCTCGCCGACTGCTACGAGCTGGAGGGCACCCTCACGCCGCTCCACGGCGAGCGCGACCGCAACTTCCGGGTCGACGCGCCGTCGGGCCGCTACCTGTTCAAGGTCCACAACCCCGCCGACGGTGCCGGGGTGGTGGAGATGCGCACGCGAGCCATCGCCCACGTGCGGGCCGTCGACCCCTCCTTCCCCGTGCCCGCCGTGCTGCCGACGGCCGCCGGCGGAAGCATGGCCACCATCACCGGTCCCGACGGCCGGGTGTCGAGGATCCAGCTCTTCACGTTCCTCGACGGCCACCACGTGTCGGCCGCGGATCTGGACGGACCCCTGCTCTTCCACTGGGGCCGCACGGCAGCCCGCCTGGGACGGGCGCTGCGCGGCTTCTTCCATCCCGCCGCCGGCTACCCGATCCAGTGGGACGTCCAGCGGACCGGCGCACTGCGCGACCGGCTGTCCTTCGTGGACGGTGACGCCCGCGTCCTGGTCTCGACGGTGGTCGACCGCTTCGACGCCGTCGTCGCCCCCCGCTTCGCCCAATTGCGCGCGCAGGTCCTCCACGCCGACATGGGTCCGCCGAACGTGCTGTTCGGTGACGACCGGCGGGTCTCCGGTGTCCTCGACTTCGGGGACATGACGCACACCGCCCTCGTGTGCGACCTGGCCGTCGTCCTCTCGGAGGTCCTCCAGGAAAGCTCGGACGAGCAAGGGGGGCTGGAGCTCGCCGAGCCGATCATCGCCGGCTACACCTCGCTCACCCCCCTCGAGGACGCCGAGGCGCGCCTCCTCGGCGACCTGGTGGCGGCCCGGGCGGCGATCGAGATCGTCGTCACGCGATGGCGCCAGACCGCGCACCCCGACGTCGACGGGAGGCTCGACGGTGCCGTCTCCCTGCTCCGGCGCATGGCAGAGGCCGGCTACGACGACACCGGTGCGCGGCTTGCCCGGATGTGCCGCCGCGTGCCGGCGGCCGCTTCGCTCCCGTACGCCCATCGCACGACCGCCGACCTGGCCGCGGCCCGTGCCCGGGTGCTGGGCCCGCTCGAGCTGAGCTACGCCGAGCCGCTGCACCCGGTGCGCGGCAGCGGCGCCGTCCTCGTCGACGCCGACGGCCGGCGCTATCTGGACGCCTACAACAACGTGCCCGTAGCGGGCCACTGCCATCCCCAGGTGGCCGCGGCCATCGGCGCCCAGGCGTCGACGCTCGTCACCAACACCCGCTATCTCCACGAGGCCGGGATCGCCCTGGCCGAGCGCCTCCTGGCCCTGGCCCCCGACCACCTGGACCGGGTGCTGTTCGTGAACTCGGGCAGCGAGGCGAACGACGTGGCCTGGCGCATCGCCCGGTTCGCCACCGGCCGCCGGGGCGCCCTCGTCACCGAGTTCGCCTACCACGGCGTGACCGAGGCGGCGACCGACCTGTCCCCCGAGGAGTGGCCAGCCGGCTACTCCCCCGACAACGTCGGTCTGCTCCCTCCTCCGGAGGGGCGGCCCGGCGGCGGGCAGGACGCCGTCCGCCGGGCGGTGGCCGCGGTCGAGGCCCTCGCCGACGGGCCGGTGCCGCCGGCAGCCTTCTTCGTCGACCCGGCCTTCACCAGCGACGGGATCCTCGGCCCGGGGGACGGGTGGATCCGGGAGGTGGCGGCAGCGGTGCGGGCGGCCGGCGGCCTGGTGGTGGGCGACGAGGTCCAGGCCGGCTACGGGCGGACGGGCGGGCACCTGTGGAGCATCACCTCGTCCGGTGTCGCTCCCGACCTGATGACGCTGGGCAAGCCGATGGGCAACGGCTTTCCCGTCGCCGCTGTCCTGGCCCGCTCCGACCTCGTCGACCCGTTCATGGAGGCGACGGGCTACTTCAGCACCTTCGGAGGAAACACCCTGGCCTGCGCCGCCGCCCTGGCGACGCTGGAGGTGGTGGAGCAGGAGGGGTTGGTGGAGAACGCGGCGTCGGTGGGTGCCGTGCTCCGCCAGCGGGTCGAGCGGGTTGCCGCCGGCCATGCGGGGACCGGGGCGGTGCGGAACTGGGGGCTGCTCCTGGCCCTCGAGCTCCTCGACCCCCACGGCGCGCCGGACGCGGCCCGAGCCCGGGCGGTGGTGGACGAGCTGCGCCGGCGTGGGGTGCTGGTCGGGAAGACCAGCCCGGCCGGCAACGTGCTGAAGGTGCGTCCACCGCTCGTCTTCTCCCCTGCCGACGCCGACCTGGTGGCGAGCCGGCTGGACGAGGCTCTGGGCGCTACCGACCCCTGCCACGGGGGCACCCGATAGCACAGGCGCGGCGAACGCCGACCGGGACATCGGATGCGGGCCCTCGACTCGCCCCCGTGTACCTACATCTCCGAAGGTCAGCGGTGATCTGCTGCCAGCCGCGCAGGTTGCCAGGCGCCATCGCGGACGATGGCACTTTCGGCCAAGTTCTCATCGCGTGCGGCATCCGGCAACATCCGGTCCGGGAACCCTTGGAAGACCACGGGCCGAAGAAATCTCGCAAGAGCCGACGCCCCAACAGAAGAAGTCAGCGGCGACGTCGTCGCGGGGTAAGGACCGCCATGGTGCATCGCCCAGCTAACGGCCACGCCCGTCGGCCATCCGTTCCACACGATCCGACCCACACGCTCGACGAGCACCTTCACGAGGTCGGCTGCAGCCGGGTCATCTTCGTCCCCGAAGACAGCGCCAGTGAGCTGGCCATCTAACAGTCCCGCGAGCTCAAGCATTTCGTTATGAGACGAACACACCGCAACGACGGCAGCCGGTCCGAAGCTCTCCGCAGTGAGGTTCGCGAACTCCGATCGCATCACCGCCATAGAAGCTTCGACGATCGTTGAGGTAACACCGTCTTCCGTGACTTGCCCCTGCTTCACGACGCGCACGCCGTCACTAGCAACAAGTTCACCGCACCTCGCAGCGTGAGCCGAGGCAATCGCATCCGAGAGCATCCGCTGCGGGCCATTCGAAGCCAACCGTTCGGCGAGCAAGTCCGCCGCTGAACATGCTTCAGGTGCGACTAGAAGGCCTGGCTTGGTGCAAAACTGACCGTTGCCGAGGGTGAAGGACTGGAGGAACCCATCAAGAATCGCATCCAGGCGCTCCGACGCTGCTCGCTCGGTGATGAAGACGGGATTGAGACTCCCCAGCTCACCGTAGAAGGGGATGGGTACAGGTCGCCGATTCGCCAAATCAAAGAGCATCCGTCCCACCCGCACAGAACCCGTGAATGCGGCTGCCCTCACGCACGGATGACTCAGGATTGCCCTTCCAGCTTCGTCGCCGACCACAAGCTGAAAGGTGCCAGACGGAGCCCCCCGCCTCTGAAGCGCAGCCGCAACGGTGTCCGCAACCAACCGGCTCAGTCTCAGGTGACCCGGGTGCGCCTTGACAATCACTGGGCAACCAGCGGCCAACGCCGAAGCTACATCGCCTCCCGCCACGCTGAATGCGAAGGGGAAGTTCCCTCCAGCAAAGACGACAACCGGCCCAATTGGGACAAGCACCCGCCGAAGGTCCGGCCGAGGCGCCACCGGCCACTGGGAGTCTGCGTGGTCGATGACCAGCGGAGCAACCCAACCGGCCGTCAATACCTGCCCGAAGAACCGCAGCTGGAACGTGGTCCGCGCCAATTCACCTCTCAGGCGCTCCACCCCAAGATGCGTCTCCTCCTCGGCGATCCTCACAGCGTCAACCTGGACCGCATCCAATGCGCCAGCAATAGCCTCGAGAAGCTCGCTTCTCTCGTCAGGGGTGCGCTCCTTGAACCAGTGCGCCGCACCACTGGCTGCCTCGGCCACTTGATCCACCGCTATTGCCGTGGTTGGCAACGGGATCGACTCCCTAGACGACTGAGCTTGACTCACCGAATCCCCTTAAGCCCTCGGCTACTCATATGGCAAGGCCACTCTCGCAGTCAAAGTAGTGCAGCTCGGAAGCGTCGATGGCCAAGGTTCTTCGTTCACCTCGCCTAATGGCAGCGCGCGCCTCCGCCCGAGCAATACCTTCTCCCCGAAGGCTCAGCCCGCTCTGTCCCACGCCTTCCGACAGCGCTCGAGGGGCGTCAATCGAGAAGTGCACAAGCTGCTCGCTTCCCAAGGCCTCAACTAGATCCACGTCTACTTCGAGTGATGCAGTCGACCCATTGGCATGCGTAGACAGATGCTCGGGCCGTATTCCTACCAACACCTTTTGCCCGTAATACTTCGGAAGCGCAGATGCGCTACCACTGGCTGGCAGCGGAATCCGCTGAGAACCCAGTCGAAGCGTGTGTCCGTCTTCCAGTACTGCTTCGAAGAGGTTGATCGCTGGGGATCCAATGAACCCGGCAACGAAGACATTCGACGGGTGATCGTAAAGACTCTGAGGGTCGGCGCACTGCTGCAGCACCCCGTCCTTCATCACGGCCACCCGGTCGCCCATCGTCATCGCTTCCATTTGATCGTGGGTCACGTAGACCGTGGCAACGGCAAGTCGCCGCTGCAGCCGGCTCACCTCCGCACGCATCTGCACTCGAAGTTTCGCGTCCAAATTCGAAAGGGGCTCATCCATCAAAAACGCTGCGGGCTCCCGGACGATGGCTCGTCCCATTGCAACCCGTTGCCGCTGTCCGCCCGACAGTTGTGCAGGTCGCCGATCGAGCCATTCGCCTAACCCCAGGAGGTTGGCAGCTTCAGCCACCTTCTGGCTGACTTCACCTTTCGGAACGCCACGCAACTTGAGCGCGAATCCGATATTCTGGCCTACCGTCATATGCGGGTAGAGCGCATAGTTCTGGAATATCATCGCAATATCCCGGTCCCGAGGTCCTACATCGTTAACCACCCGCGAGCCAATCAGAATCTTGCCCTCAGTGATTTTTTCGAGGCCGGCGATCATGCGAAGGAGCGTCGTCTTGCCGCATCCTGACGGGCCGACGAGCACCAAGAATTCACCGTCGGCTATCGCCAGTGTTATTTCCTTGACGGCAACGACTCCGTTCGGATACTTCTTGGTCACTTGCTCAAGATGTATCTCAGCCATACCTATGATGACCCCCCCACTAAAGGCACGTTGCTATCTCCTCCACTACGCGCCCGGAGGCGTCGATTCCAATCAGCATCCGCCACTTGTCGAACGTCGTGCACGGATGCGAGACGCCGAAGCCCATCCAGTCACCAACCGCCAGTGTCAGTTCCTCCTTGATGTCAACCAACGCGTGCTGGTCGGCCAGACTCCTGACAACAGCTTTACATGGTGACCTCTCGCCCGACGCCCCACACCACCAAAGCGGGCGCGGAAGTTCATGATCATATGAAGCGTTACGCCGACCAACATCGACAATGACTCGCGATACCTCTGGCCGTGACAAGACGCGCCCCCAAACCTCGAGCGCCGCTTCAAGGGATGGGCCGCGCCGCCTCTGGGTGAATGGGGACAACCGCTCGTACATCCCATGGTCATGGGTCACATAACACCCAGGTCGTATCACCGTTCTCGTGGGATAGCCGCAACGGGCACTCTGAGAAACCAGCACTGTTGCAACTACGTCGAAGAACAGCGAACCCCCCGCAGTGAGGATCACAGGATCGGATTCAGAACAGTCGACGAACCCCCTATCGACCAGAACGTCCGCGCACTCGACCAGTTGCTGACAGAAGTCAGCCACTCGCTCCGCAGCATCTGCGGCATCCCGCCGCGGAATCACGCCTTCGAACCCACCAACCCCGACCACCCGAAGCGAAGCAGCCGCGGCGGCAGTACGAGCGACCTCAATCGCCGTCGTTAGATCACGAACACCAGCTCTGCCGCCCACGACTCCGAGCTCAATCAACACATCGAGTGGACGTGTGCCGGGACGCTGCGAGCTTCCAAGAGCACCGTCCAAGATTTCTACGCCCCTGACGCTGTCCACATAACAGATCAATCTCTTTACCCCTCGCAGCTCTGCCAGGCGCCTGATGGAGATCGGGTCGACAACTTCATTGGCAATCAGGACGTTCTCAGCACCGACGTCCAACGCGATCGAAGCTTGTTCCACGTTGGCAACGGTCAGTCCCCATGCTCCGGCGTCAACTTGCTTGCGTAGGATCACTGGAGCAAGCGTCGTCTTTGCATGTGGCGCGAGCTCAACTCGCGCACCCTCGGCCCATTCTTGCATGCCCACGATGTTTCGGTCCAGGCGATCCATCCGGACCACACCAACCGGGGAAGGCCACGCATCACGCAACAGCTCACCCACGCCTGACCCGTGCCCGGTGCCCAGTGGTGCGACGTCCTTCACTCGTGGGTCACCGCGGCACTAACGCCAGCTGACACGGTCAGTCCCGCATCCACAACGATCACCTGCCCAGTGACTCCCCGTAGTTGCGTCGCCACACTGACAAACGCGTCAGCTAGCTCCTCAGCACTACAGAGTCGTCTCAGCGCAGTCGAACCAGCCAAGTGCTCATACCACATGGGAAGATGGGCCCACTCCCTCGCGTTCCGCGGAGTAGGTATATCACCTGGTGCAATCGCATTGACTCTGATTCCCTCGGCACCCAACGGGCTCGCCAACGACCGCACCAAGCCGATGATTCCAGCTTTTGCTGCCGCATAACCCGGCATGCCGTAAGACAACAGCGCGTCGGTGGACGTGACGAACGTCACGCTGCGGTCTCCCGATGCCTCCCGGAGCTTCGGCATCGCGGTACGCAGCGTGACAAACGCACTGATCAAGTTCTGCTCAAGTGAGCGCCGCACCAGATCAATTGGCAACGCTGCTATGTCCGGCGCGGCCTTCTCCTCTACGAGAGCTCCGCCTGCGATCGCCACGAGATGTTGCACTGCCCCAATGTCCGCCAACGCCCGCTCCATCGACGCCTCATCCGCAACGTCCACTTGGACGTGACGGATCGACTCCGACCCCGTGGCGACCCGGTCGAGACCGATCACCTCAAACCCTGCCACTGAAAACGCCCGAGCCGCAGCCGAACCCAGCCCGCCGCTGCTCCCGGTTATGACGACCACCCCCACGGCTCAGGCCCCTGCGTCCCAGGAGCTCAACACGGCCTTGACCTCGCTCAGCTCCGCTTCGTCCAAGTCCGTGATCGGAGGTCGAACCGTTCCGTCCGAGAGAAGCCCCCGGAGCAGCATTGCTGCCTTGACAACGGAGACGTTCAGCCCGCTCCGATGTCGCGCCCGCAGCTCCTCAAATGGACGGATCTTCTCCCAGTACGCCAACGCCAACTTGAAATCTCCCGACTTCAACGCTGTCCAGAGCCCGAGCGACAGCCCCGGTTCAACGTTGACAAGCCCCGAGGTGAAGCCTTTCGCTCCGAGGAGCCAGAAAAACGGCGCCCACATCTCCGCAAGTCCACACAGAGCAACCACGTCGCTGCCAAACTCCCGAACGAAGCCAGCAAACCCCAGTAGATCGGGCAGTGCATACTTCACAGCCACCACGTTCTCGAACCGAAGCACATTCTCCAGGACGCGGCCGCCCAAACCCCGATCTCGAACGTACAGCACCACCGGGGCCTCGATGGCGGACACGATTCTCCCGTAGTACTCGATCAGCCCCGCGTCCGACACATATACATCGGCCGGATAGTGCACCATGATGCCCGATGCTCCCCGAGCTACACCTGCACGAGCTTCTTGAATGGCGGTCTCCACGTCCCCCCCAATGCCCACCAACGACGAACACCTGCCCGCTGCCTCAATCGTGGAGCCAGCGACAGCGATCGCCTCGGCAGACGTCAAGCTGCCGTACTCACTCGTGTTACCACACGCGACAATTACATCCACACCGGCCGCCACCATGCGTTCCACAACCGTGCCGAGTGCCTCATGATCCACGCAGCCACCATCTTGGAACGGCGTCACGGGGATGCCATTGACCCCTGCAAATTCTCCACCCCGCGTCGCAACCACACTCACGGGACACCTTCCTCCCTGTTCAGGCTCTTTCTCAACCACATTCACTCCCTATCGCCCCCACTTTGCTGGGATCACTTGCCGATACCAGCAGTCAGTCCCCGAATGAAGAACCGCTGACCCGCAAAGTACAGCAACAACATGGGTATCATTGACAAGAAGGCACCCGCAAGAATCAATGGCTCATTGGAACCGAACCTCCCCACATACTCCGCAAGACCCGCCATGAGAGTGCGCTTCCCTTGACTTTGGAGAAATACAAGAGCGACCAGCGTCTCGTTCCAGACATATACAGCATTGACGACGACAAGCGTGAAAACCCCGGCCCCTGCCATCGGCGTAACGATCTGCCATAGCAGCCGCCAGGGCGAACACCCGTCCATCGTTCCCGCTTCCACGATTTCTCTCGGCACCGTACGAAGAAAGTTCACGAGAAAGAAAATCGAGAACGGCAAATTCAAGCCGACATAAAAGATGATTACCGATTCCAGCGTGTTGAACAAATGAATCGTAAGCATCAAGGTGAACATCGGCAAGAGCAGAACAACAGGAGGCACCACCATAAAGACCAGATCCGCTCGCAACAGTGCGGCGCGCCCCCGAAATGTTCCGAACACAAGCGCAAAGCTCGCAAGCAGCGCGAGCACCACAGAAGCGGCCACCGCTGAGACAGTGACGACAACGCTGTTCACCGTCCAGGTCAACAGCGGAGTCTGGGCAAGGACATTCCCGAAGTTGGCGAACGTCGGATGCAGTGGAAGCGCCACGGGAGCCAGAACAAATGTCCGTTGCGACTTCAGGGCAGTCTGAAGCGTGAACCAGATCGGGTAGAGACTTACCAGACTCAGGAGCACCATGATGATGTGGCGCATGGCCGCGCGCGTTCCAGATGCGATCACAGGTCTCCTCTTCGAACCCTGAGCGTTACATAGATCGTGATAAGGACCCCCGCCATAGCCAGGAGAATAACCGCCGCAGTCGATGCGATTCCTACCGCTCCAAATTCGAAGCCATTTTGCCAAATGTAGTATGTCATAACGCTCGAGGAGGTTCCCGGACCTCCATGGGTGATCACGTATACATAGGTAAATACCCATGAAAGCACCGTGATCGCTTGCAGCACGACAAACAACTCGATGACGCGCCTCAATTGCGGCAAGACCACATACAACTGACGCTGCCACCAACTTGCGCCATCGACAACCGACGCCTCGATCACCTCCTGTGGCAGTGACAACAGCCCAGCGGTGAAGAGCACGATGCCGAACCCAAGTTGTTGCCACACGATCACTCCCCCGACCGAGTAGATCGAAATCTGCTCAGATCCCAGCCAGTCAAGTGCCAAAGCCCGAAGGTGAAGATCTCCGAGAAGGGAGTTCAGTGATCCGTTCTGTTGCAAAATGTACGAAAATGCGAGGCCCATGGCAACCGCAGGCAGAATGTAAGGAATGAAGACAATGAACCTGTAGGCCTTCCACCCCCGCACGATCTCGTTCAGGACGAGAGCAATAATCAAGGCAATCACCGTCATGACCGGCACCGTCGTCAAGAGACGAAGGTTGTTCAACAGCGACTGGATGAAGATCGGATTTGAGAGAACCAAGTGATAGTTGCTGAGTCCGCTAAAGGATAGGTTCGAGGCTGTTCCGCTATAGAAGCTGTCTCTGACCACGGCGACCAGCGGATACGCGAACACGAGCCCGAGAACGGCCAGCGCTGGAAGCGCAAAGAGGTACGGCCATAACCTTCCCGAGCCCCTCCGTCGGCGGGCGGCCCTCCGAGACGGTCGCGACCGGAGAGTCACGACCGTCTCGGGTGCCGGCACCATCTCTCTGCTGAGCTGGGTCACGCGTGGTACTCCTTTGCGCCTCTACCAGCCCCTTGCGCGTACAGCGATGACGCGCACCACGTGTTGCTTCGAACCGGCATGTCCGCCACTGCTCAGGACTGGCTCTTGACCCAGCGTGTGAAGTACCGGAGCTGCGTTGGCTGCTCTTGGCGCCAGGTCGCGAAGCTCTGTTGAATCGACTTGATCGTGGCTGTCACGCTCGCTCCGGTGAACATCGTCTCCAAGGCGGGTCGGACGCCGTTTGTTGTCACTTGCGGTGGCCAGAAGTTCTCCGTCCATACCTGCCTTTTCCCGGTGTCGAGCGTGTAGAGCTGCTTTGCGAGAGGATCCGTGACCTTCGAGGCCGCGAACTCCTTCGAGGCGGGGAACGCTCCGAGCGTTGAGTAGAAGCTGTTGACCTGCTTGGGCTCCTTGAGCCACGACAGAAAGGCTGCCGCTGCAGGCTTGTTCCCAGCCCATGAGGTGATGAACTCGTCGGAGGACTGCGTCACATCGTAGTAGCCTGCAAGTTTTCCGCGGCCCCACACAGGCGTCTTTTCTACGCCTTCAGCGCCGGCGGGCAACACCTTCTGCATGGCAAGCGTCTGTCCGTCCGTCGCCCACGTCATCGCCCCCTTGCCTTGAGCGAATTGCTGCCAAGCCTGTGTCAAGGTGATCGAGGACACGTTGGAGTTGAAGTACCCGCGCTTGATAAGTTGGTCAATTTTGCCGAAGCCGGTACGATATGCCTTACTGTCCAAGCTGTACTTCCCGGTCGCGAGCTCCTCGATCTGCTTCACAGAGTTGAGGCCCTGGTCACCGACGAGTCCGAGCAACCATGCTCCGATAGCCCCTGTCTTGTCTCCCGAGACGATCGGCACGATGCCGGCGGCCTTGAGCTTGGCACAGTCGGAAATGAACTGTCCCCACGTTTTCGGCCCGTTTGTAGGGTTCAGTCCAGCCTTTTTGAACAAGCTCTTGTTCCATACGAACGGCGTACCGAGCAAGTAGATGGGGACCGCCCACAGCTTCTTCTTGTACGTGTTCTCTGACGTGTTGAGCCAGGTGGCGATTGTCTTCTTTTTCACGAGAGATGTGACTGGAGTGACGTCCCCTTCCCAGACAGGCGTCAGCGTTGGCAACGTTGCCCACTGCGTCGCGATTGTGGGCCCCGACTTGGACGAGGCTGCGGTCTGAAACGCTCCGATGAGCGTTGTCGTAGCCTGAGGCACGATTGTGACGGACACCCCTGGATGCGCCTTCTTGTAAGTCTTTCCCTCGCTCTGGAGCCACTTCAGAATGCCGGGAACGTCTCCTGTGCCCCAAAACCACCAGACGAGGTGCGCCGACTGCGACTTCTTGTCTGACCTCACCCGTCCCGAAGCCGACGCGACCGTCGCACAGGTTGCGCTAAGTGCCACGCAGAGGCCGGCAATCGCAAGAGCTCGCCATGCCCATCCCGAAACGAGGGATTTCTTCGGTGACCCCATGACGCGTCCATCGCCCAAGTCACTTCGGTTCCCCTCTCCCACCCTCTTGCCACTTCCCACTGACATCCGCTTCTCCTCCCCTAAACGATTCTCTTCGAAGCCGTTCTTGCTTGTGCTGCACGCCCTTTGCTCGGGTATTGCCCTGCGCTCACGCCCGCGGGCGCATGATGTACTGCAGGTCGTAATACGCATCTTCTTGTGTGTTGGAGACAAGACGGTCTCCTCGGTCCCTCACTTCCCGCTCGTAGTATTCGGCATAGTAACGAACTCGATCGTTATCCAGCGTCACGCCTATACCCGGGCCCTCAGGTACATGCAAATAGCGGCCATCGAATGGCATGAGGCCACCTTCGATCACGTCATCCTTGAGATTCCAGTAGTAAGTCTGATTGTCGAGCAAAAAGTTTGGATATGCGGCGTGGAGTTGTAAGACCGCTGCCGTGGCTACGCCAAGCTCACCAAACGTGTGGGTGACAACCGGAAGACCCGCCACCTCCGCCAGCTGGGCAGCCACACGAGCACCCTGAAAGCCAGCATCGAAGCGAGGGTCCAGTTGGAGAGCGTCAGCTGCATGGTGCATGATCACAGCCAGGCTTCCCTCTACTGACAATGATGCCTCGTGCGCCAGAATCGGAACCGATACAGACTTTCGCACTGTCGCCATTTCGACGATGTTCGACGCGAGCACCGGTTGTTCAATGTACTCAGGCTCGAACTCGGCCATTTTTTGGATGATGCGGCGTGCAGCGCCAGGAGACCATGCCTGGTTTGCATCGACTCGGATCTTCACGTCCTCGCCGACTGCATTCCTAATCGCTGCCATTCTTGCGACGTCCAGTTTGGGGTCGAACCCTACCTTGAAGTAAATGGTTTCGAATCCCCGAGCGACCCACTCGATTGCCTCGTCCGCCATGATCTTTGGTTCGGCCGGGGGGACGTCGGCGTAGAACGGCGAACGTAGACGCCACGGGCTACCCCACACCTTGTGCAACGGCTGGTGGAACACCTTGCCGATCAGGTCCCAGAGAGCCATGTCCACGCCGGACAACGCCCAAGCCATCCCTTGCGTGCCGAGATGGGCCATTCCGGTCTCGGCGTACATCCTCTTTCTGAGGATGTCGTGGTCCATGGGGCTGGCATCAAGGAGAAGCTCACCGATGGCCCCGATGAGTGCGACCGTCACTTCGGGGTGTCCCGCGTACACCACAGGTGACTCCCCAATGCCGACAAGTCCGTCGTCGGTCTCAAGTTCGACGAGCACGCTGCACTGCGCACCTCGTCCGTGGTAGCTCCTTCTCCACGATGACTTGTACGACCGCAACTGGGGAACCGCGACGACGGTCGTCCTCAACTGCGCGATCTTCACTTGGCACTCCTCTCAAACGTGCGCACTCCATTTCGCAAACCCACTGTCACGCGACCCTCTTCAGTCATCTCGCAAAGGCAGCCAGCGACACTGATCGCGAAGTCAGAGTCAGGAAGATTCCCCCACTCACGATTGATGAGCTTGACTTCGTGACAGACGTTAAGCAGCGACTTCGCCCCTGCGCTGACGGACTCTTCAACTGCCTCGACGATCGCTTCGGCCATGACTAGACAGCTGTCCAAGAATGCCGACGCGCTGCTCTGCATCATCGTCTCTTCGTGCGCGCACAACAGAACGGCCGGATCAAGCTCTTGTGCAAACCGAATCGTGCTCAGGTAGAGGGACGGTCTTACGAATTGCGGAGGAAACAGGACGCGCCCTTCGAGCGTCCGGATCCCTGCTCCCATGAAGGCGTCACCTGCGATCAGCGCCGACTCGTCAGGTATCCACACACCCAAGTGGCCTGCGGTGTGACCGGGAAGGTGGACTACGACACAAGTCGTAGAGCCAAGAGACACCTCGCAGTTGGCACTGACCCGCATGTCAACACGGAATGGATCCCCAAGTCGTGCTCTGATGCGCCGCTCCGCGGCGACATCGAGGTGGAGGCCATCTGATGCCGCGAACTGCGAATAGCGATGACGGAGCGTTGCTCCCGGATCGCCCAGGGGCGGACTCTCCTTCGCGTGAGCGATGATGGTCGTGGGTCCGACCAGACGTTTCAGGTTCGCGGTACCCCCACAGTGATCCGCGTCCATGTGGGTAATCACCAGCGCGAGGGGTGTGTTCGCCCTCCCGTGCTCCTCAAGAAATGGGGCAAGGACTTGGCGGGGCGTTTCCGGCAGACCGGAGTCCACGATGAGAGACCGTCCCTCGCCAAGCACCGCAAACTGCGACAAGAGCCGTGCGCCATCCTCCTGATCGAGCCGTGCTACGCAAGGTACGGGCTGGGTGATCCTCATCGCGCTATCGGCTGCCCTGGGTGGCGAGCGGGATCACTTCGCTCAGGTCGGAGGCCTTCACCCCGATGAAGGCCTTCCGCGGGCGCATGAGATCCACCAGTTGCGGCACGTCGACTACGTGAAGCAGGCCGTATCGATACGCCATCGGGGTACAGTCGGAGCTCTCTCCGAGCAAGTCCTCGAGCGACTCCAACCGACCCACGCCCACCGCAGCGACACGGTCGTCGAGTGCGGCCGCGACCAGTGCCAGGAACCCGAACGCATCGTTTCCCCATAGGACGATGCGCCCCTTGTCGATCTGCGCGCCCGTTGAGTAGCGATTGGAGAGAAAGTCAATCGCACCGAACGTGTCGCACAGCCGCTGGTTGAAGAGATCTCTCTCGAGCATCCATGCTCCGCTGGCAACTTCAAACTCCGAAGCTGCCATCTCCCCAGTGCCTCGTAGGTCCGGAAGTAGCGCGGCGCATCCGAGGGCCAGCGCCACTTCTACTTCACGTGAGGCGGCTGCTTGACTCTTTCCGCCCTCATCGAGCATCACGAAGACGGGCGGGAGCTGGTCCGACCAGTTCCGTGGCAGTGCGAGAGCCGCATCGAGGTAGATTCCCTCCTCGATTGGAATGCGGACACGTTGCACGTATCCGTTCGCAGTCGGGACGTGAAGTGATACCGATGGCCGCTCTTGCGGCTTATCGGGGTACGGACCGAGAAGACCCCTCAACGTGCTTGCGTCACACGCCGATCTGGTCGTTCGGCATTGGATCGCCAAGGATTGAGCGAGCGCGACGACGGGCCTATTTGAGTCCACGGGCTCGTCCCAGCACGCATCCTCCGAGGGGCGCCTTTGCATACTCTGGGGACGAAGAGCAGTCGCGCGATTGTGGACCACGTCCCACTCGGGCGCCAGAAGTGCTGTCGTATCGCGCAGGTGATGATGCACCTGGCGTCCAAGCCGGCTGACCATGAAGCTTCCCATGACGTCGCGCATCGCCGGATGAAGTCCGTGGCCACCAGGCACGATGGCGAACTCGAAGCTGTCACCACAGTCTTGGTCTTCTGCGATGCCGGCCAATTCGTGCGCAACCTCCAAAGCGCTACTGATCGGAATGGCCGGATCATGGTCCGCGTTGGCAACCAGAAGGTTGCGCGGAAGCGTGGCTGAGAGTATCTCGGCCATCGTGCCTATAAGGCAGAGCCGAGGGACCTGGTTGCACAGATCGACCCAGCTGTCCCATCCGGTCCCATAAGCAGCATCGCGCAGTTGCCCAACGTGGGAATTGACGATGCACCCAATCGCGGCAGCACTAATCCTGTCGTCGAGCGCAGATGCAAAGATCGTAGAGAAGCCTCCGCCGGACGCACCCATCATGCCGATGCATGAGGAGTCCACTTCCTCACGTGAGCACAGGATGTCGATTCCCGCCAGGCTGTCGCGAACCATCACCGCCATTGACGTGAATCCGACCAGCAACGGCGCCAGCTGCCCGTGCTGGTGCCAACCAACTCGACGCTCGCCCTGCCCCAGCGGGTCGTAGCAGAGCGTGACAACGCCGTTCTGCACGAGCTCGAGGTTCATTCGCTGGATGTCCGGTGCCAGCTTCGCGTTCTCCATCCAGTGCCCGGGGACGTGGACGACCGCAGGATGTGGTCCGGGAGCCCGCGGCGCGTAGAGATGTGCGGGCACTGGGAGGCCAGGCGTCGCCTCGAAGACGAGCTTTTCAATCGTGAAGTCTCTTCGCTCGATTACGCCAAGAGACCTTGCGGAGGCTTCACAGCGCGGAAGTCGTGTGATGCCGAGTGAGTCGGCGAGCCTTTCACGCAGCTCCTTCTTATGCTGGTGTGCTGTGGAAATGTCGATCTGGTGCCTCTCCCGTGCATGAAATTGCGCCTGGTTGATAATGAACTGCGGCAGCACACCAGCTCGGGGCGGCTCTGATAGCACCGGCTCGAACTCATTCACGTTCCCACCCCACACGTGGCTAGATCTCGCTGGAGACAGCGTTCGTCGCCGTTCCGGTGGCGATATTTGTCGTGAACTTCTCGATGTGGTTCCTAAGGCGCCCTGCAGCGAGTTCGGGGTCCCCGGACCGGAGAGCCAACAGAATTGCGGAATGCTCGGCAGCTTCGTCGGTCCAGGTTGACGAGTTCATCCATGCGGTAACGCTGATGAGAGCTACCTGGCCCTGAATGCCATCGGCAAGAGAGCACAGAAGTCGGTTTGGGCAGGGCTCATACAATGCGCGGTGAAAGCGCCGGTTTGCACTTGCCTTCGCTGCAAGATCTCGCTTCGCGGCCTCGGCTGCGTCCAGGGCCGCAGCCGCTCGCCGGAGCGACTCTTCGTCGTGGTACGGCACAGCCAGTCGAACGGCTTCGGGTTCGATCAGGCTGCGCACCTGATAGATATGGCGAGCTTCCTGAGCGCTGATTAGCCGCACCCTGATGGCCCGATATGGGGCGGCCTCCACGAAGCCCCGATGGGACAGGACTTTGAGGGCTTCCCGCACGGGCGTCTTCGAGATACCGAAACTCTCCGCCAACGTCCGCTCGACTAGCGGTTCGCCTGGACGAATCTCACCGCTCAGGATGGCTCGCTCGAGTTCGTCGGCAACAGCGGCCGCACGAGACGGCAACTGCAGTTTGGTATCCGATACGCCCACTGGAATCTGGTATACCAGATTCCAGTGGGCCGCGTCAATCGTCTGGTCGCAGCACGGCAAATGACTGCGCGAAGGCCTCGCCTCCCACGGGGCCCGCCCGTACACTCACTGCCGCAGGAATGACGCGGCGTTACACGCCGACGGTGCCCCGTCAGCCGAGGAAGGCGTCGACGAACGCGCCGAGCGCAGGAAAGTGCAGATGCTCGCCGGCGCATTGGGCGAGGAGGGTCAGGTGCACGGCCCGGAGCCCGGCCGCTGCCGCCCCGTTGACGTCGAAGTGCACGGAGTCACCCACATAGAGGCACCGGCGCGGCTCCACCCCCAGCGCCTCGAGCGCCACGGCGAAGATGGCGGGGTCGGGCTTCTCCACCCCGACGTGGTGGGAGTCGACCACCACGGTCACCTCGGCCGGACCGCCCGCGCGCCCACCGTCACCGTCACCGACGGCACAGATGCCGTGGACCGCCAGGTCCGCTTCCACCCGACCCGTCGCGTTCGACACGACCGCCAGCAGCGTCCCCGACGCCTCGAGGCGCCGCAGGGCGTCGGCCACCCCGAGGATGGGAACGAAGGGCTCCTCCAGATAGACGGCCTCGATGGCGGCGGCCGCCGCATCGACGTCCGCCTCGTCGACCCCGAACAGCCGCGCCATGCTGCGATCGGCCTCGACGTAGTCCGCCACACCCAGCCCGTCGATCACCGCGACGCCGGCGTAGTGCGCCTGCACGCACGCAGCATCGTCGGGTACCACGCCGAACGGCGCCAGCCGGTGGCGGAACGCCTCGGGGTCGGGGAGCATGAGCACGCCGCCGGCGTCGAGCACCACGGCGTCGACCTCGTCGAATGGGCCAAGGGCCACGGACCGCCACGCTATCGCCGCTCGGGGCCTCCCTTCCGAGGCAGGTCGGCCCGACGCACGCCCGAGGGTCGCCGCCCCCCTCTCACACCGTGCGCGTCCGTCCCTGGCGGGCGGCGGCCGCGTGCCGGCGAACGGAGCGGAGCACGGCATCAGGTGAGCCTCCCCGACGGGCAAGGGCGTCGAGCTCCGCCGGTGCGAACACCGCGGCCCGCAGCGCCGACACCTCCTCCGGCTCGAGCCGTTCCAGCTCCGCCGCGATGGCGACGGTCGCCCATGCCCACGGCTCCTCGGGCCGCTGGATCGCGAGCGACACCACCGCTTCGTGCGGGCGGTGCGCCAATGCATTGACCCAGGCCCAGTACGGCACGGTGCGCCCGTCGGCGACGTAGCCCTCGGCGGCCCGACCGGTGACCAGCGCGCACGCCGCGTCGACCACGGCAGAGCTGGAGCTGTCGAACCGGTCGTCGTGCACCGCGGGGTCCCGCAGCCGCCGTTCGGCGAACGTGACCGCCGTCCACAGCCGCCGGAGGCGACGACCCGGTTGCCATCGCGTCGCTCGGCTCACCGCTGCCTCCCGGTGGGGCGTACCGTTCGCTCCGTTCGCTCCGGTCACACTCCTGGGGATCTCGGCTTGGTCGCTCATCGTGACTCCTCTCCCGATCGAGATCCTCTTGCAGTGCAACTACCTCATATCGTGACCCGATAAACTGTCGGTGCCGGCCCGTCCGCACCCGGGGCGGTGGGGATCCGGCCCGACGACCGCACCGCACTCCTCGCACACCAAGCCGGCCAGGCACGCAGGATCCCCGCCTTCGCACTCGGGTTCGTCGGGATGCTGCTCTCCGGCTTCGGCGGCCGGCACTGCGAAGAAGTCGAGGGTGAGGCGCACCGGCCCCGACAGCTCCAGCCGGTGCGGCACGCCCGGCGGGATGTTCTGCTCTGACCCGGCCTCGAGCAGGCGGGAGCCCTCACGGTCCCCTTCCGGGTCGAGCCCCACCCCCCGGTCGGAGACGAACCGGACGCGACCCGATTCGACCCGCAGCACCGCCCACGTGGACGGCCCGACCCGATGCTCTCGGCGCATGGCCGCCGGCAGCGTCTCTGCGTCCCATGCCACCCGGCGACGAACTGGACCGAGACCTTCCGGCAGTTCGGCCCGGTCGCACAACGGGCAGTCGAGGGGGGTGCCCAGGCGGCCGGCACGCCCGGCGGCGTCCTCGACCCAAGGACGGAGCTGGAAGGGCGGCCGGTGACGCACGTGCTGACGGTGGCCGCACTCGAGCCGCGCCACCCAAGCGCCTTCGACGTCCCGATGGAACGACACGATCCCGCGCTCCACGGCCTCACCCTACCCCATCGGCCGCTTGTATGTCGTGTCGCGATAAGGTCGTGCCATGACCTTCCGCCGGCCACGGGGGACCTCCGCGAGCGCGGAGGTGAGCCTCGGGGCATCCCGGGCCCGGATGATGCTGCTGGCCCTCCTGGGGGTGGTGCTGGGTGGGGTCGGCGGGGTGGCGGCGTTCATGGTGGTCCGGCTGGTCGGCTTGATCAGCAATCTCGCCCTGCTCCACCGGGTCGGGTTCCAGCTGCCCGTCCTCCGCCACTACCACCCCGTCCCCGAGCTCGTGGCCGTCGGGGTGGGGGGCGCCGTGGTCGTGGCGCTGCTCGCTCTGTGGAGCCCCGTCATCAAGGGCCACGGGATCCCCGAGTCCCTCGAGTCGATCCTGCTCAGGGAGAGCCGGATCAAGCCCCGCGTCCTGTTGGCCAAGCCGTTGTCGGCCGCGGTGGCCATGGGCACCGGTGGTCCGTTCGGCGCCGAGGGGCCGATCATCGTCACCGGCGGGTGCATCGGCTCGCTCCTCGGTCAGTGGATCCGCGTGTCGCCTGCGGAGCGTCGGATCCTCCTCGCCACCGGAGCGGCGGCGGGCATGGCCGGCGTGTTCGACACCCCGGTGGCCGCCATCATCCTCGCCTTCGAGCTCCTCCTCTTCGAGCGGTCGCTCCGCGCCCTTCTGCCGCTGGTGCTGGCGACCGGCATCTCGAGCGAGCTCCACACGCTCCTCCTCGGCGGCCACCCCCTCTTTGCCGTCACCTTCCCGATCACCTACACCGCGCCCCAACTCCCGCTCTTCTGCGTGCTCGGGGTGGCGGCCGGCGCGTTGGCAATCGTGCTCAACAAGGGCTTGTTCGCCTTCGAAGGCTGCTTCCGGCGGCTGCCGGTACCCGAGGCGTACCACCCGCTCATCGGCGCTGTGGCGTTCACCACCATCGGGTTGGCGGTCCCCGGGTCCCTCTCGGTCGGCTACTGGGCCATCAGCGACGCCGTGAACGGGAGGTTCCTCCTGGGGGCGGCTGCGGCCCTCTGCGTGGCCAAGCTGTTCTCGTGGTGGATCGCGCTGGCGTCCAACACCTCCGGCGGCACCCTCGCCCCGATCTTCCTCATCGGGGCGACCATGGGCGAGACGGTCGGCATCGGCTTCGCCCACCTGTTCCCCTCGCTCCACGTCGCCCCGGCGGCGTTCGCGCTGGTGGCCATGGGCGCCAGCTTCGGAGTCGCAGCACGGGCACCGCTCACCGGCGCCGTCTTCGCCATCGAGGTCACCGGGGCGATCCACCTATTGATCCCCATGCTGCTCGCACTCGGGATCGCCGAGGTGGTGGGCGAGCTCGCCCTCACCGAGCGGCTGATGACCGACAAGCTGGTGCGGCGAGGGTTCCGCGTCGAGTTCGACACCGAGGTGGACCCCTTCCGAACGGCCGTCGCCGGCCAGGCCATGGACCCGTTGCCCGAGGAGCCCGCCGCCGTGGCCGGGCGGAGCGTGGACCGCTTCTCGTACCTCCGGGACGCGCTGGCGATCTTTCTCGTCGAGAAGGACGCCACCAGCGTGGTGGTCACCGAGGGCGGCAAACCGGTGGGGGTCATCGCTCGCGACACCATGGCCGAGGTGCTCGGCCGGCGGATCGCCGAGTCCACGTTGCAGCCGCCGGCATTGCGTTGGCCCTCGGGACCGGCCGCGCGCCTGCGCGCCCGGGCGTCCCGTCGGGCTCGCGTCCGCCGGCTCGATGAAGCTCACGGCGCCGGCGCGCTGGCGGCCGCCGGCCCCGGTGACGAGGACGCCACCGGCGAGGTGGACCCGTGACGCCGGCCCGGAACGACCGGGGACGGCGCGACGGGCGCAACGGGAACGACCGCGAGCGAACGTCGTTCACGGCAGACGACTACCGGGCGATCCTCCGTTTCCGGACGCGCATCCGCCGGTTCCTGGCGTGGTCCGGCGACCAGGCCCGGGCGGCCGGGATCACGCCCGCGCAACATCAGCTTCTCCTGGCCGTGCGCGGGCACGACGACGCCGAGGGACCCACGATCGGCGACATCGCCGACTACCTCCAGCTCCGGCACCACTCGGCCGTCGGGCTCGTCGATCGCGCCGAGGCGGCCGGGTTGGTGCGGCGGGCGGGCGACCCGCACGACCGGCGACTGGCCCACGTCCAGCTGCGTGCCGAGGGAGCCCGCGTCCTCGAGCGACTCACCGCGCTCCACCTCTCCGAACTGCGCTCGCTCGCCGGCGGCACCCTCCTCCCCGACCTCCCTGCCGAGCTCGACGACGGCACCGACGTCGACGACGCAGCCGGCGCCCGCACCGGCGCTCCCGATGGTTTCCCCGTCACGCGGGGCGGGTAGGTTGCCGAGAGAACGCTCGTACTACGATATGAATGGCGGCGGTGCGGTCGCACCAGTTCGACGGAGCCCCGCCGTGAGGGAGTGGAGCGCCGATGATCGAGGTCGTGCTCGCTGCAGTCATGCTCGTGGTGGTCTACGAGCTGGCCCAGATCGCCGCCTTCGCCGCACGGGAGCTGTCCCGCGCCGACGACCGGGCCGACGACCGGGCCGCCTCACGCGTCGACGACCGGCACGCCCATCGCGTCGCCGGAGGGGGCGGCCGGAGCCGGCCGCAGACGCGCCGCTGCCCGGCACGCACGTTGGCGTCCGACGCCGAGCGGGACCGTACGGCAAGAGCGATCGGCGAGGCGATGGCCCAGGGGCGGCTCGGCCTGGACGAGGGGATCCGGCGCATCGAAGCGGCCCTCGTGGCCCGGCACACCGGGGACCTCGACACCCTGGCGTCCGACCTGCCCCAGCCTCCGGGCTCGCCGTTCGCCGACCGCCTCGAGACCGGGCGGTGAGGTACGAGCTCAGGCTCCGGCGAGGAAGAACGAGCCGACGAGCACGACCAGGACGTACAGCGTGACGATGGCCATGGGCGGGTCCTTCTCGTAGAGGAAGGACAGCACGCCGACTGCCACCCGCAGCACCGGCGTGAGGATCAGGATCAGCACGCCGAGCACCACGATCCCACGTCCCTCCCCCGCGGCGATCGAGTGCCCGAGGGACGAGAGCGAGTGCGGGAACGGCGTCGTCTTCGACGTGAGCTCGTGGTAAGAGAAGTGCCCGCGGAGCGGGACGTAGGCGCTGTGGTGGGCGAACATCAGCCCGAGCCCGACGGCGATGACGAGGACGCTCACGACGACGCCGACCCGCAGGACCAGGCTGATCGCGACCTCGACCTTGCGGACCTTCTCCTCCATCAGCGCCGCCTCTTCGGGGGTGTGCTGGCGCCGCCGGCTCCGGTGTCCCG
>JAJYWG010000268.1 GCA_021791615.1 Actinomycetes bacterium
CCTTCTCCGCATCGCTGTAGCGACGCGTCGTCGGCTTTCCCGGCGACTGTTCTGTAGGCATGACTCCATCCTCGCTTCCAAGACATGGAGCCTCCAAGAAACCCAGGGGGGTTCAGCAACGGCAACGGACGACCTGAACGCACCGGGCCCAGTCCAGCAGCCTCAAGAACCCCTTGCACGCTCACATCTCTATTATCGCACAGACAACAGGCGGAACAGCGGACCTACCCTTCATCTACAAGGGAACTCTTCGCGCTACCCCAGGAGTCCTGGACTCTCACCACTTCCGTATGCACCCGGGGGCAGGGGCCGAGCCGGTGCTGGTCGCTTGGGGGATGACCACCGACGGTCGGCCGGTCCTGCTGGCGGTCGAGCCGGGGGCTACCGAGTCGATCGACGCCTGGCGGGCCTTCCTGGTCGGCATGGTCGAGCGGGGCCTGCGGGCTCCGGTGCTGGTCGTCTCCGACGGTGGCGCCGGCCTGATCGGCGCCGTCGAGCTGGTGTTCCCCACCAGTGCTCGTCAACGCTGCCTCATCCACCGGGCGAGGAACGTCCTCGCCAAGGTCCCCAAGCACGCACAGGGCCAGCTCGAGGCGGAGTTCTGGGCCATCTTCGACGGCATCGAGCCCACCCCCGGCCAGGCCGCGGTCGCGGAGGCCACCCGGCGGGCCAAGGCGTTCGCCGAGCGGTGGGCCAAGCTCTACCCCTCCGCCGTCGAGTGCCTGGGCGCCGACCTCGCCCACCTGGTCACCTACCTGCGCTTCCCTGCCGAGCACTGGCAGCGCATCCGTCACTCCAACTTCATCGAGCGCACCTTCGGCGAGACCCGCCGTCGGGTCAAGGTCATCGGCCGGCTCCCCGGTGAGCGCTCCTGCCTCAGCCTGGTGTGGGCCGTGCTGGACCGGGCCAGCGCCGGATGGCGGGGCGTCGAGATGACCCCCAAAGTTGTCCGTCAGCTCCAAGAGCTCCGACGGGAACTGCTCGGACCGCCTCAGGCCACCGGCGCCACACCCGCCGCCGGCGCCATCGTCGACCAGACGGCCACAGCCGCCGCGTAACATCAACTACCAGGAGCTTGCGCCAGTCGGTCTTTTACACCACAACTGGGACGCCACCCCGCGACCACCGCAGCGGGTCATCACCCTTAGGGCCACCTGAGCACGGGTTCCCGCAGCCACTGGGCGGGCATAACCGGCACTGTTGTCGATCACCAGCCAAGCGTCCACCGCCGGCAGGCACACGTCGAACAGCCACCGCAACCCGGCCGCCCACCGGCGCCGGACCAGCAGCTCAGGTACGTCGTGGCCGCCACCGGCCACCCGACCAGCCACCCGCCGGACCGCCAGGTCAGGATCGTCCAAGGCGACGAACATCAGCCGGACCCGATAGCCGGCCTGCTGCCACTCTCCGATCCAGCGACCGACGGTCCGTCCCGCCAGGGTCGTCTCCAAACAGAACGACTCCCCGGTCGCCACCGTCTCTCGCACCTGGCCGAGCAGCACCCGACCTGCAGCTACCTCCACCCCGGCAGCCGGATGGCCTTCCCGGACCAGGCGCGCTGCGATCAGGTCGCTGTCCAAGAACCGCAGATCCGGGGGGGACCAGCTCGGCCGCACTCGTCGTCTTGCCCGCCCCGTTCGGGCCGCCGAGGATCAGCGCCTCGGGGGCAGGCCCGCCATCGGTCATCACGCCACCCTACGAGGGACGTGCTGGCCTCTGCCGGTGAAACCGGCCGTCATGCCGCGCTGTCGGAGCCGCCGGTCGCCAGGTCGTGCAGCCACTGGTCGAGCACCGACCGCAAGAAAAATGGCGCTTCCGGGTTCTCCGTGGGCTCCGGCGTTGTTCACCCGGTGGGCGAAGTAGCTCATCAGCCCGGCCTCGTGGCGCTTCAAGGTGCGCGCCGCGTCGATCACCGGCTGGAGGCGGCTGTGGGCGAGGATCGAGGTCAGTAGTGCCAGCAGGTCGATCAGTGAACGCGGTGCGCTGCGCTCTCGGGGGGTAGGCCCCCGGCCAGGTCGACCACGGCCACCGCCGGTGGACCGGATAGCGTTGCCAGGTGCGCCGGATCCAACCTACACCGACAGGGTTCAGACAGCGCCGGACTCGGTGACCGAGGTCACCTTTCACCGCAGCAGCAGCGGACCGTCACTGCCTGAACGACGACCCGCTGGGGCGCCCGCCGCTTACCACGTCATGGCGAAGCCGACCGGAGCTATCTGCAACCTCGACTGCAGCTACTGCTTCTATCTCGACAAGGCGTCGCTCTATCCAGGAGCTCGCTTTCGGATGCGCGACGAGACCATGGAGGCCTACGTCCGTCAGTCACTCGAGTCCCAGGACGCCCCCGAGGTCACGATTGCCTGGCAGGGGGGCGAGCCGACCCTCATGGGGCTTGCCTTCTTCGCTCGCATGGTCGAGACCGCCGAGCGCTACCGTCGCCCGGGCCAGGTGATCCGGCACACGCTGCAGACCAACGCCACGTTGCTCACCGACGAGTGGGGGGTCTTCCTCGCCGAGCACCGCTTTCTCGTCGGGATCAGCATCGACGGGCCTCCCGACCTGCATGACCGCTTCCGAGTCGACAAGCGCGGACGGCCGACCTCCGAGCGCGTTCTCAGCGGACTTGATGTCTTGCGTCACCACCAGGTCGACTACAACGTGCTGTGCACCGTGCACGCCGGCAACGTCGGCGAGCCGCTGCGGGTCTACCGCTACCTGCGCGACGATTGCGGCGCGCTCGTGATCCAGTTTATCCCCATCGTCGAGCATCAGCCGAACCCAGATGACCCTTACGCCGTCAGTGAACGCAGCGTCCCATCAGCCGCCTGGGGCGACTTTCTCATCGCGATCTTCGACGAGTGGGTGGGCCGGGACCTCGGCGAAGTGTACGTCCAGACCTTCGACGCCATCCTCGCGCCGCACCTCGGTCTGCCGGCCGGGCTGTGCGTCTTCGCAGAGACCTGCGGTCACGCCGTGGCGCTGGAGCACAACGGTGACGTCTACTCCTGCGACCACTTCGTCGATCCAGCACACCGCCTCGGCAACCTCCATGAGACCCACCTCGTCGAGCTCGTGGGCAGTGACCGCCAGCAGCGCTTCGGCAACGAGAAGCGCGACAGCCTCCCCCGTTACTGCATCGAGTGCGAGGTGCGCGACGCGTGCTGGGGTGAGTGCCCGAAGAACCGTTTCGTGCTCACACCCGACGGTGAGGAGGGCCTCAACTACCTCTGCGCAGGCTACAAGGCGTTCTTCACGCGCGTGGATGTGCCCTTGCGGTCAATGGCCGAGCTCATCCGCTCCGGTCGACCTGCCGCCGACCTGCGGACCGCCATTGCGCGCGCTGGCCGAAACGACTCCTGCCCGTGCGGCAGTGGGCTCAAGACCAAGCGCTGTCATCAACGCCACCCCTCCTAGCCCTAAATCAAGCGCTCCGGGGCCTGGGGGTGCCGTCGGGGGGCTCGCTGGCCGCTCGCCGGAGGCCGACAGGCGACTCGTGGCGACCGAAAGGGTCTCCGGAGGGGATGCCGGAGGTCCCGGAGGTGTCATTCGGGGGTGATGAGCGCCGCAGAGGCGTACCAGGGCGGCGCGCCGAGGCGGTCCGTTCCCTCGGGGGAGCGGATTGGGGTGCTCGGTCGGTTGGGCAGCTGTGATCTGAGGAACTACCGGCGGGCTTCGATGAGGTGGCGGGTCGAGTGGGCCACGAAGCAGCCACTGGTGCGGATGAAGTCATCAAGCGCCAGGAGTCGGTCGCGGTAGCTGTCGACGGAGAAGTCCGGGACCCACCAAACGCACTTGCGGAGGAGCCACACCACCGCGCCGACGTCGAAGAGCTCGATGCGGCATCGGCACGTCCGGAGGTCGGTGACTGTCAACCCTGCCGCCTCGGCGGCGGCTGCCTCTCGTCCTGGGTCCCGTTCGGATCGGTGGGCAGGGAGCGGCCCGAGGAAGTGTTCGATCAACTCGAAGGCCGACGCGGGGCCGACGTGTTGGGCGAAGTAGTGGCCACCTGGTTCGAGCACCCGATGGATCTCCGACCAATCGGGGGCGACCGGGTGGCGTGAGGTGACAAGGTCGAAGGAACCGTCTCGGAAGGGCAGAGGCTGACCTTCCTTGCGCTCACGCACCTCGACGCCACGCGGCCGAAGGAGTTGGCGCGCACGCTGGAGGTTCGGTAGCCACGATTCGGTGACGCACATTCGCGCCGGGAAGACAGCAGTCTCGGCGATCACCTCGCCACCGCCCGTATCGATGTCGAGTGCAGCCCTCGCTGCGGCGAGCCTCTCGGCCAGGAGCCGGGAGTAGGCCCAGGGCGGGCGCTCCTCGGTGGCACGTCCCTCCAGCCATGCGAAGCTCCATCCGCTGACATCCGCTGACGCAGCCTCGTCGACCAAGTCATCGAATGTCCGCACGAGTAGCAGTCTTGCGCGTCCGGCGACACCCGCGAAACTGCCGTAGCGCAGGGAGGTTATCGCCAGAGCTCACAGGGTGAGCAGTCAGCCCTACGCGGCGGGTTCTCGTTGCGGAGGGGCTGCACGCTGGGGGTTTCGTGTGGATCTTCCTCGAAAGCAAGGTCCCCTCGTGATGCGGATTGCCCTACGCAGCCCCACCGCAGCGCGGGGCGCCGCGGTGCTCGGCGAGATTGGCGCGAGGTCACTGCTGGGCGTGGTCGCTCGGTCCGGTTGCCGAGGCGGGACCAGTTACTCGGGGCTCCGTGGCGTCTGCGGCGC
>JAJYWG010000503.1 GCA_021791615.1 Actinomycetes bacterium
CCTCCCGGCCTCCCGGGAAGACCCGCCCGGCCGCTCGGGGTCTCGGCCTTCCGGGTTCCCGCCCGGCCGCTCGGGGTCTCGGCCTTCCGGGTTCCCGCCCGGCCGCTCGGGGTCTCGGCCTTCCGGCCTCCCGGCCTTCCGAAGAGACTTCCCGCGACCTCGGTGCGGTGCGCTCGGGACCATCCACCACTTGTCGGCCCGCCGCATCTAGGTTTGTCGAGCCAAGGAAGGCAGGTCGAGGGAGTGACTGACTTGGTAGTGGTGGTCCTGGTGATCGTGTGGATCGCAGTGCTGACGCCCCGGCTCGTGCGGCACTTCCGGGAGGAGCGTCCGCAGTCGTCGATCGAGTCGTTCCATGAGCAGCTCCATCTTCTCGGACGGGCGGGACCCAAGCTCGTCGAGCCCGCCTACCGGCTCGAGGTGCCCGAGTCCGACCGCTCCTCCCTTTGGTGGGCCGCAGCGGGCGCTTCGCACGCGACACCCGGTCTCGTGCGAGGAATCGGCCAGAAGCGATCGGCCTGGGAGCGTCGGCGGAGCCGCCGCCGCCGCCGGGACCTCTTGCTCGGCTTGGCCGTGGTCGCGGTGTTCACGGGGGGGCTCGGCGCCGAGCGCGCGCTGCACCTGCTGTGGGCGATCACCGGAGTGTCCGCGCTTGCCATCACGGGGTACGTCGCGCTCGTCGCCTATGCACAGATGCTGCACTCGGACCACGCCGACAGGGAGGCCCGCCGGCCTGCCCCGCCGCAGCGGTTCTCCGGCGTGGGGGCACAGGCGTGGGCCGAGGAGCCGAGCTTCGCATCGATCGGGACGGCGCCCGTCGATCTCCTCACCTCGAGGTCTCTGCATGCCGCGCGAGCTGGCTACCCGGGCGCCTGGGACCAGGAGGAGCTGGTCTCGGTGGGCGTTCCACGTCACGCGGCGAGCGGCAGCTGAGCGGGTGCCGTTCAGAGGGGTGCCCTTGGGGTCCCCCGACGGTCCGCGTGGTCGATCCCGGGCGGGATCGGCACCGGATCGTCCAGTCGTGCGCGGTCCCAGAACGGCTATCCTGGGGGCTGCCTCGGGGGTGTAGCTCAGTTGGTAGAGCGCTACGTTCGCAATGTAGAGGCCGAGGGTTCGAGTCCCTTCACCTCCACCGCAAGGTTTGGATCTTCGCGCCTTTCGGGCTGACTGTCCTGGGCTTTCACGCAGTTCTGTGGCATTCCGACGGGGTTGTCCACAGGGTTTATGGGGCTCTACGCGACCAGGCGTGGGGAACGCCCCCTGATTCGTGCAGTTGGGCGAGTCTCCCATTGGACCCCTGAGTGGAGCAACAGCCGCAGCCGATAGTTCTCGAAGTTCCGGAAGCCATGGCCGATCCGCCGGATCTTCTCGGTCACGAGGTTCTGGGCTTCGACGGGTCCGGTCGAGATGCGGGTCACATGGGAGCTGAGGACCTTCTGCTCCGAGCTCGAGATGGTCGTGGCGAGCCGGGTGAGCTCTGGGACCGCGGCCTCGGCGACGTAGCCGTAGAAGCGCACGAGCCGCCAGTGGGCTCGGCGCGCTGTCGGCGCAGCGTAGACCTCGCGCGGCAGCTCCTTGCCCAAGATGGCCGCTCCGACCTCTCCTTTGGGGTCGCCCTCTTCGAGTGCACCAAGAGCTTGTCGCGCTGGCGATCGCTGAGCCGTTCCCACCCTCGGGTCATGAGCCGGCGGGTCCGGTACGGCGGATCGTCCTTTCGGCCGCGCTGCCCGAGCTCGGCCTCTGGATGAACACCCTCGCCACGTCGTCGACCACGGCGTTGGCGAGGTGGACCGCGTGGAAGTGGTCAACCGTGACGGTGACGTCGAAGAGGGCCGCAAGGATCCCCTTCAGGTACCCGGCGTGCGGGTCGATCGCGACCGCTTCGATCCGCTGTCGCCAGGCCGGCTTTCCCTGGGAGAGCAAGTAGGTGACGTCGTCTGCGCTCCGGCCCCCTACGACGTCGAGCAGCTGTCCGCTCACCACGTCGAGAAAGCTCGTGGCCTAGACCTAAAACAAGCGAACCCCAGGCAAAGCTGCGTCGAATCTGCGCCGATCGGCGTCGAGGCATAGATCGACGCCGCCGCGCAGATCAGGGACGTCGCGATGGACCGAGGGTTGGTCTCCTCGTGGGCGCAGCGAGCCGTTCGTGGGGTCGCCGAAGTAGAGGCGGGGGTTCCGCCTGGGGCAGCGATAGGTCCGAGTGCGCGCTACAAGGCGTCGACGAGCCGGAAGAACACGTCGAGCCAGGGGTTCCACGCCAGCACGCGCCAGCGGATCTGGCGGGCGTGCTTTACGATCTGGCAGGGGATCTCGATGAAGGCCTGGCGGAACGTCCGGAACTCCATCGTGACCAGGCGCTGTCGCTGGGCGTTGTGACGCTCGGCCCAGCGAGGCGAGATCGGCAGGAGAAGTGCGCACCAGGCCTTGAGGGTCCATGCCAACGATGCCATCACGAGATACGCCCAGTTGGCGTTGAGCGTGTTGACCGGGGCGTGCAGAGCGCGCACCTCCCCTTTCAGCTGTGCATGGAGGTTCTCCTGGTCACAGCGCTGATGGGCCTCCGAGACGACCTCGTCAGGGGTCATGTCCAGGTCGTTGGTGATGTGAAACAGGTACCGGTACTCGTCGAACAAGACGTCCTCGCCTCGTTCAACCGAGAGGTTCTTGCGGACCACGACCACGCGGTAGTCGCGTCTGGCTGCGACGGGGCGGTAGGAGAACTCGGCGACTGTCACCGCCTTCTGGCGCAGGGTCTTGTAACCGCGCTCGCGCACGATCGCGTCCTTCACGTTGTCCGGGCGCTGGCGTGGCGTCGTCTTGATCGCCCGCTCGGCCTTGTCGACGAGGTCGCGGTAGAGCTCGTCGGCGAGGCCGTTGGCCCGCTTCACCATGGTGGCGCTGGCGTCGTAGCCGAAGACGAAGCGAACACCATCTTCGTCCCAGCGGTCGAACTCGGTGGTCAATGAGAAGTCGGTGTCGCCTCGCAGGAGGATTGTGGAGAACCCTGCGTTGCGGCACAGGGCGATCGCCTTGTCGTAGAGCGGGATCACCCCCTCGTGGGAGGGGCGGTTCGCGCCCCGAGAGGACAGGTACAGCGGCTCTTTGGTGTTGGCGAGCGAGACCACCAGGTCCGAGTAGCCCCAGATGCCCTTGTAGGAGATGTCCATCCCCTCTTTGCACTCGCCAGTCGTCTCGACGATCGAGGCGTCCGCATCGATGCGGGCGACTTGGGCGAAGAAGGAGGCGGGTTGGGTGGCCCAGATTCTCTGTCGTGCCGCGTTGATCGCCTCTTGGAGGGCCATGATGTCCTCTTCGCTGAAGCGACGGCAGAAGTCGCCCGCGGTGGTCGGGTCCGGCAGGGAGGGCACGCCCAAGGCGTCCAAGAACACCGCATCGTTGCGGCGCAGCTCGATGTCCTCCAGGCGCTGACCTCCGCAGAGACTGTTGTAGGCCACGTTCAGCACGTGGTCGGACTCGTGGTAGGGCTTGTGGATCTTGAGCAAATGAAGCGAGGAGTCGATCGCATCTGCGAGCCCGCTGCGCTCGACGACCTTGGCGATCATGCCCATGCCGCCGTGGGAGATCCCCTTCAGGCGCTCGGAGTACTCGTAGGCGATGTTCCCCCGACCGAAAAGAGGGTCCCCGAAGTTGGGAGTGTTCGCCGCCCGTTCGAGGCGCCTTTGGATGCGGCGTTGCTCTGCCGCCAGGCGTCGGCTCTGGCGCTGGGTGGACTTGCTCACGGTGCTCCTCCTGTCCGCTCGGGGCTGCACCCGAGGTGCCAGTATATATACTGGGGGGGTACGGATGGGGGATGCTCTGTTGGAGGAGGCCGACTCGACATGCCAGGACCGACAGCCGCTCGACGTCTCGCTGGCTACGAGCGCCGCTACCGCGAGCTGGCCAGCGAGCTGGCCGCACAGCTTGCCACGATCGGCCTCGTGCACCAAGGCAGCGTCGTGCGCCGCTACACCCGCTGCGGCACCCCCGGATGCAGATGTCACGCGGAGCCGCCCCAGCTCCACGGTCCCTACTACCAGTGGACCGCCAAGGTCGCCGGCAAGACCGTCACGCGCCAGCTCAACTCAGCCCAGGCACAGCTGTACGAAGAGTGGATCGCCAACGACCGCCGCATCTCACGCCTCATCCGCGACATGCGCCACGTCGCGGCCGAGGCCGCCCAGCTGAAGCTCGAACAGCTAGCCCGCACATAGCCGAGCACCCAGAGACACTGGGTGGACCCTTCACCTGGAACGCGCTCAGTGCTCTCGGTGCCAGAATCTCCCCAGCGACCGGAGTCCTTCTGCTGCAGGGACTTTCGAGGCCACCTGTCCGCATCGTGCCGAATCTACGCTTGGGTGAGGCCTAGGTGGCTGGTGTCTTGTGGGGTGTTCGGGTGGCTGACTTTCCGCGGGGCGGCGACTGAGCCGGAACTCGCGACCCGAGCTGCTCGGATCTTTGAACTGCCGAAGTATGCACAGCGACGGGTTCGATGGCGCCAGGAACATCGAGGGCAGGCGCTCCTGGCCCCTCGGGAGGTCCTCAGGCCCCGGCCACGGTCCACCCACCCGGTGCCGAGCGCACGCCGAGCGTCGAGAGACGCGCGAGGTTGACGGCTGCGGCGAGGAGGCTGAAATCGGCGGCGACCCTCAGCCGACCGCGTACCCGGGCTCGGCGTCCTCCGTGCTTGCGTCGCATGAGGTGGGCGATCTTGCGC
>JAJYWG010000424.1 GCA_021791615.1 Actinomycetes bacterium
GCGGGTGGCTGCCATCGCCAACCAGGTCCGCTGCCCCTCTTGCGAGGACGAGACGGCGGAGCACTCGGCGACCCAGACCGCCGCGGCGGTGCGCGCCACCATCCGTCAGCGCCTGCTCGCCGGGCAGAGCCAGGCGGAGATCGAGGCCTACCTCGAGAGCCGCTACGGCCCGGGCATCTTGCTGCGGCCGCCGGCGGGGGGACTGACCGGACTGGTGTGGGTGCTGCCGGTCGCCGCGGCGGTGGCGGCGCTGGGAGTCCTCGCGGTGGCGTTCCGGCGGTGGCGACCAGCCCCGGCCGCGCCGCTCAGCGACGAAGAGCGCGCCCTGTTGGACCGGGCGCGCCGTGGGTGAGCGGACGACGCTGGACGACGAGCACGCCCGCCTTGACGGCGAGCGCGGCTTTCTTCTCGCCTCCCTCGATGACCTCGAGGCCGAGCGGGCGGCCGGTGACCTCACCGAGGACGACTACCTGGCGCTGCGGGCCGGCTACGAACGCCGGGCCGTGGATGTCCTTGCGGCCCTCGCCGCCGACGAACCCGAACCCGAAGAGGACACCGACCCTGTTGGCGCGCCGACCTCGACCAGCCGGCGCCGGCGGGCCCGCCGGGCGCTCGTCGCGTTCGCCGTGGCCGGCGCCGCCCTCGGTGCTGGGCTCATCGTCGACGGCTCCGCCGGGAACCGCCTGCCCAGCCAGACCATCACCGGCTCGGTCCCCCCGGCGATCGGCAACGAGCTGGTCGACGCCCAGGCCGACCTGGTGAAAGGGGACGAGCTCCAAGCCCTCAAGCTGTTCGAGGCGGTCCTCGCCGCCCAACCCAACGAACCCGAAGCCCTCGCCTACTCGGGGTGGATCGTCGCCAACGCCGGGGAGGCCTCGAAGAACCGGACGCTGCTCGCTCGGGGTATCGCCTCCATCCAGGCCGCCGAGCACGCCGATCCTTCTTACCCCGACCCCCACCTGCTCCTTGGCCTGGTCCGCCTCGGAACCGGCGACCCCACCGGCGCCATCTCCGAGCTGCGCCGCTACCTCGCCCTCGGGCCCCCCGCCGCCGACGCCAAGGCGGCGCGGTCCGCGCTCGCCAAAGCCGAGGCCGAAGCGACCAGCACCCCGACCGGCGCGCCTGCACCGGCGCACGGTTCTGGTCCGCCGATCAACCCACCGTGACCCCGGGCCCTCCTCGCCCGCCGCCGACCGGCCACGGACCTCTTGCGATGAACCGCCTAGGCGAATACTATTCGTTTAGCGCTATCAAAGGAGACTGATGGTCACCGTCCTCGGGCGAGCCCCGATCGTGGAGCCCACCCCGACCCCGCTGCCTGACACCGAACTCTTGGCCCGGCTGTTCCGGGCGCTCGGCGAAGCCAGTCGGCTGCGGATCCTGGCGCTGCTGCTCGCGGGCGGCGAGCTGCACCAAGCCGAGATCGTCCGCCGCCTCGGACTGTCCCAGGCCCGGGTGTCCGAGCACCTCTCGTGCCTGGTCTGGTGCGGCTTCGTCGCCTCCCGGGTCGAGGGGCGGCGCACCTACTACCGGGTCGCCGATCCTTCTGTGGTGGCGCTGACCGCCATGGCCGAGGCGTTCCTCGAGCGCAACGAGGCGGCGATCGCCTGCTGCCGGCGCATCGACACCGGAGGTGGCCGTGCCTGAGTACCGCCTCACCGTCGAGGGCATGACCTGCGAACACTGCGAGGAGGCGATCGAGTCCGCGCTCGGCGCGCTCGGCGCCGGAGAGCCACGGGCCGATCACCGTCGGGGAGAGGTCCGCTTCGGCCTCGAGGAAGATCCGGCCGCGGCGCTCGACGCGGTGCGCGCCGCCGGCTACCGACCCGGCGAGCTGTCCGTCGAGACGGAAGGAGAGCCCGGGGAGCACCGCCGCGGGCCCGGTAGACGCCGCAGAGACTTCGATTTCGTCACCCTCGGGTCGGGCAGCGCCGCGTTCGCGGCAGCGATCCGAGCGTCCAACCTCGGGGCCCGGGTGGCGATGGTCGAGGCCGCGACGCTGGGCGGCACCTGCGTGAACGTCGGCTGCATCCCCTCCAAGGCCCTCCTCGCCGCGGCGGAGACCTACCACCGAGCCGGCCACCATCCCTTCGCCGGCGTCGCCACCGCCGACGTCGGGGTGGACCTCGCCGCCCTGATAGCAGGCAAGGACGAGATCGTAGGGAGCCTGCGGAGAGAGAAGTACCTGGAGCTGGCCGCGAGCTACGGCTTCGAGATCGTCTCGGGCCACGCCGCCTTCACCGGGCTCGACCGCCTGGACGTCGCGGGAACGACGCTCAGGGCGGACGCCTTCCTGCTGGCCACTGGCTCGGCGCCGTCCGTGCCGGCCATCCCGGGGCTGGAGGAAGCCGGGTACCTCACCTCCACCACGGCGATGGACCTCGACCAGCTGCCGGACTCGCTCGTGGTGATCGGCGGCAACTACATCGGCTTGGAAATGGGCCAGCTCTTCGCCGATCTCGGCGTCAAGGTCACGATCGTCGAAGCCCTGGGTCGCCTCGCCCCCGGGGAGGAGCCCGAGGTCTCTGCCTGGATCACCCGGGTGCTCACCGACCAGGGCATCGACGTGCTCACCGGGGCACGCGTGCTCGGCGTCGAGCCCGCCTGCCCAAAGACCGTACAGGTCGAGGCGGGCGGTGCCTGTCGAGAGCTGCAAGCGGCCGAGATCCTCGTCGCCACCGGACGGCGCCCGGTGCTCGACGGCCTTGCCCTGGATGCTGCCGGTGTCACCCTCGACAGGCGGGGCCGGCTGGTGCTCGACGGCCAGCTGCGCACGACCAACCCGGCGATCTGGGCGGCCGGGGACGTGACCGGTGCCCCCCAGTTCGTCTACGTGGCCGCCGCCCAAGGGACCCTCGCCGCCGACAACGCCGTGGGTGGCGCGGCCCGGGAGATGGACTACACCGCCCTCCCCCGGGTCACCTTCACCACCCCCACCATCGCCGCGGTCGGCTTGACCGACGAGGCGGCCCAGGCCGCCGGCTACGACTGCGAGTGCCGGGTGCTCGGCCTCGAGCACGTGCCGAGAGCCCGGGTGAACCGCGACACCCGAGGCGGCGTCAAGGTGGTGGCCGAGCGGGGCTCGGGCCGGGTCCTCGGGATCTCGGCTGTCGCCGAAGGCGCAGGCGACGTCATCTTGGCCGGCGTCTACGCCGTGAAGTTCGGTCTCACCGTCGCCGACCTGGCCGACACTTGGGCGCCGTACCTGACCATGGCCGAGTCGGTGAAGCTCGCCGCCCAGACCTTCACCGCCGATGTATCAAAGCTTTCGTGCTGCGCCGCCTGAGCACCCGGTCGTCCGGCTCGCCGCGACGCCACGCTCGCATCGGCATCGTGACCGCCGTGTTGGTCGTCGGTTCACGGCTCGGCGCCTGGGTAGCGAGCTCGCTTTACAACCTGTCTGCCGAGGGACTCGGGCGCTCCTCGAGCACCAGGTCATGGTCTCGGGTCGCCTCGACGCAGTGCTTCGGCACCGACGCCCCAGCCGACGGCCGCAAGGGTCTCGGCTGGCTGGCGGTGCTGGCGATCCCGGTCGCTTGTTGTGGCGGACCGTTGCTCGTCGTCGCGCTGGCCGCCGCGGGCGCTGCCGCCTGGGGCGGGCTGGGTGCGGTAGCGGCGGTCGCTGTGGCTGTGACGCTCCCTGTCGTCGCGCTGGCCGCCGCGGGCGCTGCCGCCTGGGGCGGGCTGGGTGCGGTAGCGGCGGTCGCTGTGGCTGTGACGCTCCCTGTCGTCGTGCGCCGCCGACGGGCTGGCGCATGAGCGGGACGCACCTCGTTCAGGGTCACCCGTGGGCCGCCGTGGTACGCCAGGTGGCCGCCGACCGGGTCGACCGGGTGGTTTTTGCGGTGGTCTTCGTCGCCGTCGGCTTCGGCGACTCGATCCTGCTCCCCTTCGACTTCACCCAGCGGATCTCCTTCGCCAACTGGGGCTACCTCGACCCCCGCTACCTCGCCTTCACCGTCGCCTTCGCCTTCGCCATGGCGTGGGTCCTCACCTTGCAGGTCCACGCCGTGCGGGAGGTCCTTGCCGCCAGGTCGAGCGCCGACGCGCCCCGCCGTAGCGGCCCGCTCGGCGCGCTGGCCGCGGTGGTGAGCCTGCTTCCGAGCTTCTTGTGCTGCAGCCCGGTCGTGCCCACCCTGGTCGGGCTGTTCGGCCTGTCGGCCGCCACCCGGCTGCGCACCACCGGGACCATCACCTACTTCTTCGCCACCAAACAGAGCCTGCTCCTGGCAGGCGCGCTCGCCCTCCTGGTCGCAAGCGGCTTGTGGTCGACGCGCAAGCTGGCCCGTGCTGCCTGCTTCGCAGGAGAGTGCTCGACGCCCGCCAAAGGGGACACGGTCTCGGCGCAGGTCCCGCGCCGCTGCGCCGACCCGTCGCCAGGCCCGCAAGGTGGCGGAGCCGTCGGGGCCAGCGTCGCGGATCCGGCTCCCACGGCGAGCGGGAGTCCCCGCTCGTGAGCCGTCGGTCTGCCCCGAATCGCGCCACGACCGCGCGCCGGCCCGCCAAGAACCGTCGGGCCAACGAGGCTGCCCGGCAGGCCGCGGCGCACCGGCGCCGGCTCATCGGCATGGGCGTTGCCGGGGTGCTGGTCGCGGCGATCATCGCCGTGGTGGCGGTCGTGGCCAGCTCCAAGTCCACGAGCGCACCGACCACCCGATCGACCGGTGTCGGCGCGATCGCTCGGAACGGGTCGTTCACCA
>JAJYWG010000222.1 GCA_021791615.1 Actinomycetes bacterium
CTAACGCGGTAGTGCACTAGTGCCGCATCCGGGAACGTTCGCCTCGTAGGTCCACCACCGGCGAGCCTGGGCCAGTCACGCTGATCGAACACGTTGGTGTCCGATCGGAGGTGATGGTGGCTCGGGAAGGTTTGCGGGTCCGGGAGGTCTCGAATGACGAGGGCAATCGGCTGCTTCGTATCGTCCGGCGGTCGTCGGGCTCGGTGGTCACCTGGCGGCGGGCGCAGATGGTGCTGCTGTCGGTGCAGGGAATGGACGTGGCTGGCATCGCGAAGGTCAGCTTCACCAGCGCCGATCGGGTGCGAGAGGTGATCAACAACTTCAATGCCGACGGTTTCGACTCGCTGTACCCGAAGTACTCGGGTGGCCGGCCGCCGACGTTCACGCTTCCGCAACGCCAGGAGATCAAGAAGATCGCCTTGTCCCGCCCCGGCGGCCACGGTCTGGCGTTCTCGACCTGGAGCCTGGCCAAGCTGGCCGAGTTCTTGGTCGCCGAGGGGGTGGTCGACGACATCTCCCACGAGGGGCTCCGGCTGATCCTGCGTGACGAGGAGGTGTCCTTTCAAGCGGTGAAGACCTGGAAGCAGTCGACCGACCCCGACTTCGAGGCCAAGAAGAACCGCGTGCTGGAGCTGTACGACATCGCCGAGGGCAAGGCATCGCCGGGGCCGGGTGACCCGACGGTGGTCTTCTCGATGGACGAGTTCGGCCCGCTCAACCTGCTCCCTCGGGCGGGGAAGCAGTGGGCGCCGGTCATCTCTCGTCAGGAGAAGGGAACGACGGCAGCCCCGCGACGGCGTCGGAACAGGGCCACCTACAAGCGCACCAAGGGCGTGCGGCACCTCCTCGCCGCGCTCGACATGAACCGGGACCACCTCTACGGTCACATCAAGACCACGAAGAACCGCACCAAGTTCTTGGAGTTCTGCCGCTACTTGCGCAGCCTCTACCCGCCCGAGGTGCGCATCGCCATTGTGATGGACAACTTCAGCCCGCACCTGTCGACCAAGAAGGACAGCCGGGTCGGTGACTGGGCGGCAGCGAACAACGTCGAGCTCGCCTATGTGCCTACCAACGCCAGCTTCCTCAATCGCATCGAATGTCACTTCACGGCGTTGCGCTACTTCGCTCTGAACGGCACTGACCACCAGAGCCACGAGGAGCAGAACTCGATGATCCGCCGCTACATCGCCTGGCGCAACCGCCACAAGGATCATGAAGCACTTCGTGCTGTTTCAAAGCGCGCAAAGGTTGCTTGATGCGGCACTAGCTTGCTCGATATCTCGTCGCCGACCTCGCCGACGGACCGACGGACAGACCGACGGCGCAGGGGAGGAACAGTGCGCAGCCCTGGTGGATGGGAATGCGGCGCAGCGGCAGGAGGACCTCGATGTCTGGTCCCGTGGAATCGTCCGCCGCACCGGCGAACTCGTACAGTGGCCCCTCGCGCATAGTGCGACGCCAGGGGCCGACGGCGATGTTCGTCGCCGCGCGACGCACCCACGCCTCGATGTTCTCGTGGCCACCCACCTGGTCCCAGCGAGCCCAGAGCCGAGCGAAGGCCTCCTGGACGACCTCCTCGGCGTCCGCCCGACTGGTGGTGACGACGTAGCGCTGGCCGACGAGCCTCGAGTACGGCGCCCGGTAGACGGCGTCGGAGCCGTTGATGTCTCCTGGACCCGCCTCGCCGCTGCTCGACACCGGGCATCCCCTTCGCCTCGTCCAGCTCCAACCGCTCCACACGCGGCACCCCCCGGCGCGGTTGCACCGGACCGCCAGGCACCTGATCCCGGGCCGGCGGGGCTGGCCGTCCGCTGTCCACGCGTTCCATGGCGACGGGGCGTGCCACCACCGCCCACTTCAGCGATTGATTTGTCGCCGATCGGCCTCGACCTGCCGGTTCTAAGTGATGAGCGATGTTCGACGGGCGGCCGCCAGGTCTCGTGCCGCGGGCGATTTTGTTGAAAACGGGGCGCGAAGCCCATGTTCTTGTAGGTGGAGGTCGTCGGTCGGCCGCCGGCAGGTGACCCTGGCGGCTCCGAGGAGCCTGGCGCCGGCTCCGAAAAACCGCTGTCCGGTTTCAGCCCCTGCCTCCCTATTTACCGGTCGAAGACCGCGGTCAGCCCGGCGACGGGACCGCCGCTGCCTCCGAGTCGTTTGTCCAAATCGAGCCCGAAACCCCTTGTTCTCATAGTGAACCCGTCGTCCCTCGACCCAAGGGAGGTCCATGAACCCGTCTGCGCAGTCGTCCCCAACGCCGACCCCACCGTCGGTGCCCGGCGGCCCGCTCGGCCGCTACCTGCTCCATCCCGGCCAGGAGACCTCGACGCTCGTCCACCACGTCCTGGATGTGCTGGTCGCCGCCGGCCGGATGGCTCTCCCCGCCCTCGTCGCCGTGGTGGCAGTGGCAGTGGTCGGTCGCCTGGTGCTCGCCGTGACCCGCCGGCAGCGCTCGGCCGGCGCCCACCTGGTAACCGTCGCCCCCGGGCCGGACGTGGAACCGGCCGGGGCCGAGGCCCTGTGGAACGGGCTGCACGGGGTGCTCCGCCGCGGCGGGCTGGTCGGGATGGTCTCTGGGCGGCCCCACGTGGCGTTCGAGGTGGGCGTCGAGGCCGGGCGGTTGCGGTTCGGGGTGTGGGTGCCGGTGCGGGTGCCGGCGGCACGGGTGGCCCGGGTGGTAGAGGCGGCCTGGCCGGGTGCGGCGACCGAGGTGCTGGCGGCGGATGCCCCGCTGCCCAACGGCGAGGGGATCGCCGCGGGTGAGCTGCGCCAGGCCCAGCCGGAGTGGTTCTCCCTCAGGGTCGATCATCCCACCGACCCCTACCGGCTCCTCCTCGCCGCCCTGTCGGGCCTCGGGACCGACGACGCCGGGGTGGTCCAGGTGCTGGCCCGTCCGGCCAACGGCCGCCGCTATCGCCGCTGCCGTGCGGCGGCAGTGGCGCTGCGGACCGGGCGGTCGCGTTCGAGGCTGGTGCGGCTCGTCGACTTCTGGATGACCAAGGGCGTGTCCCAGCACCCGGGCCTCTCGGCGGACCCGACCCGGGCGTCCGACGTGCGGGCCATCACCGAGAAGGCCGCCTCGCTGTGTTTCGAGGCGACGCTCCGCTACGGGGTGGTCGGCCAGGCCCGGGGGCACGGGGCGCGCCAGCGGCTCCGGGCCGAGGGACAGGGGATCGTCGGCGCGTTCGCCCTCTTCGACGGGCGCAACCGCCTCACCCGCCGCCGTCTCGCCCGCCCGTGGCGCACCCTGTGCGCCCGGCGTCTCGGTCGGGGGGACCTGTACTCGGTCGGCGAGCTGGCGGCCCTGGCCCACCTGCCGATCGACCGGTCGGTCGCCGGGCTGTCTCGGGCCGGGGCGCACGTCGTGCCCCCGCCGCCCGAGGTGGGATGCGACGGCAAGGTGCTCGGCCGAGCCGAGGGTCGCAGCCAGCGGCCGGTCGGCCTCGCGGTGGCCGACGCCCGCCAGCACGCCCACGTGCTCGGGGCGACCGGGTCGGGGAAGTCGACCCTGCTTGCCAACCTGGTCGTCCAAGACGCAGCGGCGCACCGTGGCGCGGTCGTGCTTGACCCCAAGGGCGACCTGGTCGACGACATCGTCGACCGCCTCCCCGAAGAAGCGGCCGGGCGGGTGGTGATCCTCGACCCTGACGACGACGCCGCTCCGCCGGCCATGAACGTCCTCGACGCCGCAGATCCCCACCTGGCCGTCGACCACCTGGTCGGGATCTTCCACCGGCTGTTCGAGGCCTACTGGGGGCCACGCACCGACGACGTGCTCCGAGTCGCCGCCCTGACCGCCTTGCGCCAGCCGGGCGCCACGTTGGCCGACATCCCACGCCTGCTCACCGAACCGGTCTTCCGGGCCGGGCTGACCCACCGCCTGGACGACCCGACCCTGAAGGGCTTCTGGGACGCCTACGAGCGGATGAGCCCGGCCGCCCAGTCCCAGATGGTCGGGCCGGTCATGAACAAGCTCCGCGTCGTGCTCACCCGCCCGTTCGTGGCCGCGGTGCTCGGCTCGGCCGCCTCCAGCTTCGACCTGGGTGCCGTGCTCGACGGCGGGCTGCTGTTGGCCCGGCTCCCCAAGGGGACCCTCGGGGAGGACTCCTGCCGGCTCCTCGGCAGCTTCATCGTGGCCAAGGTGTGGCAGACCGTCACCGCCCGCGCCAGGAGCGGCCAGACGCTGCGCCGTGACGCCGCCTTGTACTTGGACGAGGCGCAGAACTTCTTGACCCTGCCCGGGTCGATCGCAGACATGCTGGCCGAGGCCCGCGGCTACCGCCTGTCGATCGTGGCCGCCCACCAGCACCTGGGCCAGCTCCCCCGGGAGCTGCGCGAGGCGCTGTCGGCGAACGCCCGCAACAAGGTGTTCTTCAACTGCTCACCCGAAGACGCCCACGTCCTCGTGCGCCACGTTGCCCCCGAGATCTCCGAGCACGACCTGTCACACCTGGGCGCCCATCAGGCGGCAGTGCGCCTGGTGGTCGACTGGGAGGAAGCCCCGGCCTTCACCGTGCGCACCGAGCCGGCCCCGGCGGTGACCGGGCAGGCAGAGGCCATCCGGGCGGCAGCCCGGGAGAACTTCGGTCGCAGCCGGGCCGAACGTGACGACGAGGACCTGCGCCGCCGGCTCGCCGGGCGGCGCGGCGCCCGGCACCGTGGCGACGGTGACGTTCGGGTCGGCAGGTCGGTCGGCAG
>JAJYWG010000386.1 GCA_021791615.1 Actinomycetes bacterium
TCTACCCGTAGAACCTGGCCGCACCGAAGCTGAAGATCCCCCCGTCGGAGGCGACCTCCCAGTAGCCGCCCCCTGTCGGGGTGGCCGCCATGCCCACGACCGGCTCGTTCAAGGGCTTCCCCCCCATCGACCCGTAGAACTTGGCCGAGCCGAAGCTGAAGATCCCCCCGTCGGAGGCGACCTCCCAGTAGCCGCCCCCACCGGGAACAGCGGCCATGCCCACGATCGGCTCGTTCAAGGGCTTCCCCCCCATCGACCCGTAGAACTTTGCCGCACCGAAGCTGAAGATCCCCCCGTCGGAGGCGACGAGCCAGTACCCGTCGATCCCTCCGCTCGCGCCGACAGACGCGGGAGAGCCGGGGAGTCGACCGAGGGCCGCCGGAGCGTAGTAGTGAGCCAAGATCTGCTGGTACGTCCAGTTGCCCGCACCACCGTCTGTCCCGATCGCATACCCGAGCGCACCCCACTGCCCCATCCCGATCCCCGAACCCCACCCGTGCCCTGTGAGGCGAAGTGTCGTCGCGGTCTCCGAGACCGGGTTGAACCAGTCCGAGAACAGTGTGAGTGCCGACGCGAACGTGTCCCCTGTCACGACCCCCGAGGTCCCGTTGCCCGACAAGGTCACCTGGGTGACTCTTCCTGTCCACGCGCCGTACCCGTTGCGCCCGGTGACATTCACCTGTGGCGTGGGGCCATACTCGGGCCACACCGCTTGGATCGCGGAAAACGGCACTGTGACCGTCCAGTCGTGGCGCGGGTTGCACGCGCTCGGTACGCAGACGGCGTCGCCTGCGTCCGGGACCGCTTGGAACGGTGCTCCGGCCGTGTACCCCCCGGTGGACGCCGAGTACTCGGTGGTGGCGATGGCACCGCCGGGCATGTACATCACCTCACCGGCGGTGTCGTCGGCGGCGGCGATGCTGACCGGCGTCACGTACTTGGTGCCTTGGTAGTTCTGGCAGGTGAGGTCGCACGTGTCGGCATAGCCGCCGTACCCACCCCTGTTGGCCAGGACGTAGGACCTCACTGCCACCGCCTGCGCCTCCAGCTCTTGGAACCCCCAGTCGGCACCCTGGGGGCCAGGCCCGCCAAGTGTCGCCCAGTACGTAGGCGACTCTCCTGGCACCGTATCGGCCACATATGTCTCGAGGGGCAGCGTGTTCACCGTTCGAGCCGAGCCTGCGACGTTGTACAGCGCCGTGAGCGTGCCATCCACCGTCACATCGGCTGTCGTGCCCGCCGGGGATCCGGGGGGAGGCGCGAGGCAGAGTCGTAACGGCTGCGACGTGCTCACTGGGACTGCCGTCGGTGTCGCCTGCCCGCTGAGCACCGGCCCGCTTCCCCATGGTCCGGCGCACGATGTCCCGGCATAGACCTCCCACGTCGAGCCGTCCTGGTGGAAGTAGACGGCAGGACTGTCAGGCACCCCGGGCGCCGAGACGCCGCCCGGCGAGGTCGCGATCAGATCGTGACCGTCGTTCTGAGTCATGGCGATACGCACTTCGGTCGAATCGCTCGGGACAGCGGCCGTCTGGGACGTGGACGTTGACGTGAGCGCTGCCGCCAGGGGCGCTGCCGCCACAAGCACGGGCGCTGCCGCCACGGGCGCTGCCGCCACGGGCGCTGCCGCCACAAGCACCGGCGCTGCCAAAACGACCAGTGCCGCGATGACCGCCCCGGCGACGACCGGACCAAGCCGCGCACCCCACGAGCCCCGCGCGCCCCACGAGCCCCGAGCACGCCACCAGCCCCGCGCACCCAAAGCGCCAGGCGAGCGGCGAGGGCTAAAAGAACGGGGGCAGGAGGGCGGGAGGAAGAGGCGACCGATACACGACAGCCTACGGCCCGCTCCCACCGCGTCACTGACATCCCCCCAGCTCACCCGCCACCACCAGTTGACCCCATATCGAAGACTGCGCGTATCAAACAAGCCCTCACCGGTCCGCCGGTACACTCGGCACCGTGCGCGTGGACCAGGTCATCCCGTCGCTGGCCAGCCGCGATGCCATCGGCGTCCACACCCTCACGCTCACCGATGCCCTGCGCCAGGCCGGCATCGACTCGGACATCTACTACGGCACGTGCACGCCCGACGTGGCCCACCTGGCCCGGCCGGTCGTCGACTTGGGGCGGAGCGCCCGGGATCGCTGGCTCCTCTACCAGTCCTCGATCGGCAGCCCGGTCTTCGACATCCTGGTGACCCGGAGCGAGCCCAAGCTCGTGAACTACCACAACATCACCCCGGCCTCCCTCCTCGCGGAGTGGGAGCCGAGTGTGGCATTCGAAGTGAGCCTTGGCCGGGCCCAACTGGAGCGATTGGCACCCGAGTGCGTGCTGGCTGTGGCCGACTCTTCCTACAACGAGGGTGAGCTCGTCGAAGCCGGGTACGCCCGGACGGCGGTCGTCCCGCTGCTCATCGACATGACTGCGACCGGGTCCGAACCCGATCCGGCCACCGCCGCCCGCCTGTCGGCCGCCCGAGCCCGCGGTGGGATCGACCTCCTCTTCGTGGGGAAAGTCTCTCCTCACAAAGCACCCCACGACCTGGTCAGAATGCTGGCCGTCCTCCGAGAGGTCTACGATCCGACAGCCCGCCTCCACCTGGTCGGATCGCCGCTCGGTGAGCGGTACGCCGAGGCGCTCACCGGTTTCGTCAAGGCGCTCGGCCTCGCCGACGCGGTCTCGATCACCGGATCGGTCGACGCCGGCCAGCTCGAGGCCTACTACCGGGCGGCCGACGTGTTCGTGTGCGCGTCAGACCACGAGGGGTTTTGCGTGCCCGTGGTCGAGGCGATGGGGCACGGGGTGCCGGTGGTCGCCTATGGGGCGGCAGCGATACCCGAAACCGTAGGCGACGCCGGGATCGTGCTCGAGGACAAGGACCCCTTACGCTTCGCCGCCGCGGTGGCTCGGGTCGCGCGGGACCCAGACCTGCGCAGCCGTCTGTCGGCCGCCGCCCGCAGGCGGGTGGCCGACCTCTCGGTCGAGCGTTCCAGGCGGCACTTCGTCGAGCTCGTCACCGGCGCGATCACCCACTGACGCCGTCCACCGCGAGATCGCCCGCCGCTCTCCCGCCGACGTCCGGCGACCCGACCGCGCCCCTTGGCTCCTCTCCTCCAGCCACGCCCGTCTCACCAAGCGCGCCCCCGCCCTCGGCCACGGCAAGGAGCAGATCGACGAGACGGCTGCCTGCCGTCTCGAGGTCGAGCGCTCCGACTCGAGCGAGACCAGCTTCGACAACCTCGGCGCGTCGGTCCTGGTCCGACACCAATCGGTGCACGGCGTCGGAGAGCGAGATCGGGTCCTTCACGTCGAGGAGGACTCCCCCGCCGTCGACCACCTCTGGCAACGCGCCTTGCGCGTACGCCACCACCGGTACCCTCCTCGCCATCGCCTCGACCGCAGGCAGGCAGAAACCTTCGTGCTCGGAGGTGACGACCAGCACGTCGGCATCGTCGTAGGCGCGCGCCAGCTCCTCGTCGCCGACCTTCCCCGCAAATCGCACGGCATCACCGAGCCCGAGCTCGCGGACGAACGACCCCAGCGCCGTCGCGTACGAAGGCACTGCGGGCTTGCCGACCACCAGCAGCTCGGCGCGCGGGTCCCAGCGCATCCGGTACGCGAGAAGGCCGGCGATGGCGTCCTCCAAGGCCTTGTTGGGCGCGAGACGGCCCACGCTGAGCCAACGCGCGCCCTCGCGCGCCACGGTGCCACGGTCCGCGCCCTCGCGCGCCACGGTGCCAGGGGCCGCGGCGGGCGCCTCCAGACGTACCGAGGTCGTTCGGCTGACGATCGGCGGCAACACAACCGTTGCACCAAACCCCGCTTCGACCAAGTCACGGCGGTTCCACTCCGACACGGCGACCCCGAGGGTCGCCCGCCCGGCGAGGAGCGAGAGCTCGGCGCGAGCGCGGACCTGGTGGCGTGCCAGCTCGTTGTCCCATGGGGCGAAGAGCTCGGGCGGCGTCACGTTGTGGTAGTTGACCACCAGCGGCTCGTCCCGTGCGGCGACGATCCCGGCCAGGTCCGACGCCGTGGCGAACTGGTACACGAGCACCTCCCCGGCACGCTGCCCGCCGCTCCCGAGCTCGCGCACCGGTCGCGTGACGCCAACCGTCTCGGGGTCCTCCAGCTCGACGAAGATCTCGGAGTCGGCTCCCCGGCTCCGCAGCATGGTCTGCAGCGCCATCGCGTGCTGCCCGACGGCATCGCCGGCATGGAGGACCGGGACGAGCTGGTGCACTGCGGTCACGCCGGTCGACGGCCTTTCACGACGAATTGGGGGACGGCCGAGCCGGCTCCCCTTGCATCCTCGAGGCGGCCGACGTCCTCGTAGCCCCCTCGCGCGAGCAGCTCCTCCCACGTCTCGGGGTGGAGCGGCCGCCCTGGCAGCAGGTCCCACGCCACCGGGCCCCACACGTCGCGCGCTGCAGCGGGGTCGGTGCCCACGACCACGAGCGGTGCCCCGGGCTGTATCCGGCTGGTCGCAAGAGCGAGCAAGCGCACGAGCTCGTCCACGCTCACGCGGTCCACCACTCCCGACAGGACCATCCCGCCTGCGCTGCCGGGGTCCATCTCGGCGATGGCGGCGTCCGCCGGTCCGACCCTCACCTCGGCGCCGCGCACCGATGCCTCGTAGGCGACCAGCCCGCGAGGTTCGATGCCGACCGTCGTGACGCCTACCGCGCCCAGCGCCTCGACCAGTGCGCCACGCCCGCACTCGGCGTGGACCACCACGCCGTGACCGTGGTTCGCCGCCAGCCACTCGCACAGAGGTCCGGTGAGGGCGTCGTCGGCGGGGGGAACCAACCACTCGATCGCGTCGACCGGGCTCCGCCGCCGGTCGGCCGCCGACTCGAGCGTCTCGAGGCGAGCCGCGAGGAAACGGAATGCCTCGACCGCCGACGCCATGCCGCTCTCCAGTCCCAGGACACCGCCGTCCAGCCGCCGCACGTCGCCGTCCAGCCGCCGCACCGGCTCGGCGAGGGCTTCGGTCACCACCTCGGTGGCCACCGATCGGGCGCGGGCATCGACCCAGGGGGCCAGGCGTTCGAGCACCTGGCGGCGGAAGACACTGTGCACCGGCCGCGGCTCGAGGCTCCCGGCAGCCGGTGGCTCGTCGGTCCCGGCAGCCGGTGGCTCCTCGCTCGCGTTGATCGCAGGACCTCCCTGCGGCCCGGGGTCCTCCGCGACGGGCCGCACCTGCCCGAAGCGCCGCTCGAGGTCGGCGAACGCTCCGGCGAAGTTCCAGCGGTGCGACCCCTGGGGGCGATGGCGGCGGAACGCTGCCGCGACCTCGGACCAAAGCTCCGCCGGCGGGGGTGTGCCCTGCGCCGATCGGGGCATCCCTTCGGCGGCCACGTTGTGCGATGCTATCGGCGTCAGGGGGTCAGGGCGACCGGACCACGGGGCCGGAGTGCCGGCGTGCGCCGGTGCCGGCACGAGAGCAGGGGGTGGGAAGAGATGGGTGATCGAACGGGTGCGGGATGCCGGTCCCGCTGGGGTGTGCTGTTCGCTGCCGTCGCGCTGGCGGGCACCGGCGCCATGAGCGCCGGTGCGGCCTCGGCCGCGACGCCCAGGGAGAGCGCGGTGGCGGGCGCCATCGCCACCCCCAAGATCTCATTCGGCACACCGACGTGGCGGGTCACAATCCCCGACGGGTCGAGCCCGATCGCCCTCTCCTCTCCCAACGTGGCCGAGCTGGCCGGAGGCCCCGCAGCGGTCGTGGGCGACGAGGCCGGCAAGGTCTACGCCTACTACCTGGCCAGCGGAGCGCAGGCGTGGACCTACACAGCCGGCGCCCCGGTGAACTCCACCCCCTCGGTGGCGCCGACGACAGCCGGCAGCTCCCTCGACACCGTGTTCGTGGGGACGGGGGACGCCGGGAATCCCACGTCGGGCGGCTACCTGGCCATCGGTGCGAGTGGCACGGAGAAGTGGTTTACCCAGGAGACCAACCCGTCCACAGAAACTTCCACGCCGCACAACGGCGTGCAGGCGTCGATGGCCGTCGGAGACCTCCAGGGCGGTGTGGACGTGGTCGCCGGCTCCCTGGGTGAGATGGAGTACGCGATGACAGCAGGGAGCGGTCACACGCTGAACGGCTTCCCGTGGTACCAGGCCGACAGCAACTACACGACCCCGGCCCTGGCCGACCTCTACGGGAACGGACAGACCGAGATCGTCGAAGGCGGAGACTCCACCGAGGGCACATCCTACGGGACGCACTACGACCAGGGCGGGCACCTGAGGGTCCTGAGCCCCACGGGCAACGAGAACCAGCCCGAGCCCAATGGCGGCCTCATCTGCCAGTACACAACGACACAGGTGGTGCAGTCCTCCCCGGCGGTCGGCGAGTTCTTCGGGGCCTCGTCGCAAGTGGGGATCGTCTTCGGCACCGGGACACACTGGCCTGGGGCCGCCGACACCGACCACCTCATCGCCGTCAACAGCCACTGCGGCCAGACGTGGAACATCGCCCTCGATGGCAAGACCAACAGCAGCCCGGCCCTGGCCGACGTCCTGGGCAACGGGCAGCTCCAGGTGATCGAAGGGACCCAGGTCTCCACATCCACCGGCTCGGTCTACGCCATCACAGGCGCGACGGGCAGCACGATCTGGAATACGGCGGTCAAGCCGGTGATCGGCTCGGTGGTGACCGTCGACCTCGGGTCCGGGTACCAGGACGTCCTGGCCCCGACCATCAACGGCGTGTACGTCCTCACAGGGCGCAACGGCAGCGTTCTCACAGTCCTCCAGCCCTACGTGGGCTTCCAGAACTCCCCTCTCGTCACCGACGATCCCAACGGGACGATCGGGATCACCCTGGCCGGCTACGACCCGAACGGCAGCGTCATCATGCACTACGAGATCGCCGGCTCGAACGGGTCGTCGGTCGACGGCACCGGCGCGTGGCCCCAGTTCCACCTCGACCCCTCCCTCAACGGGGACGCCGGGACCGTCCAGCACATCGAAGTGCCGTGCAGCCCGCCGGCGGGAGGACCCGACGGTTACCTGCTGTCGGCGGCCGACGGCGGGATCTTCAACTTCGGTAACCTCCCGTTCTGCGGCTCCACCGGGTCGATCACACTCAACGCACCCGTGGTGGGCGTGGCCGCGACCCCCACAGGCGGCGGCTACTGGGAGGTGGCCTCCGACGGGGGACTGTTCTCCTTCGGGAACGCGCAGTTTTACGGGTCTATGGGCGGCAAACCGCTCAACAGACCGATCGTCGGCATGGCCGCCACCGCGACAGGCGGCGGGTACTGGGAGGTGGCCTCCGACGGGGGGCTGTTCGCCTTCGGGAACGCCCAGTTCTACGGGTCGATGGGCGGCAAACCCTTGAACGAGCCGATCGTCGGCATGGCCGCCACCCCTACAGGCGGCGGCTACTGGGAGGTGGCTGCCGACGGGGGGCTGTTCGCCTTCGGGAACGCCAAGTTCTACGGGTCGATGGGCGGCAAACCGCTCAACGCCCCGATCGTCGGCATGGCCAGTGACCCTGCCACCGGCGGCTACTGGGAGGTGGCCGCCGACGGGGGGATCTTCAGCTTCAACGCCACGTTCCTCGGTTCGATGGGCGGCAAGCCGCTCAACGCCCCCATCGTCGGGATGGACTCCGTCCGCGGCGGCCAGGGGTACCGCTTCGTGGCCGCCGACGGGGGCATCTTCAGCTTCGATGCCCCGTTCTTCGGGTCCATGGGCGGCAAGCCGCTCAACAAGCCGATCGTGGGGATGAGCGGCTTCTGATGCCGGCGTGAGGTGAGGTACGGTCCTCCCGGATGATCGGCCTCCCTCCCTGCCATCGCCCTCAGGCCGCCGTTCGCCGGCGCGGCAGCGCTTCTCGCGTTCGCGCGCTCGCCGTCCTGGCGGCAGGGGCGATTCTCGCCGTGGGCACGCTGGCGCTGGTTCTCGCTCCGGGGCGCGGCTCGGCCGCTGCAGCGGCGAGGCCGCGCGCCTCCGCGACATCCCTCCAGATCACATTCGCCTGGTCCACGACAGCGCTCGACGACGCCGGCACACCGATCGCCCAGTCCTCGCCTGTGGTGGCCGACCTGCCCGGCGGCCCGGCGGCCGTCGTGGGAGACCGCGCGGGCAAGGTCTACGCCTTCTCGCTGTCCACCGGCGCCGAGATGACCGGATGGCCTGCGTCGGCCGGGGCGCCGGTCGATTCCTCGCCTTCGGTGGCGGTCCTGCCAGGCGGCACGCACGACTCGGTGTTCGTCGGCGCCGGCAATGCCGCGCACCCCCTCTCCGGCGGCTACGAAGGGTTCGGTCCGAACGGGACCCCTTTGTGGTCGGTACCGGTCGACAACCCGCCCACAGACCCCTATCCGCACAACGGGGTCCAGGCCTCCCTGGCCGTCGCCGACTTCACAGGCCGCGGTCCCGACGTGGCCGCCGGTTCGTTGGGCCAGGAAGAGTACGCGCTCGACGCTGCGGACGGGGCTGTCCTCCCCGGATGGCCGTTCTTCAATTCCGACACCACGTTCTCCACGGCCGCACTGGCCGACCTCTACGGGACAGGGCACACCGAGATCGTCGAAGGCGGCGGCCAGACCGCCGGTTCCGGCCGGGGCCAGACCTACTCCCAGGGCGGGCACATGAGGATCTTCAACAGTCGGGGCGACCTCATCTGCGATCACGACACCACACAGACAATGTTCTCGTCACCCGCGGTCGGCCCCATCCTCTCCGGAGGCAGCACCGGGATCGTGACGGGCACCGGCAGCTACTGGAACGGGGCCGCCAGCACCGGCGAGGTGATCGCGTTCACCACCGACTGCGGCGTCGCGTGGTCCACCGACCTCGGCGGCCTGACCACATCGAGCCCGGCCCTCGCCGACGTCACAGGCACAGGAGCGCTCCGGGTCGTCGAAGGCACCAACCAGGATGGCGGCGGCGCAGTGTGGGTCCTCACAGGAGCGACCGGCGCGCCGCTCTGGCATGCCGCCACGACCGGCGAGGTCATCGGTTCCGTCGTGACCGCGGACCTCTCGGGGCACGGCGACCAGGACCTGCTCGTACCCACGACGTTGGGTGTCGACATCTTCGACGGCAGCACGCACGAGCAAGTCGCAGTGCTCAACGGTGTCAGCAGCACCCACGGTGTGCTCGGCTTCCAGAACTCGCCACTGGTCACCGACACAGACGGGATCGTCGGGATCACCGTGGCCGGGTACGGGTGCCCTTCCACAAAATGCTTCGGGCAGGTGGAGCACTACGTGCTCCCCGGCTCCGACGGCGCGCTGGCGGTGGGTGCCGGGGCCTGGCCCGAGTTCCACCACGACCCCCAGCTCACCGGGAACGCCCGCGCAGACCCGATCTCGGAGCCCCCCTGCAGCGTGCCGTCGGCCGCCCACTTCGGCTACGACATGGTCGCCTCCGATGGCGGGATGTTCTCGTTCGGATCTGCACCGTTCTGCGGTTCCATGGGGGGCCACCCGCTCGACGCGCCCGTGGTCGGGGTGGCGATGGCTCCCGATGTCGAGGGGTACTGGGCGGTGGCCTCCGACGGCGGGGTCTTCGCCTTCGGCGGCGCTCCTTTCTACGGCTCGATGGGCGGTAAGGCGCTGGACGCCCCGATCGTGGGGATGGCCGCCACCCCCACAGGCGCCGGCTACTGGCTCGTGGCGTCCGACGGCGGGGTCTTTGCCTTCGGCGCGGCGCGCTTCGACGGCTCGATGGGCGGTAAGGCGCTGGACGCCCCGATCGTGGGCATGGCCGCCACCGCCACAGGGAGCGGGTACTGGCTCGTGGCCTCCGACGGCGGGGTCTTTGCCTTCGGGAACGCGGAGTACCTCGGCTCGATGGGAGGCACCCGGCTCGACGCCCCGGTGGTGGGAATTGCCGTCGACGCGAGCACCGGCGGCTACTGGGAGGTGGCCGCAGACGGCGGGGTGTTCGCCTTCGGCGCACCGTTCTACGGGTCGATGGGCGGGCATCCGCTCGACGCCCCGATCGTGGGCATGTCGGCGACAGCGAGCGGCGACGGCTACCGGTTCGCGGCAGCCGACGGCGGGGTGTTCGCCTTCGGGACAGCCACTTTCACAGGCTCGATGGGTGGCCTCCAGCTCAACCGTCCCGTCGTCGGCATCGTCGCCACCTGACGAGCGGGTGCTCGTCGTGACCTCGCGGCACTCCCCTCGTCGCGCCGAGATCCTGGCCGAGCTATCCCGGCGCGATCGAGTCCTGGCCGGGCTGGTCGAGCGGCACGGGCCCGCGCCGCTCGACCGACCGGTGCCGGTGGATGCCCGTTTCGCCGTGCTGGTGCGCTCCATCGTGTCCCAGCAACTGGCCGGCTCGGCCGCACGGTCGATCCACGCTCGTCTGACCGGCCTCCTCGGAGACGTCACGCCCGAGAGCATCCTCGAGGCCGGACCTGACGCGCTGGGTGCCTGCGGTCTGAGCGGCGCCAAGACCGCGGCCTTGGTCGACCTGGCCGAGAGGGCTGCGGGTGGCCAGGTGGACCTCGGGCGGATCGGACGCCTCGGCGACGACGAGGTGGTCGAGCACCTGGTCCAAGTACGCGGGATCGGCGTGTGGACGGCGCAGATGTTTCTCATGATGGCGCTCCGCCGACCCGACGTCTGGCCGGTGGGCGATCTCGGGGTGCGGATCGGCTACGCCGCCGCCTGGCGGCAGGGCGCGCTCGTGTCGCCTGCAGAGCTGCAGCGTCTGGGGGAACCGTTCCGCCCGTACCGGAGCACCGTCGCCTGGTACTGCTGGCGGGTCGCCGACGCAGCCAAGCAGGATGGGGCGAGGACGCCGTAGAGTCTCGCCATGCCCTTCGCCCAAGTGAACGGCCAGCGCCTGTTCTTCGAGGACTCGGGAGGAGCGGGACCAGCCGTGCTCTTCAGCCACGGGTTCCTCATGGACCACGAGATGTTCGACGCGCAGGTGGCCGCGCTGTCGGGCCCGTACCGCTGCGTCACCTGGGACCAGCGCGGCCACGGCGCCACGCGCGCGGGCGGTCCGTTCACGTACTGGGACTCTGCCGACGACGCCCTCGCGCTCTTGGATGATCTCGGCATCGAGCGCGCCGCGTTTGCCGGGATGTCCCAAGGCGGCTTCGTCTCACTGCGGGCGGCGCTGCGGGCGCCCGGGCGAGTCGCCGCCCTCGTGCTCATCGACACCCAGGCCGGCCTCGAGGACGCCGGCGCTGTCCCGGCCTACGACGCGATGCACGACGAGTGGGTGGCACACGGTCCCGGAGAGGTCCAAGAGCTCGTCGCCGACATGATCCTGGGCCGAGACGCCGACGCCGGCCCGTGGTTCGCCAAATGGGCGGCCATGCCACCCGACCAGTTGACCGCGCCCTACCGTTGCCTCATGGGGCGCTACGACATCACCGGTCACCTCGGTGAGATCGCCGCACCGGCGATCGTGCTCCACGGCGACCAGGACGTGGCCATCCCGATGGAGCGTGCCGAAGCGCTCTGCGCGGGGCTCGCAGCCTGTGAGGGCGTGGTCGTGGTGCGCGGCGCCGGCCACGCGAGCAACCTCACCCACCCAGAGCAGGTGAACCCGGTGCTGAGGCGCTTCCTCGACCCCCACTTCTGACCGGCTGCGCTCACCTCTCGGACCGCTGTGCCAACTCGGCCACCCGGGAGAGGAACCGGGTGTAGCGATCGAGGATCACGGGCCAGCGGAAATGACGGTCTACGTAGCGACGGCCTCGGTCGCCCATCGCGGCACGACGGGCCCGGTCGTTCGAGAGCAGCTCGATCGCCACTTCGAGCTCGCCGTAGCCGCCGAACCACATGCCGGCGGCCGACTGCTCGCAGTGCTCTCGGGTGGCGGCACAGCCGGCATGGACGAGGACAGGCGTGCCGCACGCCATTGCCTCGACGACCACGAGGGAGAACGCCTCCCACGGCGACGGCGACACCAGGGCCGCGGCTGTGCGCAGCAGCCCCCACTTGGACGTCTCGTCGACGATGCCGGCGACGACCACGTCGGGGTGGGGATCGGGGGGGTCGATCACAGGCCCGGCGAGCACCAGCTTGAGCGGAGTGCCGTGGCGCTCCTTGTAGACGCTGAAGTAGTGGGCGAGGAGATCGGTCCCTTTCATGTGATCGACGCGTCCGAGGCAGAGAAGGTACGGGGCGTCACCCAGCCCGAACGCCTGCCGGGCCGCCTGGGGATCCCCGGGGCGCTCTTCGACTCCCAGCCCGAGGAGGACCTGCGGTACGGCGCCGACCCCGAAGCGCTCGGTCACCAGCCGGCGCTCCCCTCGCGTCTGGAAGACGAAGCCGTCGACTCGATGGAACACCGGGGGGAACACGGGGAGCCGCAGCGCCGGCTCGTCGTGGGCGGCCGGGTGCATCACGACTGGCCCGGCCACCGCCGGGACGCCTCGCACGGTCGGGTAGTAGAGGTAGGGGTAGAACACGACGACGTCGGCATCGCTCCGCGCGACTGCGTCGACCAGTTCGGGGGTGATCGGCCCTTGGAGGTCGACCCAGCGCTCGGCCTCCTCGAAGCTCGCCGACTCGGGATCGGCCAGCAGGGCCCCGGAGAACGGGTGGAACCCGGGATCCCGCCCGGCCCGCGAGGCGAAGCGGTGGACTCGGACCCCGGCGATCGTCTCGGTCCCGGGCGCCAGCACATCGTCCCAGGTGAGATGGTCGAGGGCGCACGTGGTGTAGACCTCGACTTGCCAGCGCCGCTCCGACACGAGGCGCTCGGCGAACATTCGGGCGCCGGTCTCGGCGCCGCCGGTGACCTGGGGGCCGTAGCGGGGAACGACGTACGCCACTCTCATCGGCCGCGCACCGTCACGTGAACCACAAGTTGTGGAAGAAGAGCGTTTGGGCCGCCGTCCCCATCACCGCGGAGATCGCCACCAGCGCGTAGACCAGCTCGTCGCGCCTCCAGTACGTCACGACCACGTAGAGCGGCACGACCGTGAGCAAGAGGCGGGCGAGGGCCTCGGGAGACAGGCCGCCGGCGGTGCCGTCCGACACGTTGAACACGACGTCGATTGCCGCCAGCACCACGCCTGGCAGCAGCGGAGAGGTGGCCAGGCGGCGGCGGCCGATCGCCGCCACGAGGAGCACGACCGAGACCGCGGCGGCAATTGCCACCGCGTCGTTGACCAGGTCCGCGATGACGAAGTCGCCGTTGATCGACGGCGTCCCGATCGCTTGGCCGTGCACCATCCGGTCGAGCGACCACAGGACCGACCGGAACGGGTACGTGAGCTTTCGGTTCCATTGGGGGTCGGACTCCGCGGACACGTAGGCGAGGGGGTTGCCGAAACGTGCCCACAGGTAGGCGCTGTAGGCCAGCGCGCCGGTCTCGCTCAGCACCAGCGCTGCGCCGGCGCGAGCCCATCGAAAGCCGCCGGCACGGTCTTGGAGCAGTCCCACGACCACGGGGATCACGAAGAGGATCCCGAGGGGGGCCGAGGCCGAGGCCACCCCGGCGACCAGCCCCGCCGCCAGGAAGCGCCGGCGCTGCACCAAGATGAGCACGACCGTGAGACCCAGCGCTTCGATCGACTCGGGGTACCCCGAGAAGTAGAAGAACGAGGCCGGAGCCCAGATGGCGAGCAGTACCGCGCCGAGCCATCGCGATCGCCCCAGGCAGTCGCGCACGTAGAAGATGAGCGCCACTCCGAGCCCGTAGGTCGCGGCCCACGACACGGCCAGCGCGCTGTAGGTCTCGGGCAGGCCGATCGCCTGACCGCTCCGGACCAGTAGCGGGTAGAGCGGGAAGTAGACGGACATCCACGAGTGCGAGTACCCGTGGTCTGCCACCTGGAGGTAGCGCACGGCATCCCAGTGAAAGAAGCCGGGCACCAGTGCCCTGCTCCCGGGATCGAGAGCGATCCCGAACGTGGACAGCGGGCCGAGCCCGTGGATGGCGAACTCGGCCACGAACACGATGGCCGCGGCCCGCACCCCGAAGATGACGGCGCCCTCGGCCCAGGGGCGCAGCCACCGCTGCCGCCGAAGGCGCTCGCTCAATGACCGGGCCATTTCGGTTGCTCGCTTTCGTCGCTCGGCCGGCGGCGATGGATCACCGGGGCAGCACCTTGGTTGGCCCCCAAGGTACCGCTCGCGGCTGCTCACCTTCGTGACGCGACTCGCAGGGATAGCCGCGGGGGAACGGGCACTGTGGCGCCAGGGCTGAAGCGGCCGGTCTCGAGACGATCAGAGGATGGGCCGGTCGTCACCCGCGGCAGCAGCCGACGGTCAGGGCTCCTTGGCGTAGGCCGAAGATGTGGTCTTCCACAGGGAGCCTGCTTTCCCCTTGCTCACCATGTTGGCGGCGTCGCACTGTGTTGTCGCTGACGAGCCAGCCCGGTACCACGCGTAGCTGACCCCGGCCGGGATGCCAGATGTCGGCAGCGCCGGGCCTTCGTTGTCGGCAACGCCCCAGCACCCTTCGCTCTGGTCCTCTGCCGCGTACACGGCGGTACTGGCGTCGAACGGCTCCGCGCTGAGCACGTTGCTGCCGGCCCAGGGAGCAAGAGATTTGATACTCGGCAGGTACGTGAGCGTGGGGTCCTTGGCATGGAGGAGGGACTGCAGGGATTTCGGGTTCCCCTGACCAGCATCAGCTCCCGGTGTTGTCGCTTTTGTGGGGAAGTTCTGGGAGGCCGTGTAGACGGCTTCGGAGGCAATGAGGCCGTTGTGGAGATCGGCCTGCACCGCCGTCCCGACCGCCGACGCTTTCACCCCGAGGAAGGTCGGCACCGCGATCAGCACCAGGATGCCGAGGATGACGAGCACCACCATCATCTCGATGAGGGTGAAGCCCGAGTCGTCCGCCAAGCCCGCAGCGGTTCCCCCGATGCCGAGCGCGCCCTCCGGCAGTCCCACGAAGCCCCGTCTCGCCACTTGCCCCCCTCTCGAATCTCCCGCTGGCCGCCGCCGACCGTGCTTCACGTCCTCTGTCCACAGGTTACGCTTCGTCCCTGCGCAGACGGAGGGAGATCAGGGCCGTCAGCGCCACAAGCAACGCTGTTGCTCCCCTCCTGCTACCCAGGACTCACCAAAGGGACACTCGCGGACACCGCGCGCGGCGCGCCGCGGTCCAAGTGGTCCTTGCAGCTCTCAAAGCACGGTGCCCGGGCCCTTGCCCCGGGCGACCACGCCCTCGAGAAACGCGGCGTAACGCCGGATGAGGACCGGCCACGAGTAGCGCTCCTCCACGTAGGCCCGCCCCCGGGCCCCGAGGGCTCGCCGGAATGCCGGGTCACCCATCATGCGCTCGAGCACTGCCTCGAACTCGCGGTACCCGCCGAACCAGAGCCCGCCCCCTGACTGCTCGCAGTGCTCACGGGTCGGCGCGCACGTGGCGTTCACCATCACCGGGACGCCCGCCACCCACGCTTCGAGCACCACGAGCGAGAAGGACTCCAAGGCAGAAGGCGAGATGGACACGGCTGCATCTCGCACGATGTCCCACTTGTCGGCCTCGCTCACCGTCCCGGTGACGACGAGGTCAGGGTGGTCAGGGATCGTCACCGACACCGGGCCGACGAGAGCCAGGGCGAGCGGGCCGGGATGCCGTCTCTTGTACTCGAGGAAAAACGCGGCCAGCATGGCCGACCCCTTGTGCTCGTCGACCCGCCCGACGCTCACCACGTACGGCCGGTCCCCGAGGCCGAGGATCTCGGCGCCGGGCCTCCCCCCCTCTGCCGGCGCGTCCACCCCGAGGCCGAGCACCGTCTGGGGTCTGGCGCCAGTGCGGTGCACGCGCTGGACGAGGCGCCGCTCCGCGACCGTGTGGTAGCAGATGGCGTCGGCGCTCGCGTACGTGCTCCGGAACACCGGCAGGTAGAGCGCCGGCTCGTCGTGGGCCGCCGGGTGCAGGACGGCCGGCATGGACACCCGGCCGATCCCCTCGACCACCGGGTAGTGCAAGTACGGGTAGAAGACTGCGACGTCGCAGTCGGCGTCTCCGAGCGCCTCCACGAGCGAGGGGACGACCGGCCCGTTCAAGAGCACCCAGCGCCGGGACTCCTGACGGCTGGCCCGTGACGGCGCGAGGCGGAGCCGGCCGTCGAGTCCGTAGAAGTCGTCGTCCCGGCCGGCGACCGATTCGAAGCGGTGGACCTTCACTCCGTGCAGCTCGCTGTCCCCGGGGGCAAAGACGTCTTCCCACGTGAGGTGGTCGAGCGCGCAGGTGGAGTACACCTCGGCCTCCCATCCGAGATCGGCAACGAGGTGCTCGGCCAACTGGCGGGCCGCCGACTCGGCACCGCCCATCACTTGGGGGCCGTAGCGGGGAGTCGTGAAGGCGACTTTCACGGCTGTCGCTCCGTGACGCCGCTCCGTCCGGCGCCCGGCGGGGGTCCGGCAACCGCCGTCAGCGCCCTCACCGCCATCGCGCTGGCGGCCGCCAGCGAGTGGTGCTTGACCCGGCGCTGCCCGGCAACCACCAGCGAGTGCCGCAGGGCCTCGTCGGTGAGGACCCGGTGCACCGCCGCGGCCACCAGCGCGGGCTCGGATGTGCCCACGAGCAGCCCCGCGTCGCCCAGCGTCTCGGGGATTGCCGCTGCGCCCAGCGCAACGACGGGGACACCTGCCCGGGCCGCCTCGACCAGGGGGATCCCGTACCCCTCGTGCTCGGACAGCGAGACGTAGACGTCGGCTGACGAGTACACGGCGGCCAGCACTGCGTCGGAGACCTCGCCATACAGGCGCACCGCAGTCGCGAGGCCGAGGTCGGCGGCGTAGCGCCGCAGCGCGCTCATGTAGCGGCGCGACGGCATCGCTCCCACCAGGTGGAGCCGGGCTGAAGGGTCGTAGAGGCGCCGATATGCCCAGAGCGCTTCGACCAGCCGGTGCTGGGCTTTGGGCGGCACCACCCTCCCGACGAACAGCCAGTTCGCGCCCCCGCCCGCCCGTGCCCGTGCCAGCCGGGCCGCGGTGCGCGTGTCGGCATCCTGCACCGCCCGTTCCAGGTCGACCAACACCGGGACGACGGCCGTCCGGCGGCACCCGGCAGCGACCAGGTCGCGCTCGTTGAACTCGCTGTCGGCCATGCCGAGCACCGCGCGCCGGGCCAGGACGGCGAGCTGGCGGCGGGCTTCGGCCGAGCGTGCGGCAGCCGGTGGGTCCCATTCTCCATAGAGCTCGGGCGAGGTGATGTTGTGGTAGTCGAGGACGAGGGGCTCGGTCCTTCCGGCCAGCAGGTCGGCCACCATCGACGAGGTGGAGAACTGGTAGATCAGCACGTCGCCGGGCCGGGCGCGGGCCTCGTACTCTTCGACGCGCAGGGACTCGTTGGCAAGGTCGTCGTGGGTGGCTTCGGCGAAGATCTCCGAGCGCCACCCGGCGCTGCGCAGGACGTCGCGCAGCAGCAGCGTGTGGCTCCCCGTGGCGTCACGGGGGATGAGGGCCGGGACGAACTGGTGGACGGCCGGCACCGGCAGGGCGCCGCGCTCGAGCCTCTCGTTCACCGGGGTGATCGAGCACGGCGCCGGACGGCGGTCACCGTGTAGTCGGTGCCCGAAGGCCCGGTCTGCACGTCGACGGTGAACCCCATCGGCCCGAGGAGGTGCGCCCAGGTGGCGGGGCGCAGCGGGCGGCCCGGCGCCAAGTCCGCTTCGGGCGGCGCCGCGTCACCCGCCCAGGCCGAGGGAGCCCACGAGACGATCACCAGCACGCCTTCGGGCGCGAGGCGGTCCGCGACCAGCTCGAGGAGCTGGCGACGCTCGCCGTGGACCATCGCGTCGACGACCCCGGTGAGGACGACGCCGCCGAGCTCGGCTGGCGCCACTGCTCGCAAATGCACCGCGACGTCCTCTTCGCGCAGGTCGAGGCCTTCGCGCTCGCCTGCGCCGATGCGTCCCGGACGCGGATCGATGCCGTAGGCGTCCACCCCCTGCGCGCACAGCGAGCGCACGAACGATCCGTCCCCCGCTGCCGCGTGGAGCACCCGCCCTGGCACGGCCGAGAGCGCGCCGAGTGCGTCGGACAGCCACCAACGGGGCCCGGCGTCCTCGGACGGCAGGTCCACCACCGGCGCCGGCGGCACCCGCTGGGCATCGAGCTCGCGAGCGATCTCGACCAGGCGCTCCTCCACCAGGTGCAGCGCACGGCTGGTCGCGGCGGCGAACTGGCTCACCTGGTGGGTGACGAACCCGATGTACCACAAGTTCAGCGTTCGGAGGCTCTTCTTCACGACAGCTCCACCGGCCCGCTTGGAGGCCACCGGCACAGCCGGGTCGATGAAGGCCGAGGCATCCACCATCTCCAGCGCGTCTTCCAGCGCCCCGCCCCGGCCGGCCACAGGGGAGTGGGCGAGGAACAGCTCGTCGAGCTCTCGTTCGAGACGCGCCGGCAGGTCGCCCGATGCCCGGCGGCGGCGCACCTCCTCGTCGATCTCGGCCATCACCCGCGCCAGGTAGACCCGGTGCTCCTCTTCCGATCCGGCCTGCTCGGTCTCGGTCATTCCCGCCTCCCCGGGTCCTCCCGCTCCCCCACCGCCGCTCACGCCGGCATCTCCGCCGCCGACGCGTCGTCCAGCCCACCACCGCCGACCCACTCGCGCGGGACGATGGCCAGGCGGACCGGGAGGTCGACGATCCCCGTCGACCTCCCCGGGTTCATTACCTCGAACTGGCAGGCCGGCTCCCGCCAGTCAAAGAGGATCCCGCCGGGTCCCATGACGCCGACGCACACGTCGAAGGTGCCGTCGAACAGCGGCAGCCCCTCGAAGTGGAAGTCGATGGCACTGGGGCCGACCGGCGCGTCGTAGGAGAGGCCGAGTATCTCGGTGTCGGTGCGGAACAGCACCGAGCCGTCGTCCAGTCGCACGTCGATGGAGAACACCACCTGTGCGGTGGCCACCGTGGCGCTGAACCCCACCCGTACGATCAGCGTCTCGCCGGGGAGCAGGTACCTCCGCTCGTTCACCTCTGGATAGAACGCGATCACCTCGGTGAGGCGGACCGGCCGGGCGAGGTCCGGCACGCCGGCCGACGCCTCGTCCCCGCGTAGCTGGATCGACGCGGGGAGCACGGCCGGCGCGGGCGGAGCAGGCGGAGGAGGGGGTGGCACGGCGATGTCCTCGGCGCCGCCGAGGGAGAGCTCGTCACCGGCTTCCATCAGGCGCTCCCGGAAGATCCGCACCGCCTCGCCGGGCGCGCCCGACCCGATCATCACGCCGTCGGAGAGAACGACAGCCCGGTCGCAGATGGAGCGGACCTGGTCCGGGGAGTGGGACACGAAGAGGATGGTGCGGCCCTCCTTCTGGAACCGCTTGATCCGGTCCATGCACTTGCGCTGGAACCGCTCGTCGCCCACGGCGAGGACCTCGTCGATCACCAGGACGTCGGGGTCGACGTTGACGGCCACGGCGAACCCGAGGCGGACGTACATCCCCGAGGAGTAGAACTTCACCTGGTTGTCGATGAACTGCCCCAGCTCGGCGAACTCGACCACGTCGTCGAAGACCCGGTCGACCTCTTTCTTGGAGAGCCCGAGCATCGACCCGTTGAGGTAGACGTTCTCGCGCCCCGACAGGTCCTGCTGGAACCCGGCTCCGAGCTCCAGGAGCCCGGCCAGCTTGCCCCGGACGACCACCTGGCCCGAGGTGGGCTGCAGCACGCCGCACACGCACTTCAAGAGCGTGGACTTGCCCGAGCCGTTGCGCCCGAGGATCCCCACCGTCTCGCCCTCTCGCACTTCGAAGCTCACGTCGTTCAGCGCCCAGAGGGTCTCGTAGGGGACCTTGCCAGCGTGGATGATCTTCTCCTTCAGTGAGGAGTACTTCTCCTGGTAGAGGCGGAAGCGCTTCGACACCGCCTGGACGTCGACTGCCAGCTCGGCCATGGGGCTCAGAGCTCCTCGGCGAAGTTCCCGGCCAGGCGACCGAAGATCACCATGGCGACGTAGAACAAGACGAGGGAGGCCGCCAGGACATAGAGGTCGTCGCGCACGTAGTCGAGCATCGACCATGTGGGCAGGAGGTACCCGGTGGGCGCCGGCGTGTGGGGAGGGTGGGGGATGCTCAGCGCCTGGAGGCCCGGACGATCGTAGAGGACCCGTTGGAAGGTCATCACGAGCGGCGTCATCGGGTTGGCGAAGTACAGCCAGTTGGCCCAGTGGTGTGCCGCCTGCAGGTGAGGGGCGAGCTGCAGCTTGAAGCTGTAGACGATCGGGCACGCCCAGAACCAGGCCGCTCCCACCAGGACCTCGACGAGGTGCTGGGTGTCGCGCATGTACACGTTCACGGCGGCGAGGAAGATGCCGAGCGCCGAGGCGAAGACGAGCATCGGTACCAGGGCCACGACGAGGAGCCAGATCATCGGCCACGCCGGCGACATGCGCAAGGCGATCATGAACACGGCCATCACGCAGCTCTGGAAGAAGAAGAACACCCCGGCAGACCCCATCGCCGCCAAGGCCAGGATCTCCCGAGGGAACGAAACCTTCTTCACCAGACCGGCGTTGTTGACCACCACACCGGTGGCGGTCATGACCCCGGTCTGGAAGAAATTCCAGATGAGCAGGCCCGAGAACAAGAAGATGACGAAGTTCGGCACCTCGCTCTTCAAGAGCACGCCGAATACAAGCGTGTAGACGGCCAGCGTCATCGCCGGCGACAGCATGGACCACAGCAGGCCCAGGAAGGAGTTCTTGTACTTCACCTTGATCTCGGTGCGGACCAGGTAGACGAGCAGCTCGCGCGCTCGCCAGATCTCGGCAAGCCGCTGGCGGACGTTGACGTTGGCCGACACCACGCGGGTCGCCTTCGCGCGCGTGCCCGGGCGCTCCAGCTCGGGATCGGCCATCGGCGAGGCGTCGGCCACGCGCCGGGGAGGGATCGCCGGCGGCGGCGCGTTCTGGGGACGAGGACGCGACCCTGGAGGAGGCGTCGGGGCTTCGAGCTCCACGCTCAGCTACCGCCGCCACCGACCTGGCTCACCGAGCGATCGATGACCTGGTCGATGAACCCGTAGTCGCGCGCCTCCTCGGCGGTGAACCAGCGGTCGCGATCGGAGTCCGCCTCGATCCGGTCGACCGGTTGGCCCGTGTGGAAGGCGATCCGCTCGGCCATCATCCGCTTCAAGTACACGATCTGCTCGGCTTGGATCGCGATGTCGGCCGCCTGCCCCTGCATCGATCCCGAAGGCTGGTGCATGAGGATCCGCGAGTGGGGCAGCGCGTAGCGCTTCCCCGGTGCGCCCGCGCAGAGCAGGAACTGGCCCATCGAGGCAGCCAGGCCGACGCAGATCGTGCTCACGTCGGGACGTACGTACTGCATCGTGTCGTAGATGGCCAGCCCATCGGTGACCGAACCGCCGGGCGAGTTGATGTACAAGGAGATGTCCCGCTCGTGGTCCTCGGCCTCGAGCAGGATGAGCTGGGCGCACACCATGTTCGCCGTGCTCTGGTCGATCGCGCTGCCGATGAACACGATGCGCTCCTTCAACAGGCGCTGGTAGATCTCCGACGAGGGCTCGGGCGAGCCGGCAGCAGAGGTCACGTGCAAAGAGGGCAATTGGAGTGGCACGCCCACGAGGCTATCCGCCCCACCGGTGCGGCGGGGACACCTGGGGCGGCGATTGCCGGACCACCTAGACTCCGCGGGCATGCCGCCGCGGGCGTGGCGGAACGGTAGACGCGCCGGGTTTAGGTCCCGGTCCCTTCGGGGGTGGAGGTTCGACTCCTCTCGCCCGCACCATCGGGCACCGGCGCGTGTGCTCGGCGCGGGCTCCGGCCATGATGGCAGGATGCCTCACCTGGTAGCCGCGCCCGACAAGTTTCGCGGGACCGCCACCGCGCTTGAGGTCGCCCACGCAGCGGCCACGGCAGCACGGGCGGCCGGGTGGACGGCCGACGAGGTGCCCATGGCCGACGGCGGGGAAGGGACGCTGGACGTGCTGGGCGGCAAGCCACGCTGGACCACGGTGAGCGGACCGCTGGGTCGGCCGGTCACCGCCGAGTGGCGGCTCCTCCCCTCCGGTTCGGCCGGCGATGGCCCGACCGCGGTGATCGAGATGGCGCGGGCCGCCGGGCGCTCCCTGCTCCCCGCACCGTCGGGCCAGGACGCGCTCGCCGCCACCACTGCCGGCGTGGGCGAGCTGGTGCTCGCTGCCGCCGACGCGGGCGCCCGGCGGATCGTGGTCGCGCTCGGAGGCTCGGCAACGACCGACGGCGGGCTGGGTGCCGTCGAGGCAATCGGCACACCCCGGCGCCTCGGTGACGTAGAGCTGGTGGCAGCCTGCGACGTGCGGACGCCGTTCCTTCGGGCCGCTCGGGTCTTCGGCCCGCAGAAAGGTGCCGGACCCGAGCAAGTCGAAGTGCTGGAGCGCCGGCTGGCCGAGCTGGCCCGGCGCTACCGGGCCGACTTCGGCGTGGATGTCACGCAGTTGGACGGCGCCGGCGCGGCCGGAGGCCTCGCCGGCGGTCTGGCCGTGCTCGGTGCCCGCCTCCGCCCGGGGTTCTCGCTCCTGGCGGAGCTTGTGGGGCTCCCCGGCCGCCTGGCCCGCGCCGACGCGGTGATGACCGGCGAGGGGCACTTGGACCGCTCCTCGCTCGACGGAAAGGTGGTCGGCTCGGTCGCCGACACCGTGGCCGGCAGGGCGCCGATCCTGTGCGTCGTCGGGGCCGCCGATCCCGACGCGGTCGCGCTGCTCGTGGACCGGCACCCTCTCTGCGAGGTGGTGAGCCTCACCTCGGTCGTGGGCGCGCAAAGGGCGAGCAGCGACACGGTGGCCTCGGTGGCCCAGGTCGTCGGCGGGTATCTCACCCGGCACCGGGCCTCGGGGTGACGGGCGGGGCCGGCCCATCTGCTCTGGACCCGAAAGGTGCGTGTTTGCCCCGCGGGTCTGCAGTGGGCAATGCTGCCGGGCGCACCAACAAGCGACCGCCCGCTCCGGGCGGTCGGCCAGACGGGGAAGGGATGGACACCCATGGGACTGCTCGACGGGAAAGTCGCGATCGTCACCGGCGCCGGCCGGGGGATCGGGCGCGAAGAGGCGTTGCTGCTGGCGTCGGAGGGAGCGACGGTCGTCGTGAACGACGTGGGCGCATCGGTCGAAGGCCAGGGAGGGGACGTCCACCCGGCCCAGGAGGTCGTCGACCTCATCACGTCGTCGGGCGGGAAGGCGAGCGTCAACGGTGACGACATCAGCTCCTGGGATGGCGCCAAGAGCGTGGTCGAGCAGGCGGTCGACACCTACGGATCGCTGGACATCCTGGTGAACAACGCCGGCATCCTCCGGGACAAGATGTCGTTCAACATGGAGGAGTCCGACTGGGACGACGTCATCCGGGTCCACTTGAAGGGCCACTTCGCCCCGACCCACCACGCCGCCGTGTACTGGCGATCCAAGTCCAAGGCCGGCGAGGCCGTTTCGGGCAGGATCATCAACACGTCGTCCGAAGCCGGCCTCTACGGGAACGCCGGTCAGGCCAACTACTCGGCGGCCAAGGCCGGCATCGCCTCGATGACGTGGGTGCTCGCCCGCGAGCTCGAGCGCTACGGGGTGACCGTCAACGCGATCGCCCCCAGGGCCAGGACCCGTATGACCGAGAACCTTTTCGGCCAGCTCGCCGCCAAGAAGGACGACGCGTTCGACGAGTGGGACCCGAAGAACGTCGCACAGCTCATCGGGTTCCTGGCGTCCGACGCGGCCGCCGACGTGAACGGCCAGGTGTTCGTGGTGTTCGGCGGGAACATCTGGGCCATGGGCGGGTTCCACCCGGTCGGCGAAGTGCACCGCGACAACGCGTGGACCCCGGCCGAGCTGGTGGCGGCCAAAGGCGAGCTGTTCAAGGGGATCGACTCGGGCATTCCCAAGTTCAGCTTCTTCTGATCGGCCCGCGTCGAGATGGTGGGCAGTTGACGACTGGGTCCGAGGCAGGGGCCGCGTCTGTCGGCGCGTGGGAGGCCGCGGGCACCTGGCGCCATCTGGCGGTGGGCAATCCGCCCCACCGCCACCGTTTCTTCACCGTCGACCGTCCTGCGACCCTCACCGAGACGCTCGAGCCGCTGGTAGTGATCCACGGCTTCCCGACGTCGTCATTCGACTTCCATCTCGTGCTCGACCAATTGTCCGAGCACCGGCGGGTGCTCCTGATCGACCTGCTGGGGTACGGCCTCTCGGACAAGCCGGACCTGGCCTACACGATCGACGTCCAAGCCGACGCGGTGGCCGCCTGGACTTCCGAGCTCGGCCTCGGCCAGCTGGCGCTGCTGACCCACGACATTGGCGACACCGTCGGAGGAGAGCTCCTGGCCCGGCAGATGGAAGGCCGGTGGCCGGTGACGGTGACCCGGCGGGTGGTGACCAACGGGAGCATCTACATCGAGATGGCCCAGCTGAGCGCCGGCCAGGAGCTGCTGCTCTCCCTCCCCGACGAGCGGCTCGGCCCCGACGCGCCGATCGACCGCGCGTCGATGACGTCGAGCCTGTCTCAGACGTTCAGCCCCGCCCACCACGTCGCCGCGCCCGAGCTCGACGCCATGTGGGCCCTGGTGGCCCGGGAGGACGGGCACCGCAACCTGCCCCGCCTGATCCGCTACATCGAGGAGCGCCGGCGCAACGAGCGGCGTTTCACCGGCGCCATCGAAGACCACCCCTCTCCCCTCGCCGTGGTGTGGGGTCAGGACGACCCCATCGCAGTGGCCGCGATGGCCGACCGCCTCGTCGAACGGCGTCCCGACGCGGTACTGACCGTCTTGGAGGAGGTCGGTCACTTCCCGATGATCGAGGCGCCGGCCAGGTTCGCCGCCGCGCTCTCGGTGCACCTCGGCTGAAAGCGGCGGGGGGCGGCGGGACGCTGGGGAAGCGGCCCCCTGCCGGCCTATTGTGGGAGCGGGAGAACGGAGGGCGAGGTGACAGGAGGCGGACAGCGCGACAGCGGGGCGTCTCGCCGGGAGCGCAAGAAGGCCGAGACCCGATCGCGGATCGTCGAGAGCGCGACGGCGCTGTTCTTGGAGCGCGGGTACGACGCCACGACGCTCCTCGAGATCACCGAACGGGCCGACGTCGCGTCGCGGACCTTCTACCTCCACTTCCGGTCCAAAGCCGACGTGGCACTGGCGCGCTTTCAGGACTGGTTCGAGGACTTCATGGCGGCTCTGGGCACCGTCCCCGAGGAAGCCGGGCTCCGCGAGCTGCTCCAAGAGACGCTCGGCCATCTCCAGCTCAAAGGCTACGCCAGCGGCATCCGCCTGCGCGATCCCAGTGGCCGACCCATCCCCCCGGTCGTGGCCGCGCTCTTGCTGAGCGAGTCCCATGCAGAGATCGCCGGCCGCTTTTACCAGCTCAAGGTGGAGGCGCTCCGCCGGCTCGCCTCCTTCTTCGAGCAGCGGTTCGGCTACGACCCAGCGTCGGTCGAGCCGTACATCATCGCATCGGCACTGCTGGCAGCCTGGACAGTCGCCATCTACGGCTTCGGCCACCTCGCCCAAGCCACCGACGACCCGCCGGCACCCGACGAGCTGTCCGTTGCGAGCCTGACGGCGTACTTGGAAGGCATCGAGACCCTGGCTCGCCGGCGCACACGCTGAGGGCTCTTTGGACCTGCTCCAGCCTGCTCTCGGCTGGTCATGCCCGACAATGCCTGGTCACGCCCGTCGATACGGACGGGGCCGGCCCCACGGCCGGCCCCGATCCACTCCTGGTACGCCTGTCGCCGGAAGCCCGCCCGGCTCACTGGACGTTGCTCGTTGAGGGGCCGACGTCAGTCCACCGCCAGCCCGGTGCACGGTGTGCCCGGGGGACGGAACCTCTCCGGCCTCGAAATTCGTCGGTCCGTTCAGGCTTCCGGCTGAAGCTCGCCACCGAACGGTGGCTGTCTCCGACCCGGCGGATCACCCTCCTCGGTAGAACCCGTCGATCGCATCGGCAAGCTCCTTTCCGTCGTCCGGGATCCGGGGCCTTCGATCACCCCGTACCCTGCTCCCATTCTCCTCCTTCACGGCGACGTTGCCAAGAGGGTTGGCCTGGATCTTCGCGACGGACCTCCCGGCGAAGCCGCCCACAGCGGGCGCTGGGGCTCGCGCCCTACCATGCAGGGCATGCCCCTCCCTGCTCCCGCACCCCACACCACCTGCCTGGTCACCGGTTCCTCGTCGGGCATCGGCGCCGAGATCGCCCGCGAGCTGGCCCGCCGAGGCCATGGGGTGACCCTCGTCGCTCGGCGCGACGCGCTGCTCAGGGCATTGGCCGACGAGCTGGCCGGCGCGTACGGCGTGAGGGTCGAAGTGCTCCAGGCAGACCTCACCGACCCCGACGCGCGCAGCGGGCTTGCGGCCGCCCTGGCTGACCGAGAGCTCACGGTCGACGTCCTTGTCAACAACGCAGGAGCCAGCACGATGGGACCCAGCTACCGAGCGGAGCGCTCGTCCGAGCTCTCGATGGTCCGTACCGACGTCGAGGCCGTCGTCGATCTCTGCCAGCTCTTCACCCCGGGCATGGCCAGCAGGCGGCGAGGCTCGGTGCTCAACACCGCGTCGACCGCGGCGTTCCAACCCCTGCCGGGTCAAGCCGGCTACGGCGCGTGCAAGGCGTTCGTCCTGTCGTACTCGCTGGCCCTACGGGCCGAGCTCCGGGCGGTCGGTGTCAACGTCACCGCCCTGTGCCCCGGGCCGGTGCACACCGGGTTCGGAGAGGCCGCCGGCATCACCGACGATGAGGCAGCTCAGGCCCTGCCGAAAGTGATGTGGGTCCCGGTGGGCCGCGTGGCGCGGGAAGCGGTGGACGGCATGGAACGCGACGCCGACGTCGTGATCCCGGGCATGGCCAACCGCATCGGCGCGTTTGCCGGCCGCCACGCCCCCGCGCGCCTGGTGCTGTCGATCATGGCACGCAACCACCCTGCCCTGTCCCCCAAGCGCTGAGGATGCGACATCGTCGAGCGGGCGGTGGTGCCCGGGCTCAGTTCGCGGCAGGCACCTCGGCCGTCGCTTCGCCGACGACCTTTTCCTCGCCGTCCTGGTTCACGAGCCGGACGTCGAGGTCCACCAGGCGCCGCCCGCCCTCCTCTCGCTTGCCCGAGACGA
>JAJYWG010000473.1 GCA_021791615.1 Actinomycetes bacterium
GCCGGGGTCGGCGTGTCGCAGCTCGGTGACCATGCGCACCGCGCGGTCCTTCAGCTCAGGCGGGTAGCGCCTCTGGGAGGGTCTGGTGTCGGTCATGCTCCATCCTCACTTCCAAGGTATGGAGTCTCCAAGCATCCCAGGCCGGTTCATTCGGTCGATGCCGAGGCTGGTTGCCACGACGGCCTTCGGCCGCCCGGCGTGCCAGTGCTCGAGCACCTCCACGACGTCGATCACTTCGAAGTGCCTCCTTGCCATGTCGCCCCACTCCTTTCGGCGCGAGGCGTCTACAACGACAAGGGGCGCGGTGGCGAATCGCTCGTCCCCACGAGAAGGTGGGGAATTAGGATCCGCGCGATTATTGGGCGCGCGATGTAGGCTGTCGCTGTGGAGCTCGGCGAAGAGGGCCTGTCTCGCTTCTTCTCGCTGACCTCTCCGTTCCTCGATGAGCGCCAGCGTCGATTGCTGGCAGCGTCGATGGTCGAGGTGCTGGGCCGTGGCGGCCAAGCTCGAGTCGCCGAGGCAACCGGGATGAGCCGCAACACCTTGATCGCGGGGGCAAAAGACCTGGCCGAGGGGCCGGTACTCGGAGAGCGGATACGCCGTCCTGGGGCGGGTCCGAAGCGCAAGATCGACCTCGACCCCGACCTGATCGTGGCGCTCGACTCCTTGGTAGAGCCCGAGTCCCGCGGGGATCCGATGAGCCCGCTTCGCTGGACGCTCAAGTCGACGAGAGTGCTCGCTGCAGAGCTCACCCGCCTGGGCCACAAGGTCGGGGCGAACCTGGTGGGAGACCTCTTGCACTACCTCGGCTACAGCCTCCAGGCGAACGCCAAGGTCACCGAGGGCAGACAGCACCCCGATCGTGACGGGCAGTTCCGCTACATCAACGACCAGGCGAAAGAGCACCTCCAAGCAGGCCAGCCGGTGATCTCTGTCGACTGCAAGAAGAAGGAGTTGGTCGGCGACTACGCCAACGGCGGCAAGGAATGGGAGCCCGAGGGCAAGCCGACCCGGGTCGGCGTCCACGACTTCCCTGACCCAGAGATGGGCAAGGCGATCCCCTACGGTGTGCTCGACGTCGGCGCGAACGAAGGATGGGTGAACGTGGGCGACGACCACGACACCCCGGCCTTCGCAGTCGCGTCGATCGCCCGGTGGTGGGAACGCATGGGGAAGGCTCGCTACCCAACGGCCACGCGCCTCATGATCACCGCTGATGCCGGGGGGTCCAACAGCTACCGCTCCCGAGCCTTCAAAGTCGAACTCGGAAAGCTCGCAGCGACGATCGGTCTGATCATCACCGTGTGCCACATGCCGCCGGGCACCTCGAAGTGGAACAAGATCGAGCATCGACTGTTCTCGTTCATCTCGATGAACTGGCGTGGCAAGCCTCTCATGACCTATCGCACCGTCGTCGAGCTGATCGCGGCAACCACCACCAGCACTGGCCTGAAGGTCCAGTCCGACCTCGACACGGGCTACTACCCGACCGGTGTGAAGATCACCGACGCAGAGCTCCGTGCCGTACCGATCAAGCGCCACGACTGGCACCCCGACTGGAACTACTCGATCATGCCGCCCTAACCGCTCACTTTATTGCGCCACGGGCCCTAACGCTCGATGACCCCTGCGGCGCTGACGTCGAGGTCGGTGGTGACGAGCGCTACTAAAAGGCTAGCGCATTACTGGACTAGTCGCGGCGGAGGTGCGATGATAGTTGGGTGGCAAAGACTGGGCGGGTGAAGCGCCGCGGGCTCGAGGAGAAGCGGGCCCAGGTGATCAAGCTCATCGAGGCCGGCACGCATCCCGAGGTCGTGGCCGCCGCCTTCGAAGTCGGGCGCTCGACCGTCTACGGCTGGCTCGCGGCCTACCGCCAAAAGGGCGAGGAGTCCTTCAAGGTCCGAAGTGCGCCCGGCGCGAAGCCGAAGCTGTCGCTGAAGCAGGTCGAGCGGCTGCGCAGCCTCATCGTCGGCAAGGATCCGCGCCAGCTGCACTTCGACTTCGCGCTGTGGACCCGCGATATGGTCCGCACCCTCATCAAGGACCGCTTCGGGGTGCAAATGAGCCGCCAGGGCGTCTCGAACTTGCTGAAGCGCATGGGGCTGTCACCCCAACGTCCGCTCGTACGCGCCTACGAGCAGGATCCAGAGGCCGTTGAGCGGTGGAAGAGGGAGGAGTACCCGCAGATCGCCGCGGCGGCCACAGCGGCTCGAGCCCAGATCTTCTTCTGCGACGAGGCCGGCGTGCGGACCGACCACCACGCCGGCACCACCTGGGGAGAGATCGGCAGAACCCCGATCGTGCGTGGCACGGGCCAGCGCAAGAGCCTCAACATGATCTCGTCGGTCTCTGCCAAGGGAAAGCTGCACTTCTCTTTCGCAGGACGGGTCAACTCCGACACCTTCATCGAGTACCTGAACAAGCTGCTCCACGACATCCCCGGCAAGATCTTCCTCGTGCTCGATGGCCACTCCGCCCACAAGTCAGCAAAGACCCGACAGTTTGTCGCCTCGACCAGGGGAAGGCTGCAGCTCTTCTACCTGCCGCCCTACTCACCCGAGCTCAACCCCGACGAATGGGTCTGGCACAACATTAAGCACGACCGCGTCGGAAAGATGGCTGCTCGGAGCCTTGAGGAGATGAAAGCCGGGATTGAGAAAGCAGTCAGCCGCCTCCAGAGCTGCCGGGAGATCGTCCTCGGCTTCTTCCGGTCGCCAGATCTCGCCTATATCAACGTATAAGTAAGTAACGAGTCCGGTAATCACGTGGCCCATTAGTATGTCGTAGCCGTCCTGTGACTTGTCCCGGACGAAGACGACCTGGACCTGTTGCGGGCCGAACACGCCATACCAGAGACAGCGCCGCACTGCAGTCGAGACGGTGGAGGTCGTGCCGTAGCGGGTGACTGTGGTCGGGCTGAAGGACATGGTGTTGGCGAGGGTGGCGAGGCGGGCGAGCTTTGCCCCCTTCGTGCGCGGCCGGCCACGCTTTCCGCTGCGCGCCGGCGCGAGCTCGTACAGCGAGGCGTTGGACCGGAGCCGGGTGGTCCAGGTCACAGATCCCGGCAGGCCGCGAAGCGCCTTTCCCGCATAGGCCGAGTCGGCGACGACGTGGATCGTCCGACCAGGAAGCGTCGCTGCGAGCGCCTCGACGAGCCGGCGGGCGAGGGCGAGCCGTGAGGAGTCCTTGCTGTTCTTTTGGACGAGGGCGAAGCCGACCGGCAGCGCGATTGGCCGGTCGAGGAACCCCAAGCGCACCACGATCGCCAAGATGACCCAGTTGTTGCCATAGCCGATCTTGGTCTTGCCGACCGCAGAGCCGTCGTGGAACCACGACGCGGCGTGGACCTTCGGTCCGCGACGGGAGAACAGCGTGTCGTCGATCGCGACGGTGATCGGCGCTGCGTCTGCGACCAGCAGTCGCACAACCAGGCGGGCGAGGACCGCGGAGACCTGCTCAATCGACCAGCAGGCATGGGAGAAGAAGCGGTGCGCCCGGTGGTGGCTCCAGGTCTGTGAGAGCCCGGCACCGACGAGCATTCCGCACACGGTCCGTCGGGCGGACTGGGCGATCAGCCCACAGGCGAGCGCGCAGAACACCGGGAAGGTCCACGCGCTGAAGCATCCGCGGAAGACCCCGAGAAGCTCTTGGAGCGAGCCCGGCGCCGCTGGCTGATCGCGAGCCTCGCGCTGCTTCGAGTTGACGGACCGTGCCATGCGCAACCTCCTGCTCGATAGTCCGTCGGCCTTTATACCGACGGATCGAGCGGATAGGGTGGATGGTGTGGTCGAGCGTCGACAGCGAGGGGCACGAGAAGAACAGCCGCTGGCGCTGACTGGAGAGCAACGACGACGCCAGCGAAGGATCGTCAACGCCCTAGCGAGCATCGACCTCGCCCTGCCTGGCTCGGTCGAGATCCGGCGTACTCGCTGCGGCAAGCCGCAATGCCGTTGTCACAGCGACGACGCGGCGCGCCATGGTCCCTACATCGTGTGGACCAGGAAGGTGAACGCCCGCACCGTAACCAAGGTGTTGAGCGAAGACGAGCTAGAGCACTACCGCGCCTGGCTCGACAACTCCCGACGGCTGCGCGACCTCATCGACGAGCTCCACAAGCTCACCTTGCAGGTCGTCGAAGGACAGCAGGGGCGATCGAGTCGACCACCTCGCACACGATCCCAGCCCGACGTATCGGGACCGGCAGCACCTCGTCTCAGCCGGAGCGACGGGAAGCCCGAAAAGTGAGAAAGTCGAGAGGGATACAGATGGCTCATTATCACGACGTGACCGAAAGCTTGCGGGCGCCCTACCGTGAGCTGAGCGAGGCCATCCCGGAGGTGCTCGGCGCTTACACAGACCTGCACCGCGCAGCGTTGGCTGACGGCGCCCTGCCTGCCCGGGTGAAAGAGTTGATCGCTCTCGCCATAGCGATCACCCGTGAGTGCGACGGCTGCGTCGCCGCCCACGCCCGCGGAGCGGCCCGCCGAGGCGCGACTGTCCAAGAGGTCGCGGAGATAGTCGGGGTCGCTATACTGATGAACGGTGGCCCGGGCACCGTTTGGGGCCCGCGGGCCCTTGAGGCCTTTCATGAGTTTGCCCCGGATCGATGATGCTTGCCGCGAGGCGCAGATGCTGTCACCGCGCGAGGCAGTCAATATGCTCGCAATTAGTCCGGCGGGGCGCGGCCAGCTGTTCGAGCTCCTGGACATGACCTTGCTCGAGACAACTCGGCCGCCTCAAAGGCGTCGCCGAGCCTCGCGAGCTGGTTGATGATTCAGACGAGCGATCGACCCTCCTGGAAGCGAGGACCCCGAGTCCGCGAAGGCCTCGGTGCCGGCACCGACATGCCTGGCTGGCGCGTGGAGCAAGAGGATTAGCAAGGAACTGAGCACGTAACGTGGTTATAAGGATGCATGGAGTGGGAGCGCTCCCATATAGCTCCTTGTAGACACCCCGCGAGCGGACTTGGCCTACCGTACAGCGGCGTCTCAGCCAGCCCAGCAGCCGGATCCTGGGCTGCAACGCCACAACTGTGATCCGAGTTGAACGCCTCATGACAACTGGGCTGTCACCCACCTCCCTCGTCGACAGCCATAAGACATCGGCGCCTCGGGACCGCGCAGCACCTCCTCACCAGGTTCAGCGTGTGCCAACGCTCGGCCGGCCAACACGACGCGCTTGCCGCACACCGCCATGAGCACTGGTTCCAACGGGGCGATCGACGATTGCTGCGGTGACGTCACCGGTCTGGCGCGCCTGGTGCCGTCGGGCAGCTCGCGTCGGTTCATCGAGACGACGATCTCAAGGAACCAGACCGGACCCCAAGGCCCAGCCGGACCTACGGGTGCCACGGGGAGCGATCGACGATCAGGCGCCCCGTAGCACCGCGTACCACAGGCGGTCAGCCACGGCCACTGTCGCCTCGGCAACCTGCAGGTACCTCCGGTATACGTCCTGGGTGGCCGTCACCGTGCGCTGGTCCGCTCGCTCCAGCAATTCGACCATGGCCCGACGGTAGTCGCCCTCCACATGGTGCACGGCGTCGCTCGCATCGTCTGCCCGCCGCCCTGCTGCTTCGGGGTCCTTCACCAACAGCCCGAAGCCGTCGACCAGCGCCCGGCTACCCGAAGCCAGCCTCCCACCCATCATCGCCGCGCTGGCATTCGGAGACAGGCCCAGTACCTCTGCTTCACGCACCACGTTGCGGGCGTGGGTGAGCACCCGGTCGACCCGCTCCGACAAGACGTACAGATCCTCCTGGTCGATCGGCGACGACAGGACCGCCTGCAGCGCCGTGAGCAGCTGCCGGCGCGCTTCGTACGCCTGGTGCTGCGCTGTGCGCACCGCTTCCGCGTCGTCGGGCTCGCCGGAGCTGGACCACCGGGCAAAAGCGTCCATGCCGACGACGGTGCAGTCACCCTGGGCGACCAGCAAGGCGATGACGTCAGGGACCGTCGGCAGGAACAGCCGCCACCGGCTCCGCCGACCACCGCGCGCCGCGGCCGGAGTGTACCGCTGGCGCCCGTCGCTGTGGCGCCCGTCACCGTGGTGCACAGTTCCCCCTCAACCGACCACTCCCGCTGCACGGCCGAAGCCCACCAGCACGGCGCCGATCACCGCGCACGCCGGGACAGTCACTGCCCAGGCCATCACCACAGTACGTACGGTGGGCCAGTGGACATGGCGGCGACGCCGAGCAGCACCGACACCGATCATGCCCGAGGCAACCACCGTCGATGTGCTCACCGGCGCACCGAGCCAGGCGGCCGCCAGCACGGTCGCCGCCGACGCGCCCTGCGCGGCCAGGCCGTCGGTCGGATCCCCCCGGTAGAACCGGGACGACACCGTCCGCACGATCCGCCGGCCCCCGGCCGCCGTGCCCGCCGCCAGGACCACCGCCACCATCGCCACGACCCACAACGGCACCACGAACCGCGACAGATGGCCGGTTGCCACCAGCAGCGCTGTCGCAAGACCCATGGCCTTCTGTCCGTCGTTCGATCCGTCGGCGAGTGCCACCAGACCCGCGGTCAGCCAGGTGGCGGCGGTGAGCGGACGGCCCATGGACCTACTTGCTCGGCGCAGTGCCCGCCCGAGCGCCCTGCGCAGCCCGGCAGCAGCAGCAGCGCCGACGACCGGGGAAACCACGATCGCCGCCAGGGTGCCGATCACGCCGTAGGGACGCAGGCCGTGGAACCCGCCCCACCCCACCGCCTGCCATCCCCCCATTGTCGCCGCCGCCCCGGCCAAGCCCGCCACCAGGGCGATGCTGGCGCTCACCGGTATGCCACGGCGGGTGGCAACCAGCGTGAACCCGATACTGGCCGCCCCCCCGGCCGCGCAGGCACTGGCCAGATGCCCAGCAGGCAGATGCACCAGACCGCTCATCGTGAGGGCGACGGCCTGACCGGCTACCAGACCGCCGACAACATGCATGATAAACGAGAACGTCATCACCGCCGGGTACGACGCGGCGCGCGCCGCGAGCAACGAGGCGCTGGCGTTGGGGGCGTCGGACACCCCGAGCATGAACGCGAAGCCGACGATCACCACCAAGGCGACGACAGTCACCCGCTGCGCAGCCGTCGCCGGCTGCTGTCCCTATACGCCCGATGGGCACAGCAGAACATCCCGCCAGCAGCCATCCGGCCATTATGCAGCGGTAACACCACGGGGAGCGGAGCTTCTCGCTTGCCCGGCACGCGCAGGACCCCGACGACCGGATCGTCGAGCAGGACGAGGCGGGACAGACCGACCGCCGAGAAGCCCGGCCGTAGACCAGGAAAGACGTTGGAGAGCACCTTGTCCTGCATCGGGATCCCGAGCACGCACACACCGACGAGGCGGTCGCCGATCCGGTCGACGAGCCCGTAGCGGAGCTTGGCAGCTGGGTACGAACCCGCGTAGTGGTGCTCGAGCACGAACATCTTCGCATCGCGGTCTCTCGACAGCTCGACGACCTCGAGTGGATCGATAGCCGTTCCAGTCAAGTGGCGGTGCACCAGCCTCCACGCGATGCAAGGTTGCAAAGCGCACAGTCCGCACCCCGCACCGGGACATCCACCCGACCCCATCTTGTCTTACCTGCAAGACCACAACGAACCGACAGGCTGGCACAGGCTCCTGTGGCAGGGCGAAGACCCGAGATGAAGCCCATCTTCGGCGCCGCCACCCACCACTTCACGACCATGACCGAGCTTCTCGTGCCTCACGGTGATCTCCCGCACCGATCTCTGCGTGCTACATCTTATGGGTGAACGGAGAGTAAACGTAGGGTAAACGAGCGATGACTAAGCCGCTCGGCGATCGCGCCCGCGGCCCGTCGAGAAACTGAGGAGACCAGGTGAAGATGCTGCTAGTAGCGGTCGCGGCGGTCTTCGCCGTGGCCGCTGGAGCGAACGACGGAAGCTCTATCCTCGCCGGCGGTCGGCAGGTCTCCGCCTTCCGCCCGACGACCGCGTGGATCGTGCTCGTCGCCGCGGTCGCAGTTGGTCCGATGCTCATCGGAACCCACGTCGCGGTGACCCTGTCGCGCGGTCTCGTCCCTTTCTCGGGTCCGGGATCGAAGAGAGCCTTCATCGTCGCGGTGCTCTCAGCGATGCTCGTTGTCCTCGGGCTCACTCGCGTCGGTGTCTCGACGAGCCTCACGCTCTCACTCCTCGGTGCCATTGCTGGTGCGGGTCTCGGCGCTGGCATGCATGTCGACCTGTCGCGCTTTGTCACTGTCGTCGGGCTCGGCTTCGCCGCACCCGTCGCTTCGGCGTCACTCGCGTACGCATTCGCGCGCGTCGTGCTGCCGATGTTGCGTGCGCAGGATCTCGGACGCCGGCTGCGTACCACCCATGCGGTGACCTTTGGCGCACAGTGCCTCGCCTACGCCACGAATGGGGGGCAGAAGGTGCTCGCCCTGCTCATCGTGGCGACGGGCTCGACGGCGCGCGGACGGGTCGTGCTGCCGCGTCTCGATATAGCGCTCGCAGCTGTGCCATTCGGTCTCGGCGTGCTGCTCGGTGTGCGCCGCGTCTCCGCGAAGCTCGGGCGCGGCGTCCTCGCTGTCCGCCTCCGGCACACCGTCGTCGCCGAGGCGGTCTCGACAGTGCTCTCGCTTAGCGCCGGGCTCGTCGGAGTCCCTCTCACCATGAGCCAGTCGGTCGCGGGAGCGCTCGTCGGCGCGGGAGCAAGCGAGGGGATCCACCGCGTGAGGTGGGCCCTCGCAGGACGTTTTGTCGGGGCCTGGGTGCTCACAGTCCCGACGAGCATGGGTATCGCTGCTGCTGCGTCGGCGATCGCGCGCCGGGCATGAACCCGTTCCGCGGGTCGAGCGCACGGCCCCGAGCGTGGTTGTCGACGGGGATCGGGATGGTCCACCGCCACCGGGACGGGCTGTTGCACGCGTTCGCCGACCAGCTCAGCGCGACGGTGGCGGGTGCGGAGCTCGTCGGGCGCCTCGTGCGCGCGGAGCTGAGCTCAGAGGTGGCGCGCGGTGAGATGCACGAGGTGGAGCACGCTGGCGACGCAGCCCGGCGGCAGCTCGTCGGCGAGCTCTCGAGCGCGCTGACGAGCCCGATCGACGGCGAGGACCTGTTCCGGCTATCACGCTCCATCGACGACGTGCTCGACAACCTGCGGGACTTCGTACGGGAGGCCGACCTGTTCCAGTGCGAGTCGCTCGGCTTTGCTGTCTCGCTCGTCGAAGCCGTCCAGGACGGGCTCGGCCATCTTGGCTTGGCGGTTGCAAGCGTGCTCGAGCGGCCCGGCGGGAGTCTCGAGGCGACGCTTGCGGCGCGCAAGGCAGTGGGTCGGGTGCGGCGTCGCTACCAGGTCGAGCTCGCTCGGCTCTTCGCGGAGCCGCTGTCCCCCGAGACCTTGAAGCGTCGGGAGCTCCTCCGGCGCCTCGATGTCGTCGCGCTCCGGCTCGGCGAGGCAGCCGATGCCTTGGCTGACGGAGAGCTGAAACGCTACCGATGAGGTCCAGGTAGACGGGTGTACTGAGCCGTGCCCACCTGGGACGACACCGCATCGATCCCTCGTGGAACCACGGCAGCACGGAGCATCGCTGGTCCTCGTGCAAACAACCGTCGGTCTGTCGACGCATGTACCGCGATAGAAGAGCTCGGCTCCCGGGCCTTGACGAAGTCGCACGGCTCCCCTAGTCTGTGGAAGGAGGTCCAACCACCGGGGGGCGGGGGAGACAATGAAAGTTCTATCGCTGCGCCACGCGTTGCGGTCGTCGCCGGGCTTGCTCGACTCCACCGGAATCCCGTGGGTTCGCGCCGCGCGCGATGGTGTCCGGTCGTGACCGATGCTCCCCGTGCGAGCGATCGTCAGGCGCCAGGTCCTCAGGCCGCGACTGCCCCGGAATTCGAGCCTGACGGCCTTAGCGATACCTGGGGCAATGCCGCCAATCGGCGGACAGAGGCCCAGCGGAAGCCCCTGCCGCAGGACATCGCCAGCCGAGTAGAGGCTTCTGTCCAGGTTGGCCGCTACGTCGTCGGTTCGCGCCTTCCTCCAGAGAGAGAGCTCTGCATACGGATGGGGGCGAGCCGCAACGTCCTTCGGGAGGCACTGCGAATCCTCGAGACGCGCGGGATCGTCGAGATCCGACATGGCGTGGGGGCATTCGTCGTCCGGAGCCCCGCGGCAGGACATGCCCAGATCCCGATAGAGGTCCGGCTCCGGCGGGCGACGTTCCCCGTCGAGGAGGTCATGGTGGGCCGGCGGGCCATCGAGTGTGCTGTTGTCGAGGTGGCGGCGAGAGCCCGGGACGAGATGGACCTCGAGCGGCTGCGAGAGCTTCTCGACAACGCCACCCTCTCCATGGTCGAGGGGGATTCCGAGACCTACATCGAACTCGACATCAAGTTCCATGAATACCTCGGCACCTGCACCCACAACAGGCTGCTCGAGGATATCCAAGGCGAGCTGACCAAGGCCACTTTGAGCGTCCGGAGCATCGCGACCGAGACCTTCGATGCGATGAGAGCGGCCGTGGACTTCCACGGCGAGATCCTCGATGCCCTCGCTCGCGGAGACGGAGAGGCAGCCCGAGCCGCGATGGTGATGCACCTCCTCGACGCACGCGAGCGGCTCCTCGCTGCCCTCATCGGCAACGAGGAGCACGGCGGGGAGTCGTCGACATGAGCGGATCGAACGACATCCCCATCGGTAGCCGTCGCGTCGCCAGAGCAGTTCTCGGAGACGCGTGCCGAAGGTCCACCACACAGCCAAGACCGCCTTGGCTCTATGAGATGCACGGGAGCATGTAGATGTCCAAGCCGAGGATTGCAGCCTTTCCAAAGGGCTACTTCGACCAGCTCGTCGCGCGTGATCCCATCACGATCGAAGACTGGATAGCCGAAGCGCCCTCGCTCGGGATCGAGGGCGTCGAGCTCTACCCGAGCTTCCTGCGCAGCACGGAGGCTCCCTACCTCGCCGAACTTCGCCGCCGGTCCGAGGATGTAGGGATGGAGCTTCCGATGATGTGCTCCTCACCCGACTTCGTCGATCCCCATAGCGGCGCCTGGGAGGTAGCCGTCGAGCTCATGCGGGAGATGGTCGACGTGATGGTCGAGCTCTCTCCGACTGCCCAGTGGCGCAGCGTCCGCGTTCTCTCCGGCCAGCGCTGGCCGGGTGTCGCTGAGGAGGAGGGGATCGCTCGGGTTGTCGAGGGGATCGAAGCTGTCCTTCCCTACGCGTCAGATCGTGGGGTCCATGTTGTCATGGAGAACCACTACAAGGACGGGCTGTGGCTCCACCCCGAGTTTGCCCAGGCGAGCGGGCTCTTCCTTGCCATCATCGAGAAGATCGACTCCCCGTGGTTCGGCGTCAACTTCGACCCCTCGAACGCGATCGTCGCAGGCGACGATCCGCTCGTCCTGCTCGACCACGTCGTGGAGCGGGTCGTCACCATGCACGCGAGCGACCGCTCGCTGCGCCCCGGTTTCACCCTCGACGACCTCGATGCCCACCAGGGTGTCGGGTACCCCGAGGCGCTCCAGCATGGGGTCGTGGGCCAGGGGTTGAACGACTACCCCGCCATCCTCTCGCGCCTCGCCTCCGAGGGTTTTGACGGATGGATCTCCATCGAGGACGGAGAACGGGGCGGGGAGGAGGGTCTCGAGGACATTCGCCAGTCGGCTCGCTACCTCCGGGACCTCATCGAGCAGCGCTGGGGAGCGGACGACATCGACGATGTCGACCAGATGCCAGGACCGAGCACGTCAGGCCCGGGCGGATCGGGATCGAACAAGGGGGCAAGCCGGTGAAGACGATCGTGCAGATCTCGCTCGACCTAGTCGAGATCCCCGAGGCACTGCGGACGGCTGAGATCGCCGTCGAGGCGGGCGTCGACTGGCTCGAAGCGGGGACTCCGCTCATCATCGCCGAAGGGATGAACGGCGTCAGGGCACTCCGCGAAGCATTTCCGAAGGTGCCGATCGTCGCCGACTTAAAGACGATGGACGGGGGATGGCTCGAGGCGGAGCTGATGGCAAAGGCCGGAGCGACCCATGTCGTCGTGATGGAGCGAGCCCACCCCGAGACAGTGAAGGTGGTCGTCCAAGCGGGTCGAGATCTCGGCGTCGCGGTCATGGGAGACAACCTCGGGGCTGACGATGCCGCCGCCGCAGCCCGGCGCCTCGAGGATCTCGGGTGTGACTACGTGATCCACCACGTCGGTTACGACGAGCGTCGCGGGATAGCGGCCTCTGGCCGGCCCACCCCGAGCCCGCTCGACGAGCTCGCAAACGTCGTACAAGCGGTTGGGATCCCGGTCCAGGCCGTCGGCGGGCTCTCGATCGAGCAGGCAGTGCGAACCCCTGAGCTCGGGTCGCCTCTCGTCGTGCTCGGTGCGCCGCTCACGATCGACGCGGACGCGTTCAGGACCGCCTCGGGTGACCTCAGTGCCGTGCTCGGCGAGATCTGCCAGCGCGTCCACGCGTACGGGGACGTGGGCCCGACCGCGCCCGGAGCCCGGGAGGTTTCACGATGACCCAGACCATGGGAGACAAGACGATGCAGGCGGTCGTCAACTTCGCACCGGACCCCCACTCGGTCGAGCTCCGAGAGCTCTCCGTGCCGGAGATCGGGGACGAGGACGTGCTCGTCGCGGTGAAGGCGGTCGGCGTGTGCGGGAGCGACGTCCATCAGTACGAGTCGAGCCACAGCTGGGCAGTCAACTACCCGGTCGTCCTTGGCCACGAGTTCTCCGGCGTCATTGCAGCCGTCGGTTCGCGTGTCACGGCGTTCGCAGAAGGCGACCGCGTCACCTCTGAGACCGCAGCCGTGCTCGACGCGACGTCACCTCTTGTCCGGTCCGGGCGCTACAACCTCGACCCTGGTCGCCGAGGCTTCGGCTATGGCGTCGATGGCGCGATGGCCGGCTTCGTGCGGGTCCCCGAGCGTTGCATCCACCTGCTTCCGCCGACCCTCAGCTTCGAGACGGCCGCTCTCGCCGAGCCGTGCTCTGTCGCCTACAACGCGGTCTGTGTCAGCTCGCGGATCCGGCCCGGCGACGCGGTCGTCGTCGTCGGCCCAGGAACCATCGGCTTGTGCGCGACTCTGCTCGCCGCCTTGTCAGGGGCGAGCCCGCTCGTCGTCGTCGGCACTGCCGCAGACGGCGACCGGCTCGCCCTCGCCACCGCTCTCGGGGCGACCCACGTTGTCGCCGGAGCCCCTGCCGAGGTCGCCGAGCAGATCAAGGACCTCACCGACGGCTACGGCCCCGACCTTGTCGTCGACTCCGCAGGGGTGAGCGCGACCCTTGCGCTCGCTCTCGATCTGGTCCGTCCCGGCGGGCAGGTCACCAAGGTCGGCTGGGGGCCGAAGCCCTACGGCTTCTCCCTCGACCCGCTCGTCGCCAAGGCGGTCAACCTGCAGGGCAGCTTCAGCCACACGTGGGCGATGTGGGAGAAGGTGCTCCACATGCTCGCCACCGGCCAGCTCGACCCGTCGCCGCTCGTCCAGCACGTCGGTCCACTCTCGAGCTGGCGGGAAGGCTTCCTCGCCATGCACGAGGGCCGCGTCGTGAAGGCGGTGCTGAAGCCATGAGCGCCGGGGAGGCCCCCCGCTTCGGCGTCAGCGAGTTCAGCACCTGGCCGTGGAGCTTCGAGCAGGACGTCGCGGCCTACGCCGCGCTCGGCGTCGAGGTCATGGAGGTCTGCGAGGCCAAGCTCGACCCCGAGCGGGCAGAGGCCCAGCTGCGCACGATCTCAGAAGCTGGGCTCGTCGTCGCGTCCATGCAGCCTCGCCTCCACTCGATCTTCCCTGACGCTCCCCGGCCGCTGCCATCTGAGCCGGCCGACAGAACGGCACGGCTCCGGACCTCGATCGAGCTCGCTGGGCGGTCTATCCCCGGAGCGACACTCGTCACGATCACTGGTGCGGCGCGCGCTGGTAACTTCCGCGAGGCCTACACCGTCGCGATCAGCCAGTACAGGGTCCTGGCCGATCTGGCGGCCATCCACGGGGTCCGGCTCGCGCTCGAGCCGCTCAACCCGATCCTCATGAACGTTGACACCTTCGTATCCACGATCGCAGATGCGCTGCGCATCGTCGAGGCCGTCGACCGAGAGAGCTTCGGGATCTGGCTCGACGTCTGGCACGTCTGGCAGGACCCGGCCGTCCTCGAGCGCATCAGGGCCTGCGGGGATCGAATCTTCGGAGTGCACGTGAGCGACTGGCACACCCCTCGGCACGTGGAGGACCGGGCCATCGTCGGCACAGGCGAGATCCCGCTGGCGCAGCTGCTGAGGGCCTTCGCCGACGCTGGCTACAGCGGTGCCTACATCCTCGAGATCTTCTCGACCAAGCAGCTACCCGACTCGTTGTGGGCCGGCGACCTCGATGAGCTCATCCGCGCCAGCCGTGCCGGACTGGAGGTCGCATGGCACCAAGCCATGGGCGCCTGAACGGCAAGGTCGCCCTCGTCACCGGCTCCACGACCGGGATCGGTGAGGCCATCGCGCACCGTTTCGCCGCCGAAGGCGCTCAGGTCATGATCCATGGTCGCAGCGAGGTCGACGCCAAGCGAGTCGAGCGGGCGATCGAAGCGGGCGGCCATGGATCGGCGGACTACGTCCTTGCAGACCTCGAGGACCCGACGAGCGCCGAGTCGCTCGTTGCCGCGACGGTGGCGCGCTTCGGCCACCTCGATGTCCTCGTCAACAACGCCGCTCTCATGACTCGCGGCGATCTCGACTCTACCGACCAAGCGAGCTTTGATCGCACCATCGCGGTCAACCTGCGCGCGCCCCTCCTGCTTGCCCGAGCAGCACTTACCGCCTTCCGAGCACGCGGTGGCGGTGTCGTTCTCAACATTGGCTCGATCAACGGCTATTGCGGCGAGCGCAACCAACTCGTCTACGCGATCAGCAAGGGCGGCCTGATGACCCTCTCGCGCAACCTCGCCGACGGGTACGGGATCGAGCACGTTCGCGTCTGCCACTTCAACGTCGGATGGGTCCTCACTCCTGGGGAGTACGAGCTAAAGCAGCGTGAAGGACTCCCGCCGGGCTGGAACGAGGCGATCGGACCGAAGTTTGCACCCTCGGGCCGTCTCCTCTCGCCCGAGAACATCGCCCACTTCGCCCTCGCATTCGTCGAGCCCGGCGCAGGCGCAGTGAACGGAGCGGTCGTCGACCTCGAGCAGTACCCGGTCATCGGGCGCAATCCCCCGAAGGAGGTAAGCGATGGCAGCGGCGCGAGCACGTGAGACCGTCGCCTTCTGCCACGCCGGCCTACGTTGCAGACACGGTGAGATCCGCGCTCTTGGCGAGGGGTTCACCGCTTGGTCTCCTTGGCGTCGCTGGCTGTTTGCGTTCAGTTCACCTTGCACACATAGCCTGCTGGGACACGCCAATCGTTGGTCCCCTCGTCGCACACCTTGCCAGTCAGCCCTTCTCGCGCCCTCGTCACTCGTGACTGGGTGCACGGTCGAGTCGAAGGAGAGATAGTGGGAAGCACTGCCGAGTCAAACCTCGCTGACCTGCGGGTGAGGCGGCTGCTCGACGAGCGGTTGATTCCACGGATCTACGAGCACCGGACAGCCGTGGATCTTGCCGCATGGTCGGTGCCCGGTGAGCCGGTGTCGCGCAGAGAGGGCCTATCGGGGCCGTTCGCGACGTTTCCCACCGATGGGAAGTGGGGCCCGGCATGGGGGACGACCTGGTTCCGGATCCGCGGCGAGGTGCCGGCCGGCTGGGTCGGTAGGCCGGTCCTCTTGCACGTAGAGATCAGCCCCGCGGGAACGACGGGATTCTGTGGAGAGGCGCTTGCCTGCGACGCCTCCGGTCAGGCGCTGCAGGGGGTCACCCCAAATCACCCCGACGTGCTCCTCGTCGCACGTGCCGAGGGAGGTGAACACCTCGAGTGCTTCCTCGAGGCAGCTGCGAACCCATCCCACCCCGCTCGTATCTACGATTGGCCGCTTCTCTCGGCCGAGCCCGATGGCCCGATGCTCTTCTCCATCTCGTGTGAACTCGTCGTCGCCGACCACGAGGTCCGCGATCTCGTCGCCGACATGAACGTCCTTTCCGGCCTGCTCCAGAGTGCCGGCCTCGAGTGCTCACGCGCCGGGCAGGTGCGCGCCGCCCTCGGCCGGGCCTGTGACGCCATCGACGCGATGGGCGTGTCTGGAGGCCTGAAGACCGCCCGGACTGCGCTCGAACATGCCCTGTCGCGACGTGCCAACGCGAGTGCCCATCACGTCACCGCGTGTGGACACTCCCATATCGACTCGGCGTGGCTGTGGCCGCTTCGAGAGGGCCGGCGTAAGTGTGTCCGCACCTTCGCGACGATCGTCTCGCTCATGGACAGCTATCCCGACTTCGTGTTCGCCGCGTCGAGTGCGCAGCACTTCGCCTGGGTGCAGCAGGACGATCCGGTCCTGTTCGAGCGCGTCAAGGAGAAGGTGCACGAGGGCCGCTTCGTGCCGGTCGGCGGGTTCTGGGTCGAGTGCGACGTCAACATGCCCCTCGGGGAATCCCTCGTCCGTCAGCTCCTCTTCGGCATCCGGTTCTTCGAGGACGAGCTAGCGGTCCGCGTCGAGGAAGGCTGGCTCCCGGACGCGTTCGGCTACTCACCCTCTCTCCCGCAGCTTCTGCGCCAAGCGGGCCTTCCGTACTTCCTCACCCAGAAGCTGTCCACCAACGAGCACGACAGCTTCCCGCACTCGAGCTTCTTCTGGGAAGGCATCGACGGCTCGACGGTGTTCGCACACTTCCCCCCGACGAGCACCTACAGCGGCAAGATGACCCAGGGCGAGCTCCAGCGTGGCCTCGAGGTCTTCTCCCAGCACGATGAGGCGAGCCGCTCGCTCTACCTCTTCGGCTATGGCGACGGCGGTGGCGGCCCGACGGCCGATATGATCGAGGCGGCTAGGCGCCTTCGGGACCTTGAGGGCTCGCCGACCGTCGAGATCGACGACCCCCGGTCGTTCTTCCGTGCGGCAAGGGAGGAGCTCGTCGACTCACCGGTGTGGTCGGGCGAGCTGTATTTCGAGCGTCACCGCGGCACCTATACCTCACAGGCGGCGACCAAGGCTGGCCTACGCCGGGCCGAGCTGGCGCTGCGGCGTGCCGAAGTTTGGGCATCTCTCGCGTGTGGCGGGTTCGACGACTACCCGCGCGACATCCTCGCGGCCGCGTGGAAGACCCTGTTGGTCAACCAGTTCCACGACATCGCCCCCGGATCCTCGATCAATTGGGTACACCGCCAGACCGAGGCCGAGCTCGCCCAGGTCGCAGCCGGCGCCGAGGCTCTCACCATCCGGGCCCTCGACCGCCTCGCGTCTGTCGTGGAGACCGAGGCGATGGCTGCGCCGCTCCTCGTCGTCAACAGCCAGGGCCACGATCGGGTCGACATCGTCACCATGCCTGTGGACGGCCTCGGGCTCGAGGGGAAGATCCCCGGCATGTCGATCGTGGCGGTCGACCCGGAAGGAATTGAACATCCGACCCAGGTGCTCGCGGACGGCCAACTCGGCTTCGTCGCGACGGTGCCCTCCTTCGGCTATGCCTGCTACGACCTGAGGTCGACACCGAGCAGCGATCGCCTTGGAGCAAGCGATCGTCTTGGACCAAAGGACATGCTCGAGGTCGATGCTCGCCGCCTCGAGAACGCGCACCTACGCGTGGAGCTCGACGACGATGGTCTCGTCGTCTCGGTCTTCGACAAGAAAGCACAGCGCGAGGTGCTCATCGGGCGAGGAAACCTGCTGCAGCTCTTCCCTGACTACCCGGTGAGCAACGACGCATGGGACATCGACATGGCCGCTCTCGCCCAACCCGAGGACATCCTCGCCCTCGAGGAGCTCGTCGTCGAGGAGGAAGGCCCTGTCAGGGCGACACTGCGCCTCAGGCGGCGCTTCGGGTCTTCGAGCATCACCCAGCGCCTTTCGCTCTCGACGACCAGTCCTTGGCTCGACGTGACCAACGAGGTGGACTGGCACGAGAGGCACCGGCTCCTCAAGGTTGCCTTCCCTCTCGCCGTCCGTTCTCCCCAGGCTCGCTACGAGGTCGCGTTCGGCCTCGTCGAGCGCCCCACCCATCGCAACACGAGTTGGGACGCGGCACGCTTCGAGGTCTGCGCCCACCGCTTCGCCGACCTCTCCGAGCCGGGGTACGGCGTAGCGCTGGCCAACGACAACAAGTACGGCTACGACGTGACGGGCAACGTCATGCGGCTCAGCCTGCTGAGATCCCCGACGGCGCCGGATCCGCTCGCGGACCAGGGCCATCACAGCTTCAGCTACCGACTCATGCCCCACGTCGGCGAACTCGGGCCCGGCGGTGTCGTGGAGTCGGCGCACGACTTGAACGACCCGCTACGCCCGGTCACGACCACCGTCCACGCGGGCGCGGCCCCTCGGCTCGCGAGCCTGCTCTTCGCCGAGCCGAGCTCCGTCGTCCTCGACGCGGTGAAGCGCGCCGAGGATGGCGACGAGATAGTCGTTCGCTGCTACGAGGCTTGGGGTGGTCGTAGCTCGGTCCGCCTCCACCTTCCGCACAACGTGGCGAGCGTCATGCGCACAGACATCCTCGAGTCCGATATCGAGGAGCTCTCAGTTGGAGTGGAGGGGCTCGTCGAGTTCGAGATCGGACCCTTCGAGGTCGTCACCGTGAAGGCGTCGACGTTCTCGGCCCCCGCCGATACTTAGGCTAGGACGAAACAATGCTCAGGTACATCGTGAAGCGGGCAATCGCCTCCGTCGCCGTGATCTACGTCGTCGTCTCGATCTCGTTCTACATGATCCGCCTCATGCCGGGTAATGCCGTCGACTTCGTCGCTGCGCAGCTCCAGTCCCAGGGAGGGCTCTCGCCAGCGGAGATCCAAGCCAAGATCAGCCTGATCTACGGCGTCCAATCGAAAGCCCCTCTCTGGGACCAGTACCTGCACTACGTTCTTCACGCCTTCGAAGGGAATCTCGGCCGGTCGAGCACCAATCCGGGTGTCACAGTCGTCCACATCATCGCCGGCGCCCTACCCTGGACGCTCTTCGTCGTGGGCGTTGCGCTGCTCATCAGCTTCGTGATCGGCATCCTGCTTGGCACCTTCCTCGCCGTCCGTAGAGACACCCTCCTCGCCAAGGGCACCACCATGGTCCTCTCGATACTGAGCGCGTTCCCGAACTACCTCATCGCACTCGTGCTGCTCTACCTTTTCGCCGACATCCACCCCATCTTCCCCGTCGGCGGTGCGTACTCTCTCGGGATCACCGTCGGGTTCAATCTCACATTTATCGGGAGTATTCTCCTCCATGGCTTCATACCGATCGTCGCCTACGTAATCACGGCGGTCGGAAGTTGGGCGCTCACGATGAAGGGAAGCGTCGTCGCCCAGCTTTCCTCTGAATACGTACGCGCTGCAGAGTCGTGGGGTCTTAGCAGCCGCAGGATCATGCAGTCCTATGTCGGTCGAAACTCGATGCTACCGATGGTGACGACACTCGCTCTGTCCGTCGGTCTCATGTTCGGAGCATCGGTGTTCATCGAGACCTTCACGAGCTACCCGGGAATCGGCTACTACCTCATCAACTCGGTTGACTCTCGTGATTACACGGTGATGATGGGCTGTTTCATCCTCATCTGCGTCGCAGTCGTGCTCTCCAACTTCCTTGTCGACCTCCTCTACCCAACTGTCGACCCTCGGATCGCGAGCCCCAGCCAGTCGCAAAGGACGAGGCGACACAAAGTGCATCCGTTGCCTACCGAAGCCGCGACGCCAATCGTAGAGGGCTCGACGACATGACACGACTCCTTCGCGACCTCTGGCGGATCTGCAAGGCCGACAAGGCGGCTCTTGTCGGTGGAGCGATCGTCGCTCTCTTCGTCCTTATCGCTGTCGTCGGGCCATGGATCGCGCACGTCAACCAGAATGCCAATCCGGCGAACGCATATGCGGCTCCTTCTCTCGCGGACCCGCTCGGCACCGACTTCCTCGGCCACAGCGTCCTCGCAGAGATCATCGTCGGGACGAGGCCGATCATGGAAGTGGGGATCTTCGCATCGTTGATCACCGTCTTTGTCGGTGTCACCGTCGGCCTCGCTGCCGGCTACGTCGGAGGGGCAGCCGATGCGATTGCGATGCGGGTCGTCGACATCTTCCTCACCATCCCTGGTCTCCCTCTCATCATCGTTATCGCGAGCATCATCAGCACGACAAACCCGTTCGTCCTCGCCGCCATCCTCTCGGTGACGACCTGGGCGGGACTCGCGCGCGCCATCCGCTCCCAGGCCCTGAGCCTTCGCTCGATCGCGTTCGTCGAGGCCGCGAGGGTCCAGGGACTCCCCGTGAGGCACATGGTATTTCGCGAGCTCCTGCCGAACGTCGGTCCGTACATCGCGATCAACTTCCTTCTCGACGTCAATGTCGCCATCTATGCCGAGGTCGGTCTCTTCATTCTCGGCGTCGCGCCGATAACCGGCAACAACTGGGGGGTCATGATCAACCTCGCGCTCGGCAACGGTGCTCTGTACACGACGAGCAGCATGCTCTACCTCTTCGCGCCGATCGCCGCGATCGTCATCCTCCAGGTCGCCTTCGTCTTCTTCTCTCGCGCCCTTGACCAGCTGTTCAACCCCCAGCTGCGCGTCCGATGACAACTGCCCATCTCACCGGTAGGACAAGCACGATCCTCGAGATCGAGGGCCTCTCGGTGTCCTTCTCCGACAAGGACAGGACCGTCCGCGCTGTGGACCAAGTGAGCCTTGCCGTCGACGAGGGTGACGTCCTCGCGGTCGTCGGCGAGTCCGGGTGCGGCAAGTCCACCCTCGCGCACAGCATCCTCGGCGTTCTTCCACCGGCTGCAGGCATCGACTCCGGGAGGATCCTCCTCCGCGGGAGAGACCTCGTCGCTATGTCCCGCAAGGAGCTGAACACGGTGCGCGGTACCGAGGTCGCGATGGTCTTCCAGGCGGCGATGACCATCTTCAACCCAGTCATCACAATCGGTCAGCAGGTCGACCACATCCTCCAGGCCCACCCTGGTGTCTTCGGGACCGCTGAAGCAGGGAAACGTCACTTCCAGGAGCTGCTCGCCCTCGTTCGACTCCCCGTTGGCCGGGTGATGGGCGCATTCGAGAGCCGCCTGTCGGGAGGAATGAAGCAGCGGGTCGCTATCGCCGTCGCGCTCTTATTGAAGCCCGGCATCCTCGTCCTCGACGAGCCGACGACGGCGCTCGACGTGCTCAACCAGCGGCTCGTGATCGACATCTTGCGAGACTTGAACGAGGCACTCGGGGTCACCATCATCTTTGCTACGCACGACCTCGCCGTCGTCGCTGAGCTAGCAAGCCGCGTGGCAGTGATGTACGCGGGCAGACTCGTCGAGCTGGGCGACATCGACGACATCTTCTCCGGCGACCACCGTCATCCGTACGTCGCCGGGCTCATTGACGCGGTGCCGACCGTGCTCGGCGACAAGGCGTTCGCCCGTCCGATACCCGGGCAGGTCCCCAATCTCGCCGCGCTCCCCAGCGGGTGCCGGTTCCATCCTCGCTGCGCTCTCGCGCGCGAACAATGTCGCGAGGAGGACCCGCCCCTCGAGACATCCGGCCCTCGCCATGCCGTTGCATGCTTCGCCGCGACTGACCGCTGGTCCGAGACAGGAATACCAGGAAGATGAGCGTCGTCGAGCTGAGAGGTGTGAGCCACCGCTTCGCCAACTCGGGCGAGTCGAGAGGCGTCCTTGACAACGTGAGTCTCGACGTGGCTCCGAAGGAGATCGTCGCTGTCGTCGGAGAATCCGGATGCGGCAAGACGACGCTTGGCCGGATCGTGGCGGGCCTTATGCAACCCCTCGAGGGAGAGGTCTTTTTCGAAGGCCAGGACATCTGGCGCACCACCCGTCGAGAGAGGAAGGTGTTCCGACGGGCTGTCCAGCTCGTCCACCAAGACCCTTACGCTTCGCTCAACCCGGGCCTCCCGATCAGCGAGATCCTCGGAGCCGCCCTGGTCTACCACCACGTCGTCAAGCGGCGCGACGCCCGGGAGGAGATGCTCCGCCTCCTCGACCTTGTCGGCCTCGACGCGACGCCCGACTTTCTTCGCCGCTACCCTCATCAGCTCTCCGGCGGACAGCGCCAGCGACTGGCGATCGCGCGGGCCGTGAGCCTCCACCCCTCGCTCGTGGTCGCGGACGAGGCTGTGAGCATGATGGACGTCTCGATCCGGGTCTCGATCCTCCAGCTGCTCCTCGACATCCAGCGCAAGGAGTCGCTTTCCTACCTGTTCATCAGCCACGACTTCGGCGTCGTCCGCTTCTTCGCCCGGGACGGCCGCATCATGGTCGTCTTCTACGGAGTGATCATCGAAGAGGGACCGACGGCCGAGGTCATCGCCTCGCCGCGCCATCCGTATACGTGGCTGTTGTTGAACGCTCTCCCTGTGCCCGACCCCAAGTTCGCTCGGATGCGCCGGGCCGAGGGCCTCGAGCAGTATCGGGAAGGCGAGCCCGCTGCCTCGGGCTGCTGCTATGCGAACCGCTGCCCCTTCGTGGAGCCGTCCTGCCGTGCGACGGCTCAACGCCTCATTGAGGTCACGCCCGGGCATCGCAGCGCCTGCGCGCTTTCGGACCGGCTCAAGCTCGCGCCGCCGACAGATCCGCGCGGCCCCGACGCCGAGGGGGCAGTCCGATGATCACTGAGATGGCACGTTTCCACCTCCGCCTTGGCCTTGCCGTGCTCGTGCTCGCCCTGCTCATGCGCCTCACCAAGCTACCGGGGCCCGACCTCGTGGCCGACGATCTAGCAGTCATCGTGAGCGCCGTTCTGGTCGTATCGGCTGGCTTTGTGCGCCGTCGTCACGTGAGACACGAGAAAGGTCACACCTGACCACGTCGCAGTCTTCGAGCTTGCCGCATTTGCGGCTTCATGGACCTCATCAAGTTCATGTCACCACTTCGCAGTTGCCAAGCAAGTAGTTCCCACGACAATAAGGAGGACATCATGCAATTGAGATCAGTTGTTCCAACACGGGGACGCCCCCGGGCACGGTGGATGCGTGCTGCTGCGACGGCGGGCGCATTGCTCGCGTCCGCTGGCGCGCTAGGCGCGACCGCGACGCCGTCCAGCGCGGCAGCGACGACGCCATTGTCGGCGGCGTTCCCGTCGGCATGGAACTCGACGTGGTCCTACAACGCCTACAACTCGAACTTCCCGAGCGGCCTGGACTACTTCGTCTACGAGTCCCTCGCGATCCAGAAGGCGCCCTCGATCACCGTGTTCGTACCTCAGCTCGCGAGCCGCTGGGTGGCGCACGGGAACGATGTGTCTCTTTACCTGCGCAGCGGGGCGAAGTGGCAGAACGGTCAGTCGGTGACGGCGACCGACGTCTACGACACGTTCCTCCTTGATGGAGCGGCCGGGTTCAGCGCGTGGGACGGAGTGACCAACGTGACGGTCAACTCACCGTCCGAGATCACGTTTACTCTCGCGCCAGGCACACTGCCCAACCTCTTCGAGAGCACGCTGTTCAACAGCGTCATTCCGTACCCGGCAAGCGAGTACGGACAATTCGTGACGCCGTCGCTCAAGCAGGAGGACATCGCCTACTTCACCGAGCTGTTGAAGAACCCGACCGCTGCCGCGACGAGCTCTGCCGCGAACAGCCTTCACACGGTGTTCACCAAGCTCGCCGCGTTCAACCCGACGACAGTCGTCGGAGACGGGCCGTTCACCTTCAACGCGATGAACACTCTCAACATGGAGCTCACGAAGTGGAGCGGCTTCTACGGAGCGAGCTCCATCCACGTTCCCGGCGTGACCTTCTACAACGCGACCACCAACTCGGAGATCTACTCGTGGTTGTTCTCAGGACGCGCCATGTTCTCCGATGTCTACCTGACGCCTGCGATCCTCACCAAGTGGGAGTCGACCTCAGGCGGGCACGTGGCGGCACCGACGGCGGGTGAGCAGCAGATGCTCTTCAATGACCACATCTACCCGCTCGACAACCCGAAGGTGCGCCAAGCACTTGCCTACATCACCCCGAGACAGAAGATGATCGTGGCGGCCTACGGCACGAGTCGCTTTGCCGGAGGTACGGTCTCTGCGACCCCTAACGGCCTGATGGCGTCGATTCAGAGCCTCTATCTCTCGAAGGGGCAGGTCAAGTCTCTCAACGCCTACGGCTACAGTCCGGCGAAGGCCACGGCCCTCCTTGAGTCGGCAGGATTCCACAAGTCTGGTAGCACGTGGATGATGCCCAACGGCAAGCCATTCACCTTGTCCATGACAGTTGTCGCCGCGTACTCGGACATCGTCACTGCCTTCGATGTCGCGTCTAGTTCGTGGTCGTCCTTCGGGATCGCCACGACAGAGAACGGTGTGCCGAAGGCAACCTGGGCCGCCGATCTGCACTCGGGGAACTTCCAGGTGACGAACAACTACATGGCGAACTACGACCCGCTCGGTGGTTTCAATGCCGTGCTCGGGACTCCGTCGAACTTCAGTTCGAGCGGCACCTTCAAGGGCGAGCGCGGCATCGGCTTCGGCCCGACCGAGAGCGTCCCGGGGATCGGCACCGTCAACGTCCCCGCTGCCCTCAACAAGGAGTCGGCCCTCGTCGGCCCAGGTCCCACCATGGATCGACTGACCGCTGACTGGGCTCAGTTCGTCAACAAGCAGGTGCCCTATCTGGTGTTCGGGAACAAGGTGTTCCAGTTCTCGTACTCGTCCTCTGCCTTCACCGACTGGCCGCCCTCGACAAGCTGGCTTTGGCCCGTCATGAGCAACAGCAAGCATGCCGGACTTGCCCTCGCTCTCGAGGACGGTTACATCCGGCCGAAGGGCTAGGAGGGGCCCCGTAACTGCGGCGTCGCGCCGGCCGGACCCGTCCACCTGCCACGGGTGGGCATGGACTGGCCGGCGCGACAGCTCCTCGTAGCTGCAACATCGATATCATCGTCAACGATCACAGGAACTGGCCGGCTTTCAAACCGCTCTGGCGACAAACCCTTCGCCACTGGCGATTGGCGATAGCGGGAGGGATCGCAAGTACTACGAGCTCGATACCTGCCGGTTCCTGGTGACGATCCTCATCGATGTGCTCGGATACAGCCGGGCTTTGTCGGCCAGATCCTGAGCGAGCTACGCATTGACTGGAACGCCCACTCCGCCCTCAAGGCACGCGAGCGCCGAGTCACCTGAGAGCAATACGCGCTACTTCCATCGGCCATACCCGGCATTCGCGAATACGCGTGGCTACCGGGACAAGCTCCCAGGCACCAGTCTCTGCGACCAGCTCATCCAACGCCATGGGTACCTCAACGTCGGCCACGAGCAGTGCCCGCCGGGCAGCGATGAGCGAGCGGTGCGCGTGTCGGAGTCGGCGCAGCTCGGTGATCGTGGCAGCAGACCCGCTCATGACGCACGCAGCGCCGCAAGCAAGTCCGCCTCAACCAACCCGGACTCGTACGGCGGCACGGTCTCGAGCCGCTCGAAGCCGGCCGCACAGCACACGAGCGCCACGTCGTCGACAACGACGACGTCACCGACGCACATCGACCGGAAGAACTTCCCCGTCGGCCGGTCATCGACGTTCATCGCGACCCACATGACCTCGGCGAGCGACTCGGGCGTGTCGTTCGGCCCGGCGTCGACCGACATCTCCCACACCTCGACGAGTCGGTCGCCCGGGCGGTATGGGGGATCGCCGAAGACCCAGGAGTGCGAAGGCCGACCGTCGGTCTTGCCGACATTGCCGAGGAACTTGAGATCCATTGTGGTGCACCTCCGTCGAGTAGTGATCACTACGGCTACATACGCCGACAACGCACTCAGACGACGAACCCACCAACCTCGTCGGGCAGCCCACGCTCCTCGACACCGAAGCTCACCCGTGCCCGCTCGCACACCTCGGCGACGCTGAGCCCGTCGAGGATCTGCCCAGCCTCGACGAGGTGTGCCAGTGCGTCGCGGAGCGAGCCGAGGTCGCTGAAGCCGAGTGTGCGGATCGTGATGGTCTTCTTGTGCCCCTCCCACAGCTCGGGGTCCGCGTACTTCGCGAGGAACGCCTCGTAGGCTCGGCGCTCCTCCCGGGCGTTCCACTGCTCGCAGACCCGCTGCTCGTGGCGGCGGACGATGTCCCCGAGCTCGCCCACCCGCTTGCGGAGCGCGAGGTATCGCTCGTGGCGCTCCTCGGCCTCGGCCACGACGGCGTCGTCGAGGAACACCTGGCGCCAGGCCCTGGCCCAGCTGTTCGATGTCGGCTCCCAGCACGGCCACGAGCCGGTGGGGTACGAGTCGTCCCAGTTCAAGCGGGTGACGACAGCTCCGGTGCCGTCACGGGTGAGCCGGAAGACGTGGCTGTGCACCTGGGGCTCCCTGCGTGACCCGGAGAGCGGGTGCTCCTCGTCGAGGCCGTCTGCGTCGTCGATCGTGAGTGCGGCAAGGCGAGGACGCTGCCGGCGGTCGCCGTGGGTGTTGTCGGCGAGCATCACGGCGAGCAGCCGCCCGGCGCCGGCGACACGGTCGTTCGACCGCACGACCTCGATCGCAGCCTCGATCTCTGGCCCGGTGAAGTGGTCCGCCCGTGACGCCATCGTGTCCCAGCCATCGAGGGCCGGGGAGCTGTAGGCGATCGTCCAACGTGTGCGGCGCGAGCCCACGAGCTGCCACTCGCTCCGGGACTTCTGCTGTCCCCTGGCGCTGTAGGTGTGCTCGGTGACGAATACGTCGCCGTCGTCCTCGGGATCGAGGACGACATAGGCACCGTCCCGCTTGCGGGCGACGAGGAGACAGCGGGGGTGCTGGACACGCAGGCGTGCGACGAGGGCCATGTCGAGCGGTCGCCGGGTGTCCGCGAGGCGTCGCCGGTGCTCGTCGAGCATCATCGACACCGCCTTCGCGTTCTCCTGCTCGCTCCCGACGAGCGGGCGGTGGCGGCGGTTCGCGAGCTTCCACCAGGCGACGAGGTCGCCGACCGACTCTGCGGCGTCGGCGACCGAGACGTCGTTCTCCCGTGCGAGCAC
>JAJYWG010000191.1 GCA_021791615.1 Actinomycetes bacterium
GGGAAGGGGGTACCTGCCGTCCCGGCCGGGTCCGCCGGAAGACCTCGCTGTGAGAGGCGTGCTCGCAGTCTGCAGAGGCGAGCTTGCGGGCGACTCTGCAGTCGACCTTGCACGTCAGGCAAGACTGTGGTCCAGGGGACGTAGCCCAACCGGCAGAGGCAGGGCGCTTAAACCGCCTTCAGTGAGGGTTCGAATCCCTCCGTCCCCACTCGAAATTCATTCAACGTTGGCACTGGTCAGACGCCAGCCTTGAGCGTGTCTGACGAGGGAATTCGAACTGCGATACGAAACGACCCAAGGACGCGCTGGAAACTGCGTGTCGTAAATGTTACACTCTCCTCATGAAGCCGAGGACCGCAGCCGAGGACCGCTTCGCAAGGCTCCGATCCGAGCCAGAGTACGGCGAGGCCTACCAGGTGGCTTCGCGGCGCATCGCCATGTTCGACGACGTTGTGCGCGCCCTCGACGTGAGACGTCAAGAACTTGGCTTGACCAAGGCGGACCTAGCCATTCGCGCGAACATGCCGGCGGCGGCGGTCCGGAGACTCTTTTCCCAGCAGCAAAAGAATCCAACGCTGGTCACGCTGGTTGCCATCGCGGACGCCCTCGACTTGAGTATCTCCGTCAAGGCACGCAAGGACGGGATTGAACGCTCGACCCCGGCAGGCCCTCGCCATCGGAGCGCGTCGGAATCCGCTACCGAAGCACCTTTCCGTACTTCTGGAACTCGGAGACGTACTGCCTGATCCGGGCGTACTCGCGGGGATGGGCGGCCGTCCGTTGTTGCTTGGTGAGTCCGTCCAGGCAGACGATGCTCGGGCCCTCGAGCTGCTCCGACGTGCGGATCAGCAGACAGAAGAGCCGGTAGTTCACGCCCGATGATTTCACGCGGACCTCGTAGATCCCCGTCATATCGCCGTGCATTGCTTCCCACTTCCCTCCGCCGGAGAAAGAGGGTGGCGGCGCCGCTGCAACCGCGGTGTTAGCGGCGTGATTGCCTGATCACCAGCGAGGGCGTTTCGGCAGCGCTCTTTGCGCGGCATCCGCGAATCTCGCTGGCAGAAGGGGTGCTGGTCGGCGAGGATGTCGTCATCCCTGAGACGCGAGGGACCCCTCCTCGCGGCAATCGGTTGAGCGCGGCGAGAAGGGGTCCAAGGCGGTGTATCGCCATGGCCATCGTAGTGCCCCTCTCGGTGTCCGTCGAGGCCTATGCGGCCGCTGGCCGGGATGTCGTGGTCGAGATGCCGTCCTGCCCGGACTGCGCGTCTTCGATGGGGGGGTGGGCGGGCTACTGGCGGTTCGTCCGGGAGGCCGCAACCTGCGTCAAGATCTTCGTCCGGCGGGCTCGCTGCGACTCGTGTGGACGGACCCACGCCCTGCTCCCAGCCTTTTGCCTGCGCAATCGTCTCGATGTCGCCGAGGTGATCGGCTCGGTCGTCGAGGCAGTCGCCGGCGGCTTGTGCGGCGTCCGTCCGGCGGCTTGTGCGGTCGGCGTCCCACACACGACCGCCAGAGGGTGGGTGCGTGCGTTCGGAACGAACGCAGGGCGGCTGGCAGCAGCCTTCTCCGCGCTTTCGATCGAGCTCGCAGGCGAGGTCGTTTCGGTCGGTGCCGATCAGCGTGGCGGCGCGCTTCGTGCGATCCGGGCGTCGTTCGACGCGGCGAGCGCACTTGTGGGGTGGGCATCACTCGGGCTCTGGCGCTTCTGCTGCGCGGTGAGCGGCGGGAGCGTGCTCGCTCCCAACACGAACTCGCCCTACCTCGTCGTCGGCAGACGGCGTTTCATGCCTCCTGTGCCCTGAAGGAGGGCGCAGGAGAGGAGAAGTCGGCATGGACGACGAGACGAGGGAGCAGGTCGCGCTCCATCGCTACGGGGTGATCGCAGAAGCGCTGAGCACGCACCTCACGGGTGCCGAGCGCGGTGTGATCGTGCGCCGGGCGGCCGAGCGCACCCACACACATCCAGACGGAAGCCAAAGGCGCTACTCGAGGGGAACCATCGACCGCTGGATCCGCGCCTGGCGATCAGGGGGCCTCGATGCCTTGAAGCCCGATCCCCGAGCCGATGCCGGCGCGGTCAGGGCCCATCCCGAGCTCATCGAGGAGGTCTGCCAGCTGCGCCTGGAGCGACCAGGCAGATCCGCTGCCCAGATCGCCCGGATGATCTACTACCACCACGACATCCGCGTCGCTCCGCGCACCGTGCGCGCCCAGTTGCGCCGGCGAGGGCTCCACCGCGAGGCGCTTTCTCGAGAGAGCCGTGTCTTCGGCCGCTACGAGGCCGAACGTGCGAACGAGCGGTGGGTGACCGACGTCTTGGTCGGACCGTGGGTGCCGCATCCAAGGACCGACACCTCGGTGCGCGCCAAGCTGTTCCTGATCGTCGACGACCGCTCGAGGCTCCTCGTCGACGGCGTCTTCTACGCACACGAGAACGCCAGGGCGTGCCAGGATCTCTTGCGTCGGGCGATCACCCACCGGGGTGTTCCCGACATCCTCTACGCGGACAACGGCGCACCGTTCAAGAACGCGTGGCTTTCTCGGACGTGTGCGGTCTTGGGCATCCGCCTGGTGCATTCCCGCCCCTATCAGCCGGCTGGCCGGGGGAAGCAGGAACGACTGAACCGCTTCATCCGCGAGTCGTTCCTCGACGAAGCAACGCACCGGGGGATCGACGACCTCTTCGAGCTGAACGATCTGTTCGGTGCCTGGGTCGACCAGGTGGCCAACCGCCGGGTGCACGCGACAACCGGCCAGACCCCGATTGAGCGCTTCGAAGCCGATGGCCCGCACCGTGTAGCTCCGGGCGAGCGCGTCGAAGAGGCATTCCGCTGGTCGGTCATGAGAAAGGTGACGAAGACGGCGAGCGTGTCGCTCGAAGGCAACGCGTACGCGGTCGACCCCGCGCTCGTCGGACGCCGTGTCGAGCTGCGCTATGTGCCCGAGGACTTGGGCAAGATCGCCGTCTACTTCGAGGGTCGCCCGGTCGGTGTGGCCACCCCCTTCGTCATCTCCCGCCACGTCCATCGTCAAGTTCCCCAGGCAGAACCTCCCACGGTGCAAGCAAGCGGCATCGACTTCTTGGAGATGGTGGCCAAGGTCCACGAAGAAGAGGGCTCGACCGGCGAGAAGCCACCGTTCAGGGAGCTCCAGTTGTTCGCAACCGACGACGAGGAGCAGGCACGATGAGCGCGGCTCCCTGGGTCAGTCACTTCGGGCTTGAAAAGACCCCGTTCGGAAAGGCGATCGCCACGAAGGACCTCTTCATGCGTCCTGCCCACGAAGAGGCCGTCGCCAGGATCACCTTCTGCGTCGTCGAATCGGCTCTCGGCGTGGTCGTGGGCGACGTCGGCGCCGGAAAGACCGTCGCGGTCAGGGCGGCCGTCTCGGGGCTCGACCCGACCCGCCACCAGGTCATCTACATCTCGAACCCCGCCTTCGGGACGAGGGGGCTCTACGTGACCATCGTGCGCGCCCTCGGTGCCGCCCCGCGATACCAGCGCGCCGAGCTCATGGCCCAGGCGCAGGACCTGCTGGCGGCTGAAGAGGCAGAGCGCCACCGCCGAGTCGTCCTGGTCGTCGACGAGGCGCACCTTCTCACCCCCGACCAGCTCGAAGAGCTCCGCCTCTTGACCAACGCCGAGATGGACTCCGCCTCTGCGTTCTCCGGCATTCTGTTGGGCCAGCCCACGCTCAGCCGCCAGCTCAGGATGGGGATCTTCGCGGCGCTCGACCAGCGCATCGCCACGCGCTTTTCGATCAAAGCGATGGACATCTCTGAGTCGGCCGCCTACCTGCGCCACCATCTGGCCCTGTGCGGGAGGCAGGACCCGCTGTTCGCCACAGACGCGATCAGCCGCCTGCATCGGGTCGCAAACGGGCTGCCCCGTCAGCTCAACAACGCGGCGACCGCGGCATTGATCGCGGCTGCAGCCGATGGCAAGGATCTCGTCGACGACGCGTGCGCGAAGCGCGCTGTGGCCGAGCTCACGAAGGACTGACATGGCTCCTGCGCTCGACTTCACCGGAGACGTCCTCGGCGTCGCAGGCGCGAGGGCTCCCCATCTGCTTCGCCGCTACGGCGATGATCCGGGCCCGGGGTTCACCGCCATCCCCTACACCGACTCGGACTCCTCGGGGCTCTTGGACGAGGCGATCCGTGCCCTTGTCGTTCTCCGTGGCGGCTCAGTGCACGATCCGGGGGCGAAGCTGTCGGTGCTCGTCACCCTCGCCGTCGAAGCCGAGGCCAGGATCCCTGATGCGGTGTTCTTGGCTCGGACGCGTCACGGGTACTCCTGGGGCCAGGTCGCCGAGCGCCTTGGCCTCGTCACCGAGACCGCACGGCGACGTTACGCCGACTACGTACGGGCCTGTTCCGAGCTCCTCAGCTGAACCCTCGAGCTGAGCCCGCCCGTGCGCGCCCTCGCGCAGGGCGGGCTCTCGCGCGCCGGGATGGGGACATGCGCAACGTGCCGCCCCATGCATATGGAGCCCTGCCGACGCGTGTGCAAACAGCGTGGCCGTCAACACGGGCCTCCCACAGTCCCATGAGTTCCTGCCGCAACGGGTGTCCCACCACACGAGGTGCCTCGACAAGCGCTCCGGTCACGAACTCCACCACGGCTGCAGACGCTTTC